>DATLBB010000175.1:0-11910 GCA_035527155.1 Sedimentisphaerales bacterium
GAATGCCCGGCCTGTAACCTGAATGCAATAGCGGCGAGAGAGGAAAGGCCATCACTTGATTGACAATTTCTACCTTACCGGCAGGACCAACCGGCAAAGACCGAACATCAAATTGCTCGTCAACGAAGACACCCACGATACCGCCTTTGGAATCTTTCAAAGTTATGGCAGGATGACCGCCGGGCAAACATGGCGCGACGCCGGCATTGCGCCACTTGGCCCAGAACTGAAAAGTCGAATCCAGACCAACTTCGCTCGGCCAGGATGCCTCGACCAATTGAAGCCGGTAGCCGAGCCGAAGGTTTATCCGCCTGATTAAATCACGATTTGCCTCCATAAATTCCCGCGGCCACCAATGAATCGACGCAAAGCTGGCGTGATAGTCTTCGACTGCCTGCAAATACAAAGATCCGTCCTGCCAGGCCCCTCTTCTTTTCGATGAGCCGAAGTGTTCGCACTCTAAAACGACCGGCACTTTCGGCCAGAACATCTGCGCAAGGTCGGCGTGGAAATATGCCCTTGGCTCAGGCTGGACAAGTACGCTGTCGTCCCGCAGGGTAAGGCCTCGCTTACACGCGTATTCTATACTGGCTGGGCCTCTGCCGTGACTGACAAAATCATCGTTGGCCGCCAGCAGTGTCTTCTTGAAGTGCTTGAGGTGCAGGTCGATATGCCTGCGGATGGTTTCGGTCGAGTATGGCAGCTTCGTGCTGTGATAAGTATGTCCCTCTCCCCAGACGCCGAATGAGCCTATATCAATAAAGGCCACATCCGGGCTCCCGTCATAACGTGCTGCAAAAGCAGCTAAAAAATTATCCAGCTTCTCCAGGAAAACGGGGTTATCATAGTCAGGCTCCCAGAACGGCCCACCTGCATCCACGCCTTTGCCGACCGTGAAATTATAGCCTTTCGCACCCGCCTTTTCCACCCATTCGGGTGTAGCGTAACGCATCCACGACTCACAACAGGAAATACGGAACGCTATCTGTTTTCCCTTTTGTATCCATCGATGGGCCGGTGTATCAACGACCGACCAGTTGAACCTGCCCTCCCGCGGCTCAACGTATGACCACGGTATGCGAAGATAGATGTGGGTCAGGCCGGGGAAATCGTCCAGCGTGTCCGATGGTGCAAGCTTCGAGCCGTAATTGGTCGGGATGTTGGAGTAATAATGAAAGCCCCATCCCATCCCCGGATTCTCAAGGGCCGCTCCGCTGTCCTTGGGACGAACGACAATTCGCTCCTGCTTTGCAAATAAACTCGGCCGGCTTAGCAGCAACGTCACCAATACAATATAAAAAAACCGCGTCTTGTTATAATTCGTCATACCAACCTCCTTATAAAAATTGCTTCCGTCCTGAACCATCAAAATCGAGTAGCAACGATTCAGGTCTTCTTCTTTTTCTTTGTCGTCCTCCGTTTTCTCCGCTGTATCGTCCAGACCGGCTCTATCATCTGCGAGTTCCACCGCTCGTAGGCATCTTGCATTTCTTTTAGAACGTCCGGCTTTTCTGCTTTCAAGTCCTTGCTCTCGCCAACATCCGAAGACAAGTCAAACAGCCCTGTCTCATCGCCCATCTTTACGAGTTTGAAGTTTTGTTTCCTTACAGCGTGGTTCCGGCCACTCCGCCAGCAGAGAGTTCGGTGAGGAAGCGTTTTCTTCTTGCCGGTCAGATAGGGCAGCAGATTTACGCCGTCCAGTTTGTGGTCTCCGGGAAGGGACGCTCCTGCGGCTGCGGCGGCAGTTGGAAGAATATCGAGCGCAATGACCGGATTGTGGTAAACACGGCCGGCCTTTAAGCGGCCAGGCCACTGGACCATAAAGGGGACGCGGACACCGCCTTCATACATTGTACCCTTGGTAGCACGCAGCGGGTCATTGCGAGAGGCGTTTGCCTGAGTTGGTCCGCCGTTATCGTTGACGAAAAAGAGCAGAGTATCTTTTTCCAGACCCAATTTTCGCAGCTTCGCCAACACCTTGCCGATGCCTTCGTCCATAGCGGTCAACATTCCGGCATAGATGCGACGCTTCGAATTGGCGATGTGTTTGAAACTGTCCTTGTAACGCTCGGGCGCCTGCATCGGCGTGTGCACGGCGTTATACGCAAGATAAAGGAAGAAGGGCTCGTCGTGGTGGCGCTCGACGAATGCGACCGCTTCGCGCGAGAAGGCATCGGTGAGGTACTCTTTCTCGTCGACCGGCTCGGTCCCGCGCAGGATGGGATTGAATGTCCCCAGGCCCGCGTCAATAAAAGAGTGGTTTCCGTGGAGGAAACCGAAGAATTCGTCAAAGCCGCGTTTGCAGGGATGGAAATGTGGCGCCAATCCAAGGTGCCACTTACCTACCGCGCCGGTAACATAGCCGGCGGATTTGAGGACGTCGGCAATCGTAACCTCTGTCAGCGGCAGGCCGACGTGCTCTCTCTGGCCTCCGGGCGGCGGACCGGTGTTATACTCGTGCCCAAACCGCTGCTGGTATCGGCCGGTTATCAGCCCGGCACGCGTCGGGCTGCACACAGGACACGAGATGTACCCGTTTGTAAAACGAATACCTTTCCGCGCGACCGAATCAATGTTCGGCGTCGCGATGTCCCTGCACCCGTGGCATCCGATATCGGCATATCCCATATCGTCGCTGATGATAACGACAATGTTAGGCCGCTTGCTTCCCGCCCGTCCCGTTTGGCCTGCACTCGCGCAGCCCTGTAAGATAGATACCACCGGCGCTGAAGCCGCTGCAAGACCTATCGCCTTCAGAAATTCTCTTCTTGTCTGATTTCGCATATTTGTCTTCCTTCCATTTTCTTCAATTTCCTTGTGGCTCAATTTTCATCCGGGGCCTGTCTGTTGTCTTGTTCGGCGATTCGCCATTGCAACAGGAGAATGGCGACAGCTAAAGCAAAGCCGAAGGCGACGTCGCCGGCGACAAACCAGATAAACCAGCCGAAGCCGCCTTTGGCAAGGGCGGGGGCACCATATATCAGAAATCCGACAACCGCCATCAGCGACCACAGGGCGACTAAACGGATGGGGCCGGCATAGCGACGAACGTCGGTGGAGAAGACAACCATCATTCCGCCTAAGAGCACGTAGAACGCCGACAGCAGCCGGGCCAGGTAGGAGACAAGAACCAGCACCGGAGTACCTGGCTCGGCAAGCTCTGCGCCCCGCACCAGCCAGGAGTGCGGCATAAAAACAGCCACGATGGCCGGCAGGGACGTGATACCAACGACTCGAAGCAGCAGCTTCAAGTGTCGTTCTGCGGAATTCATATTAACTCCTTCCATACTCACGGTGATTCACAAACTGTCCGTTATGCTCCATTGTGGTATGCCATCTTACTCTATAGGCCGAAAAGAGCAAGGACAATCAACATTACGGTGCGATAAACTACTGCTTGATGATTGAATCTGCGATTTATCATCCTTTCCACACTTCACGCTGCACGCTCGCCTTCGGCGAAGCCTACGGCGCAGCCGGGAGATACGAATTTTGTCATTTCAGGCCGATTTTAGCTGCTCAAACACGGCTTTACAGCCGATATTTAAGGGGAACGATTTTGCCCCCGCTGCTTCGTTTTTGCGAAGCAAAACGGCGGGGGTTGCAAATAAAAGGCTTAACGCTTATTATAGAGCGGCAAAGTTGATTTATACGGAGTCGAGTATGGACAAAAATAGTCCCGAAGTGTCGGTAGTCATACCGCTGCTGAATGAGCAGGACAATATCAGCCCACTCTACGAACAAATCACACAAACTTTAACCAATGAACACAACTACGAAATAATATTCATAGACGACGGCAGCAGCGATGACAGCTTCACCATATTAAGCGAGCTGCAAAAGTCCGACAACAAAGTCCGCGTCATTCGGTTTCGCAAAAACTTCGGCCAGACCGCGGCGCTGGCCGCCGGTTTCGCCCACGCACGAGGCAAAATTATCGTGGCAATCGACGCTGATTTGCAAAACGACCCGGCAGATATACCTAAAATGATTGAGAAACTCCACGAAGGATTCGATGTTGTCAGCGGCTGGAGAAAAAAGAGACACGACAACGCCATCACCAGGCTGATTCCCTCAAAAATCGCAAACTGGCTAATCGCTGCAATTACACGCGTCAAACTTCACGACTTCGGCTGTACCCTTAAAGTCTACCGCAGGGAAGTCTTAGCTGAAACAAAACTCTACGGCGAAATGCACCGGTTCATCCCGGCCCTTGCAAGCTGGAGCGGAGCCAGAATCGCCGAAATGGTAGTCAACCACAGGCCGAGGACCGCCGGCGCCGCTAAATACGGGCTGGGCCGCACATTGAAAGTGGTATTAGACCTGATTACCGTCAAGTTCCTCGGCTCATTCTCCACAAAGCCAATCTACATCTTTGGTGGTCTCGGTCTGGCAACTGCGCTCGGCGCGCTTGCTTCAGGCCTGGTAGTGCTCTACCAGAAATGCGTGCACAATTTTTCTATGAACAGAAATCCTCTGTTGGTATTAACAGCCGTGTTGATTACTACCACCATTCAGTTCATCCTGATGGGCCTGCTCGCCGAGCTTATGGTGCGAACATATCACGAATCACAAAATCGCCCAACTTACGTCATCAAAGAAATCCTCGAATCGCCTGCCAGAGGCGCCGACAACACCGGAGACGAAAAATGAACAAATCCGGCCGAAAGAACAGACACTCAAGAAGGCAGGTAAAACCACATATCCATAAACCTCCTGTCCCCGCTAAACACACACACCATGTTGCAAAAAGCGGCAAAACGGAAATCCAACAGGAAAGCAAAAAGAAATTTGTGGTTTTGGCAATAATTGCAATCCTGGCGGCAATACCGTTCGTTCTGGGAAAATACTTTGAGTTTAACCAGCCCGGGCCTTACGACAGCGGCGCATACGTGTACTCAGCGGAAAAGATACTGCGCGGCGCAACAATCGGCACCGACGAAAGACCCAGCGCCCAGATGGGGACACTGCTGGTCAATATCATGGGAGTATCGTTGTGCGGATTTAGTGAAACGGGGCCGAAACTCATACAGGGAATTTTGCAGGCAGCGGCATTGATACTAATGTTTATCGCGCTCCGCAAGCTCTTCGGAACGCTGCCTGCCGCCGTGAGTGTGATAGTAGCATCAGTTTATCTGTCTGCACCGCTTATCGCAAAGTTCGGCAACGTCAAAGAACAGCACATGATAGCCTTTATAGTGATGGCAATGAGCTGTTTTGTGTTCCGACAACTTGGCGGCAGATGGTGGTGGGCCGCTTTGGCCGGTGCGTTCGCAATCTGGGCCCCTTTGTTCAAGCAAACAGGGGCCTCAGCTTTGGCCGCAATCGGTTTATTCGTACTGGCACAACCCGTGCTCAAACACAGAAGCTGGAAACAAACCGCCTCAGACATAGGGCTGTTAGCTGCAGGTGCAGTGATTGTAATAGCACCTGTATATGTTTGGCTGCTGATCTGGCACGGTGGCCAGGCGTTACCATATTCGTTCGTATGGAAGCCAATAGTCTCATCGTTTGCAGGCTCTCAGAAAGGTGCCGAGGACAACCCGGCGGAATCTGAGACCGATGAGAGTGCGGCTCCAGACAAACCTCAGGAGGAGAAAGGGTTGCTGGCAAAGTTGCTGCCGGGATATGTTTATAAAAGCTGGCAGGCACTGGGGGTCGAAGAGAGAAAAGAAGTAGGACGCAGGGTGCTGCGCTATTATAAGCTGTTGATACTGCCGATAGCACTGGCAGCGGGCGCAATTGCAGTAAGAATTGTGCGGCTGATTCGCAGGGCGGTATCGGCGGAAAAAAAGAAGAAAAGAAGCTGCGACCGCTTCGTGCTGCTTTTCACAGTGTGGTGGCTGCTTGATATGGGATTTGTGTGTGTCAGTCCGCGTTCTTATGAGCAGTATTATCTGCCGTTGAACGCGTCGGCCGCAATGTTAGGCGGATACTTGATTGCCGCCTATACCGAACTGCTCGCAAACCCTGTAAATAAGAACGTATGGAAGGTCGTTGGTGTTACAGGCCTGCTTGTTATGATAGGAATGTCGTGGCACATATTCTTCGGCATAGCAAGAAGCCCGCACTCCAATGTCATTTACACCAATCCGGCCACCGGCGAGCCGGAAAAACGTAGAGGTTATGCCCAGAAGTTCAAAGAGGTGGCAAAAGGAGCAAGAGGTTACTGGGAAGTTGCGGGTGAGTACATACGCAACAATTCCACCGACAGTGATACAATCTACGTCTGGGGCTGGGTGCCGGGAATATATGTACAGGCACAGAGATTGAGTTCCGTGCCGCAGGCGTTTGAAGGGACAATGCATACGCTGTCCCCAACAGCACTCTCGAATAGAGTTGCCGAAATATTGAGCGCGTTCGAGAAGGAGCCGCCCAAGTTTATGGTTGATACTCATAAGAGTCACTTTCCGTGGAACAGGCCGCCTTTGGAATTATGGCCAATACTGCCGAAAGGGTTTATGGGTATGAAAGAAGCCGGCTTTTTACCAGCCAATAAACTGATAATAGATAGATATGATGCAGCGTATTCAGAAATTCTGCGAGAGAGAATCGAGCCCGACGAGGCTCTTCGATATGAGGCGATGAAGCCGTTAAGAGAATTCGTTATGAATAACTACCAGATTGCAGAATTCAGTCAATATGTAAGAACAAGAGACGGTCGGCTTGTCCACAGGGTGTTCGGAGAGAATGTCCTTTTCGAGCGGAAATAGACACACAAAGCATTACCGGGTAACAAAAGGCCTGATAAGGTGGATGGATAAGGACCTTAAAAAGCAACAAGAAGTCTATGATAAATCCTGGCGCAGTGGACTTGAGGCAGGCAAGGAAGAATTTGGGAACCTGCAGACGAATCTGGAATTCCTTGCAAAAACAAATCTGCTACAGCCAAATCATAAGATTTTAGAAATCGGCTGCGGTATCGGCAGCATAGTGTTCGAGCTGACCAGGCAGGGACATGATATTATAGGCAGAGACATATCACGCGAGGCGATTACTTACGGTCTTAAAAAATACGGCGACATCAAACTCGACGTGCAGGCGGCAGAAGAACTACATTTTGAAAATGAGACTTTTGATATTGTGTTGAGCTTTGATTTGCTCGAGCATATTGCCCAGGTTGAAAGACATATAAGCGAGGTCTTTCGTGTCCTTCGTGCGGGCGGCTACTACCTGTTCCAGACACCAAACAAGTACAGCAATATTATCTTTGAGACGCTGCAGACGAGAACACTGCGATGGCGACACTACCACCCTTCACTGCATTCACCCGGCCAATTGAGGCGGCGATTATCCAGGCATGGATTCGAAGCTCGATTTGTCAAAATGAACCCTATAAATGAATTTACTCTAAAGAAATTAAAAAAGTTCGGACCCATAGGCAATATCTTCAAGCATATAAATTTTGGCCGCGTACCTCTTATCCTGCAGCCGAATATGTATGTTATCGCCCATAAAAAGAGAGACTAACAAGAAGTAAAGGCAAGGCTATTACTTTCACAGCGGCATAATGAAAATACTAATGCTCAATTACGAATTTCCGCCGATTGGGGGCGGAGCGGGTAAGGCACACCTTTGTATGCTCAGGAAATTCGCAGTCAACAACAACCTGGTCAGCAATGGATTAAGCAACAAAGGTGACAATTTGAGCCGGACTTTGTAAAATAGGACAATTTCAATTGGTGTTCGCTTTTTGTAGGGCAAATTTGAGAAACTTGAAAAACGACGTGGAGAAGTGAAAAACGCAGGAAATAAACTAATGTCAATCTGTTTGGAACATCCCAACGCTAAAATAGAAGTTGAAGAGTTGCCCAACGCCAAGAGACGTGTAAGCGTATGTCCCCTGGATGAGTCAATCTCGATCCCATTCGGAAGTTGTGAGACATCTTATCCGAGAGAATTGATTGAACAGATCCTTCGTGTAAAGGGGCCCATTTATTTATGTGACGAGATTCGGCGGGAGGAGGACCCGTCATATGCACAGATTTGTCTTGAGAAAAACATCTTAGGGTACGTTGATGACGAATCCTTTGCGCATAAAAGGTTGCTGGATTTTGGGTGTGGTTGTGCGGCGTCCACCATGATTCTTGCAAGGATGTTCCCCACAACACGCATTGTGGGCGTTGAGCTTAGCAGCGATCTGCTTTCCATTGCTAAGTTAAGGGCACGGCACTATGGGTTCAAACATGTGGAATTTTTAGCCTCTCCAAGTGGTAAGGAACTTCCTGAGAATATTGGCGAATTTGATTTTGTCATTTTAAGTGCGGTTTTTGAACATCTTCTGCCTAATGAGCGAAAAGTTATATTACATCAACTTTGGTCGGTTTTAAAACCAGGAGGCGTTTTATTTATAGACCAGACACCATATCGATACTTTCCTTTTGAAGGACATACTTCACAATTACCTTTCATTAATTATTTGCCTGATAGATTTGCACATGCGGTTGCGTGTCGATTTTCTAAACGCCTCCGTCGGGATGACAGTTGGGAATCTCTTCTGAGACGAGGTATACGCGGCAGCAGCGTGAGAGAAATTATGGGCATATTGCGGGATGAGAGTGGCAATGGGCACCCCGTTCTATTAAAGCCGAATCGTTTTGGGTTTCGTGACCGGATCGATCTTTGGTATGCAGGATATGCCGTCAGCATTACCAATAAATATCCCAAAGCCAAGTATATTCAAAGAATTATGAAATATGTCTTTAAGATCATCTATCTTGTATCAGGTGTAGTTATTTTGCCGACTCTTTCACTGGCGATTAGAAAAAGTGAGCGGTCTTCGTCAAAGTGAGCATCGTACTTATCATTTTTAGGCTTTTTTTGAGACCGTAGAAAGATTGTGGAGTATACTGCTTGATGGGCAATTGTTGGTTGTAGCGAAATCGTGGTAAAAACCCAAATTTAACGTTTGAATCAGCTACAAAAGTAGGGAGGAGGCTGCGGTTGCCCAGGCATGGATTCGAGGCACGATTTGTCAAGATGAATCCTATAAACGAATTCGCTATAAAGAAGTTCAAAAAGCTTGGACCTGTAGGCAATATCTTCAAGTATATAAATTTTCGCCGTATGCCTCTTGCCCTGCAGACGAATCTGTATGTAATTGCTGAGAAAATAAAACAATGAAAATACTTATGCTAAATCACGAGTTCCCCCCCGTAGGCGGCGGCGCAAGCCCGATTACCTTTGAACTGTCTAAACAACTCGTTCAGATGGGCCATCAGGTGGACGTGGTAACAATGCGATATCGCGACCTGCCTCGATTTGAGACGGTAGACGGAGTAAATATTTACAGAACACCGGCAATTCGAAAAAGACCAAACATTTGCTATGCACACGAATTGGCGACATACGTGCCGGGCGCTTTGATTAAAACTATCAGGCTGACCAAAAGGGAAAAATACGACATCATCCACTGCCATTTTATTGTCCCCGGCGGCCCCCTCGCTTGGCTCGTAAGCAAATTTACAGGCATACCTTTTATCATCACCTGTCACGGAACAGACGTGCCGGAACATAATCCTGACAGATTCGGAATGGTCCATAAGCTTATTAAACCTGCATGGCGATTTCTGGCCCGTAGCTGTCTCCTTCTGACTTCACCGAGCGGAACACTGAAAGAGAAAATACTTGAAAATTGCTCGGATGCAAAGGTGAAAGTAATTCATAACGGAATTGATACAGACCAATTCAAACCAGGGGATAAAAACAAAAGTATCTTAATGTGCAGCCGGATTTTTCAGTTCAAAGGATTCCAATACGCCATCGAAGCTATAAAGAGTATGGAATTGGATTGGCAGGTAAATATCATTGGTCAGGGCCCATATCTCTCTGAGCTAAAACGACTGGCAGAGGACTCTAAAACACCTATTAAATTCTGGGGCTGGCTTGACAAAAGCCAACCAGATTTCTATGAGCTGTTCAAAAAAAGCTCGATATTTATTTTCCCGTCTGAAGCTGAGAACTTCCCGTCCGTATTATTAGAGGCACTGGCTTCGGGAATGGCGATAATCACCAGCACAGCAGGCGGCTGTCCCGAAGTCGTGGGAAAGGCGGGATTACTTGTCGAGCCGAGGGACACCGAAGGTATCCGCAAAATGCTGCTGAAGCTGATTGAGTCAGACGACCTTCGACGGCAACTGGGAGAGCATGCTCTAAAGCGGGCAGAACAGCAATTCAACTGGAAAAAAATAGCCCAGCAGTACTTAAACTGCTACAATGAGGTTCTAAACACCGACGCGTGCAGTTAAGAGCCGAATTTGCGGGAAATCCAGGGAAAATCACTGAATGTGCACACCCAAAGTGGTGGGGAAGTGGACTCATTTCGAGCGAAAAAAGGCTACAAAAAAGGCAAAACAAAAATTCAGTTGACTTTCAGCAGTTAATGTCTATGATTATAGATAATAGTGGGCTGAAGCACCTGAAGAGTATCTGCATCACCAGAGGAATAGTCCGAGATGAACCTTTGTGCTTGTTTTGCTTTGATTGCGCGGAGCAACAATTAGAAAAAGTTATTTTAATTTGGAGGTACAAATTATGAATGCGAAAATGTTTTTTGTGGCACTGGTTGGTCTGTTGGCTCTGTGTGGACAAGTTTTGGCGGATGAATTACTTGTGCCGGACGAATACCTTACGATTCAGGCCGCTGTTGACGCCGCTGTGGATGGTGATGTAATTATTGTCGCCGACGGCACCTATACTGGAACGGGGAACAAAAACCTCGATTTTGCGGGACGTACAATAACAGTTCGCTCAGTAAATGGCCCGGAGTTTACTACCATTGATTGCGAAAACGATGGACCTGCATTCTATTTCCACACTGGTGAAAACCAGAACTCCACAGTGGAGGGTTTTACAATTACGAGAGGTTCGTCTTATAACGGCGGTGGAATAAGTTTTGAAAATAGCAGCCCTACAATCAAAGACTGTATATTCCTGGCGAACTCAGCAGAGCATGACGGTGGTGCAATAGATGTAGGCGTATCATCGCCTGTGATTGAGAACTGTACATTCAAAGAAAACAGGGCCGGAGACCATGCGGGAGCTGCACTTTTTAGCAACAGTGCTGCTTTGGTAAGTGGGTGTGTGTTCATTGAAAATGTTTGCTATAATTCCTCCGCCGATGGGGGAGCGATATTCAGCGGAGGCGATATTTCACCAACGATTGTGAATTGTCTGTTTGTGGGAAATACAGCCCTCGAGTCAGGCGGTGCAATCAGAAACGACCGCAGCTCGCCGACTATAATTAACTGCACCTTCAATGGAAACTCAACTCACTACGGAGGTGCGATTTGTAACGCCCCGTACGCTTCGCCGATTATCACTAACTGCATTTTCTGGGGGAATAATGCGTCTACAGGAGATGAGATAGACAATAACATTGACTGTCATCCCACGATCAGTTATTGCGATATCGACGGTGGATGGAACGGCCCTAAAGTGGTTAACCGAAGTGGCAGTTCTGTTATCGATGGGGGCGGAAACATCGATGCTGACCCGTTGTTTGTCGATGCCTCAAATCCCGACCTGTATGCACGCGATTATTATTTGTCTGATGAGTCACCGTGTATCGACGCCGGTATGGATGCGGGTGTTTATACTGATATCGAAGGCCAAATACGACCAATTGATTTTCCGGACGTGGACAACAATGGTGAATTGCCGGAGTTCGATATTGGGGCATACGAAACTATACCCCCGACACCCCCGACACCATATGAAATTGCTGTTGCGAGGATTGAGGAGGCGATTACTAAGAAGTTTGAGGCACTGGAAAGGATTGATGCTGCTTTAGAAAAAGAATGGGCGGCGTACGAAGCGCTTGAGGAATTGCTCGAAAGTGGAGATTACGGCGATTTGAAGAAAGGTGACATAATCAAAGCGATGCAGACAATTCATTCGGCCATTCAGCAT
>DATLBB010000176.1:0-3596 GCA_035527155.1 Sedimentisphaerales bacterium
AGGTAAAAAATGAAGTTGTGCTGCCGTATGTCTCCATGCACGACAGCACAAGGAAAATGGTTGAGTATTTTGCAGGCGCTTTGATTGAAAGAGGTATAACAGTTAAGCAATTCAAACTTTCGTCAACTGATATTGGCAAACTGGCGATATCGCTTGTCGATGCAGCGACAATTGTGCTTGGCTCTCCGACGGTTTTGACGGGTGCACACCCGGCGGCTGCTTATGCTGCAATTTTGGCAAATGCGCTTAGGCCGAAAACAAAATTCGCTTCAATTATCGGCTCCTATGGGTGGGGCGGCAGGATGGTAGAGCAGCTCACAGGATTACTTTCAAACCTTAAAGTTGAAGTGATTGAGCCGGTGATAGCAAAAGGGTGTCCGGCGGACGCTGATTTTATTGCTCTGGATAAATTAGCCGACCAAATCCTGGCCAGGCACAAGGAGCTTGGAATTGCTGATTAATGAAAGGGGGTAATTATGATAGTCCAACAATTTTTTGTTAAAGGATTGGCACATAGTTCATATCTTCTTGGGGGCTCGAAAACCTGTTCTATTGTTGATCCTCGCCGGGATATTGATGTTTATTTACAGGCAGCCAAAGATATGGGAATGGAAATTACTCATATTCTCGAAACCCATCTGCACGCGGATTTTGTCTCCGGACATCTGGACCTGGCAGAAAAGACAGGGGCCGTTATTTACGCCCCCAAATCCGCTCGATGTTCTTTCAAACATACTCCAGTCAAGCAAGGTGATACATTCGAGATAGAGGATATGCAGATAAAGGTCCTGGAAACTCCCGGCCATACACCCGAACACGTTAGTTACGTAGTGGTTGATAAAGCCCGTGGGAAAGAGCCGGTATCTGTCTTTTGCGGTGATACTCTTTTCGTAGGTGATGTCGGTCGTCCGGATCTATTCCCTGGCAAAGCAAAGGAATTAGCTACAAAACTTTACGATAGCTTACATAATAAGCTTCTCCGGTTGCCTGATTTCTGCGAAGTTTATCCTGCCCACGGAGCAGGGTCTTTATGCGGAAGAGCTATGGGCGCCAAACGCACAAGTACTATCGGATATGAGAGGAAGTATAATTCTGCTTTGCAGATGAAGAAGAATGAGTTTGTCACATCTCTTACTACTAATATG
Organism: Sedimentisphaerales bacterium; assembly: GCA_035527155.1. GTDB lineage: Bacteria > Planctomycetota > Phycisphaerae > Sedimentisphaerales > Anaerobacaceae > CS2-K091. The sequence continues at coordinate 1,146 of DATLBB010000176.1, forward strand.
CCCGGTGTGCCTGATCACTTCAGCCGATGCAGTGCGATAAATGGTAAAGGGCCTGCCTTAACACGGACACTTCCAGTGCTCACTCGGGTTAATACTCGTACATTTAAGAAAATGACGGGCTCAAATAAAACGGTCGTTGTTGATGTTCGGTCCTATGAAGCTTTTGGCGGCCAGCATGTGCTTGGTGCTTACCACATTGACTTCGGCGGCAATTTTGCAACGTTTGCAGGATGGATGCTGCCGCCTGGAAAAGATATTTTGATAGTAGGCAACTCCTTTGAACAGGCACAGGAGGCTTCTGTCTGGCTCAAACGTGTTGGTCTCGATCAAGCCGTCGCTTACCTGGACGGGGGGATGTTCGCCTGGGCGGTAGAGGGTCTGCCAATGTCTCATGTCCGGCAGCTATCCGCAGAAGAGCTGCATGCGATGACTACTAAAGGCGAAGAGATGGTCCTCGTTGATGTTCGGGCTCCTCGGGAGTACGAAGGTGGTCATATCAAGGGGGCGGTTAATATTCCTGTGGCCGACCTTCGAACTCGTTATAAGGAGCTGGATAAGAAGAAGCCGATTGCTTTGATTTGCAGCACCGGACACCGTTCAAGTCTTGGCGCGAGTATTCTCAAACAACAACGATTTGAGGATGTTTATAATGTCGCAGGTGGCATGACCGGCTACAGCGCCGCAGGACATTCGGAGGAATGTCCTGTATGTGTGGCCCCGCATATACCGGCTTTTGCCGGCAAGTGAAGGGCTTAACATAGAAAGAGGGAAAAATATGGAATGGCTCAGGCTCGAACAGTGGTCTCCTTATATCGTGGGCGTAGGAATAGGGATATTAAGCTGGTTGTCATTTGTGTTATCCGACCATCCTCTTGGGTGTTCAACTGCGTTTGTCCGAACCAGCGGGATGATTGAAAAATTGTTCAGAGGTAAAAAAGTCGAGGAAAAGCCATATTACAGGCAGTTTTCTCCCACGATTACCTGGGAATGGATGCTTGTTATAGGCATAATAATTGGTGCATTCATCTCTGCAAAATTGTCCGGCCAATTTCAGTTTAATTGGGTGCCCCCTAAGTGGGAAGTAACGGTTGGCGATACTGTGTTCATAAGATGGCTCGCCGCCCTTATTGGTGGAATCATCCTGGGATTTGGTGCCCGTTGGGCTGGAGGCTGCACCAGCGGACACGGAATCAGCGGAATGCTTCAGTTGGCGGTAAGCAGCTGGTTGGCCGCAATATGTTTTTTTATTGGCGGCATCGCCACGACAATGTTAATTTTCAGAGTTGTTCTTAGTTAGGATAAAGACATACAAGTGTTAGAAGCGATTCATTCAAAAAAATGGCTGCAACTGTGCCTCGGTTTACTGATTGGGATTGCGTTTGGCTTCCTGCTGCAAAAAGGCGGCGTGACCAGGTATGACGTAATCATAGGGCAGTTACTCCTGCAGGATTTCACAGTTGTCAAAATTATGCTCTCTGCCGTCATAACCGGTATGATTGGAGTCTACTTGCTTAAAAGTGTGAAAGTGGCCCGCTTGCATCTCAAGTCCGGCTCTTTCGGGCAGAATGTTATAGGCGGTTTGATTTTTGGTGTTGGATTCGGCCTCCTTGGTTATTGTCCGGGCACGGTGGCGGGAGCAGCAGGTCAGGGTGCCCTCGATGCAATATTCGGAGGTATCGTGGGAATGCTTATCGGCGCCGGACTTTTCGCGGCTGCGTTTCCAAAATTGCAAAAAAGAATTCTGAAAATTGGATATTTTGGTGAACTTTCTCTGCCACAACTGTTGAAAGTCAACGCATGGCTGGTGATAATTGTAGTATGTGCACTGATTATTGTCCTTCTTTTCGCATTGGAAAAAGCGGGGTTGTAATAATGGTTTACGCGTCTGAATAACAAAGTCTCCAGCAGACGTTAATGTTAAGCATAACAAATTATAGGTAAGAAAACTGAAAGGAGAGAATTATGGCTGAGAAACTGGAAGTGTATAAATGTACGGTGTGCGGTAACATCGTGGAAGTGCTTCACGGCGGGGCTGGCGAGCTGGTTTGCTGTGGCAAGCCGATGAAAAACCTTGCTGCAAAGACGGCTGACGAGGGCAAGGAAAAGCATGTGCCGGTGATTGAAAAAATTGAAGGCGGCATCAAAGTTAAGGTCGGCGGCGTTCCTCACCCTATGGAGGCCGAACACTATATCGAATGGATCGAAATCCTTGCTGACGGCAGGGCGTATCGACAGTTCCTCAACCCCGGCGATACACCCGAAGCAGAATTTGCTTTAGAGGCAGGCCAAATCTCCGCACGTGAACACTGCAATAAACATGGAATGTGGGAGGGAAAGTAGAAATGATCAGCGAGAAAATGCAGGAAGCCCTCAATGAGCAGGTCAACGCGGAGCTCTACTCGGCTTATTTATACCTGTCGATGGTTGCGTATTTTGAATCCGAGAATTTAC
>DATLBB010000177.1:0-3186 GCA_035527155.1 Sedimentisphaerales bacterium
CCCCCGCCGGCGGCAAGACAATAGGCGCACCCAGAGAAATCGACCGACAAAGAATCACAGTGTCAATGGAACCGGGTGGAAAGCCAATGGCGGCCCACACGATTATCGATTACATGCGGCAGGCGTTTAAGATTCCTGTACGTGGCACGGCAACATTTAAGAAAAAGGCGTTAGGCTGGTTCGATCCTCACGGTGTTGGTATTCGCCTAAAAGATGTGGTTTCGCTGACAACCGGTATGCACGAAATCGGCCATCACATCGACTGGGAGATCAATAAGCGTTGGAGCAAAACACCGCCACCGGCTATTGCAAAAGAATTACTACGATTAGGTCACGAGTTGTACGGTGACAGGAAACCGCCTGGTGGCTATAAGTCTGAAGGCTGGGCCGAGTTTATCAGGGAATTACTTACCACCGAAAATGCTCAGACAAAAGCCCCAAAATTGTACGACTGGTTCCATAAAGAATATTTGCCAGAACATAAAGACATTGCCAAACACCTGAAAAAACTACGCAAAATGATCGACCGATGGCGGATGCAAGGGGCACAAAGTCGCATACGTAGCCAACGTGTAAAATGGGATATTAAAAGCTCAATAGGAGAGGTGATTGACCGGTTTAAGTTGAGGGTGCAAGCTGACTGGTTAGACGAATTTGCCTCCATACGGATTGGTATAGAGAAAGCCGGAATTGATCCAGACTCAATCCGTCCTGATAAAAATCCTATTATTCTGGCCGCCGTACTTGGTGACAAGGCTGGGGCAAAGGCTCACTATTTCGCTACAGAAGGCACGACAAACCTTGCTGGCAAAAAGACAGGCAAAAGCCTCAAGGAAGCATTGAAGCCGGTTGCGGGCGAGATAGAACGCTTTTTGGATTGGGCACATGCGGCTAAGGGATTGCAGCTTTACAAGCTCGGTATCAATCCGGGTATTAGCGAAGCGGACGCTCAATATATTTATGACTTGCGCAAAAGCTCGGTGTATGAGCAAGCACTTAAAGATTGGACCGAGTGGAGCAGGGCGGGCCTGGACTACATGGTGGAAGCAGGCGCCTTGCCACTACGGGTTGCCAATCATATTAAAGCAAAGCACCCTATCTATATTCCTATGCTCAGGGCTTTCAAAAAAGGTGAGGTCAGGACGACTTCTGGTACAGGCTCTGGATTCACGAAAGCTGGCAAGCCGGTAAAGAAAATCAAAGGTTCTGGCCGTCCTATTATCGACCCCATCACCAGTTCTCTACAGCAAATGGAAAAAATGATCTCGGCGTCGCATAAAGTCATGGTGGCGAAGTCTATCGCTGACCTGGCTGATAAGCACGGCGTAGCTGGTTTAATTTGGCGTGTGCCACCGCCCCAAAAGGCTACGACTTTCAGCGCCGAACAGATCAAAAAAGACATCGTGAAAATTGCCCAAGAGAAACTTGGCCTGGATTTGGACGAAGGGATACCATCCGGCATACTCGAAGACTGGGACGATCTACTGACAGTGTTTACTAACGCCGAAAGCTATCGAGGAAAAGACAATATCGTGATGGTCGAGTTTGACGGTAAAAAACATTGGTTCGAGGTCAATCCCGATCTGTATGCTGTCTTAGAGGGCTTAGACCAATATCGACTGCCGTGGTTTCTGGACGTTGTTTTCGGCAAGCCAACCCGAATGTTGAGGTTAGGGGCTACAGGGTTGAACGCCGCCTTTGGCATGATTCGCAACCCGCTTCGTGATATTGCAACTTTTACCGTATTGGCCAAACACGCCAAGACGCCAGTTGCGGCCATATCCGGCATAGGCAAGGACGTTATCACTAAAGCGTCCGGCATAGCCGAAAACTTTGGCATCAAAGGAATCCCGAAATCACGGGCCGCCGATCTGTTTATCGCTATGGGCGGCGAGATGTCGGTCCAAGTAATTCACGACAGGCGTGGAGCTAAATATTTAAGAAGCGAAGTACTGGCCAGCAGCGGCACACAATATATCATTAGGACGTTCTTGCACCCCGTTGATGCAATGCGAAACGCTGTTGGTATAACAGAGGCGGGCACCCGTATCGGCGAATTTGGGGCAGCCCTGAAGTACGCTGAGAAAAAGTGGGGTAAGGATAGCAAAGCCGCCTCCTTTTACGCTCTGTATATGGGCCAGGACGTAACCACTCCCTTTACTCGGCACGGAGGTATCGGCAAAAAGGTTAACCAGACGGTAGCGTTTTTCAATGCAGCCGTCCAGGGACCAGCTAAGATATACCGGACCTTCAGGGACAGACCACTGCGAACATCGTTGATGGCAATCTCCGCTTTGACTGTACCTGCTGTGTGGTTATGGTGGAAGAACAAAGACAAAGAGTGGTTCAAAAATATGTCGGAGTACGAGAAATATGGTTACCAGCATTTCGAGGTTCTTGGCGAAGACGATGTGATTGTACGCTGGCCGGTCCCATTTGAATTGGGACATATCTTTCAGACGCTGCCGGTTGCTTATCTTGACCAGATGTACCAGAGGAAACCGGCCGAGGTTAAAAAAGCGTTCAAGTTTGTACTGAAGATGGCAAACCCGTTCGATGTTCCGGCCGCTGCGGGACCGATCATCGACGTAATCTCAAATGAAGATTTCGCTGGCAGGCCGATAGTGCCGGAACGAAACCGCCGCAAGCTCCCGGAAGATCAGGTTTCGCCATATACTAAGCCGCTGATGAAGACAATCGGCAAGGCGTTGAATATGTCCCCGGCAGTTCTTGAACACCTGGCAGACAGTTATTCAGGTGGTGTTTATGGTCGGGTTGCCCGGCTTCTCGAATTTGAAGAGATACAGCAGCCTGCGGATGTGCCGGTAATCGGTACACTGTTTATGCGAGAACCCTACGCTCCAAGGGCACAAACAGAAGCGTTTTATGATGAACGGGGACGGCTGACGGCCATGTATGGTTCCAAGGAAATTACGCCTATTGACAACAGGCGCCGAATCATGTACGACCGAGCGGCCCGGGCACTTACTCCGATATGGAAGCAACTGAGGAACACCAAAGACAAAGACGAACGCAAAAAACTTTACGACGAAATATCACAGATAGTTAACAGTGTTAATAAAGAGGGACAGAAGAAAGGGCGGAAAGAATTGCCCAGCGTTAAGTTAGACGATTTACTTGATAAAGCATTACGCGACATATAAAAAAGAGAAATAACCATGTTCA
>DATLBB010000178.1:0-10822 GCA_035527155.1 Sedimentisphaerales bacterium
CGAGCTGGAAAAATGTCATAATGAGGTCGTCGAGCAAGTCATAAGGCCGACCGGACTTGTGGACCCTGTAATCTTCGTACACCCGGCTGGCAATCAGATACCACATCTGCTCGATGAAATCGAGAAACGAGTCAAAGCCAAAGAGCGAATGCTCGTTACAACTCTGACGAAAAGGATGGCCGAAAACCTGGCTGGTTTCATAACTAAAAAAGGTTTTAGATGCCGGTATCTGCACAGCGAAATCAATACACTCGAAAGAATTGAAATACTAAGGGATTTACGCAAAGGCCAATTCGATGTTCTCGTGGGAATAAACCTGTTGCGGGAAGGTCTGGATTTGCCGGAGGTCTCAGCCGTCGCAATTCTTGATGCAGACAAGGAAGGTTTCCTGCGAAGTCATACATCTTTAATACAAACAATCGGCAGAACTGCAAGAAACGTCAACGCCACTGTCTTTTTATATGCCGATAAGGTCACCAGGTCGATGCAAAAAGCTATTGACGAAACAAGCAGACGCCGTGAAATTCAGTTAAAATATAATAAAGAACATAACATTACACCCGAGACAATAAGAAAGGAAGTCCGCAAAGGCTTGGCCCAGCAGATAAAGGCAAGGCAGACTGCTCGCCAGGCGGTGCGGTTTAATGATATCGAATATGAAAAAGTTGAACTGGCCGGTCAGATCGAGAGAGAAATGCTTGAGGCGGCAGAAACATTGGATTTTGAACGAGCAGCTTTCTTGCGGGACCAGTTGCGGGAATTAAAAGAGCTGCCGGAATTTGTCCTCATAGAGTCAAGCAAAAAGAAAAGTGACTATTTAGCCGCACAGAAGCAAAAGAGATATAAAAAGGACATTGATTAGCCACAAAAAAGCTCAAAAGACACGAGAAGAACGATTTGTAATATATCTTATTTTGTGATTTTTATGCCTTTTTTCGGCTTAATAAAGAGTCTTGATTGTGCAAAAGGATAACCAACAATGAATTATTGGATAGTAAGTTCAAAGCATTCACGTGACGAGAAAACTCAGACTTGGGATTCAAAGTGGACAACAGACAACTTTCTCCGCGCTAGAAAGTTTTTCCCATATAATCACAAGGATAAGTTTGGAAAAAATGACTGTTGCATCTTGAAAGTCTTAGGCAGTATGAATTTCGTAGGTGACTTTGAAATTATCTCCGACCAGAAAAAAGATAAGGAGGGGGATGTTTTTTATGAGATTAAACCAAAAGAATGGGAGTTTCCGGTTCATCAACACACACTGCCTATGCGATATAAAAAATTACTAAGCAGATCATTATCGATAAGGATAAAGGAAAAGGAATATTATGGATTCTTAGGAATCCGTGACTTCACGCAAAACCTTCGTATCAATTACAAAAATATATTAAAAGTTCGTGTATCAGAAAAAGATTTAGAAGATTTGCTTGACGTAAAGAATCCGCTCCTCAGTATCGGATTAGAAATAGTAGACCGACAGTTAGCTGTTACCCCAGGAAATATTATCGACCTGCTTTGTAAGGACGCTAAAGGAGATTATTTTGTTGTAGAACTAAAGAAGCATAGTGCGAACGAAACGATAGGGCAACTTGCACGATATGTAACAGATGTTAAAGAAAACATTGCCAATGCCGGACAAAAAGTAAAGGGCCTGATTCTTACACTTGATGTAGATGAACAGCTAATTAAGGCCGCAAGAGGTGTTGATTTTGATGTTGTCTTATATCAGTTAACTTTGGGATAAACTTTAAACTCTTTGTTATCATCTGGAACGAAAAGGAAAAGAGAAATTACTTAGCCGCACAAAAACACAAAAGATATAAAAAAGGTATTGACCCGGATTCCCCGGATGAAGTCGTGCAAACCAAACAGAATTTGTTAGAATATTCACTAAAACAGAATTATCCGTAGAAAAGATGGAAAAATGGAGATGTAATAAGTGATCGCGAAACAATGAATACTTTTCTTAAAAACAGGATCGATAAGGAAGCGATCTATGTATGATAAGCCTCATTGTAAAACACGTGAAGGAAAATAATAAATGTTCATACAAGAAGGTATCCTGAAACAGCTAAATCAGAGGGCAGAAGAATTAAAACAGAACTTTTCCGTCCGCAGCATAGGTCTTTTTGGCTCATTGGCCCGAAATGAGGCTGACAGAGAAAGTGATGTTGACATTCTGGTCGATTTTGTCGAGCCAACATTTGACCACTATATGGATTTGAAATTTTATCTGGAGAGGCTGTTCGGCAGGCCGGTCGATCTGGTGACCGCCGATACCGTAAAGCCTCGTCTTAAACCAGTTATTGAAAAGCAGGTAATTTATGCCAAGGGACTATAAAACAACTCGATGATGGGTGGCAGCCACTGAGCGAACGCAGTGAGCGAAGTGGATGGTAGTTCTCGGAAATTGCTTTAGTCCTTATAGTACAGCGGCAGCCTGGAGCTTGCCCCACCATTGTTCCTGAATATGTCGCAGATGAAAGGTGATTTGCAACAGATGATATAGAGCATTACCACAAAATCGTTGTTGCCATCAATGAGACGATAAAAATCATGGCTAAAATTGACGAAGTAATCGACACCCACGGCTGCTGGCCAATAAAATAGCCAAGAGAAGACCTTATGAATCCACAAGAAATTCTTAATAAAACACGGGAGTGCATAAATGATCATGCTGGCAGTGACCGTGACAAATGGTTTTATGCCAATCGATTTGTATTTGCCAGGCTTCAGCTGGACGAACGAAAAACAAAGACAGACGTTAAGAAGCGACTTTTTGAGAACAATCCTACATGCCACTATTGCAAAGAGGCAATTGAGAATAAGACAGGCGTCCACTTGCACAGGCTTGATGGTGAGCGTGGATATAGTCTCGATAACTGTGTTCTTATGCATTCTGGATGCCATACAAAATTCCACGCTGAAAATCCAAGAGCCAAACGCCCAGGTCGTCCTTCATCTCAAAAAACAACTGGTCGTATTGCTCCAATCTTAGAGAAGGTCAGCAAGCGGTATGATGGCAAATCATTTACTTATTGGTGGGACATCTCACCAGGATTTTCAGGAAAGATGGATAAGTACGAAGCAATTGAGTTTGTCAAAAAGGATACTGCTGAGCGTTGCTATATCCCGATACCTGCTTTGAAGGGATATTTGACTAAAGAACGGCAGACTACTCGTGGAAATGGCAACTGGGGAATAAAAGTCCTGAAAGATAAGGAAGATCAGTTGGCATTTGAACCAGGAAGCAAAAATGATAGTTGGCTTTTTCTACCTGTCGTTTGGCTAAATGACACTCAGGAAGATTGAAATGCGGCTAGCCAACAAAATAAAATTTTTAGAGTCACCAAAATGGCAAAACGGGAAGATAAGGGAACAACCAGAACAGGATTTATAAATCCCAACCAACAACAAAATCTTGGGCCTACGCAGCCACCGATTGAAGGAACAGACTATGGCCAGCACGTATATATAATCCAATGTACCCGCTGCAGACTTATCTACGGTGCAAACGGCTCCGACATATGGGAGAGAAAGTGCCCGAAGTGCCAGGGAGGAAAGCCTGGAATCCCGCTCCCTGTTAACTGAATATTATCTTTGTAAAGGTCGAGGTTACCGAAATATCAACGAGCTAAGAAAATAATCGCCACCCACGGCGGCTGGCCAATAAAATAGCGTAAAGGAGACATATAGGTAATTAAAGGTGTCCGCCTGCCCCGCACTTACAGGGTTAGTGCGGGGGTACTTTTTAGCTTCAGATAGTGGCAAGCTTCGCGGGGATGACCAAAAAAACTGCTTTTTTGGTCATTTTTTTGTTCCTTTTGTGCATTTTTGGTCATTTTTGCTAAGAAAAACAGAATTATTATGGTTCTTGCCCGTTAAATCAGTTTACCCCGTTAGAAACATGCCTTCTGTTTTCTAATTGGGCGTCAACCTGTTTACACCGTTAGAAACGTGCCTTCTGTCTTCTAATGGGGTGCCCTTGTGCCTTAGGTGCTCTGCGGCCCAAAAAAAAATATCTTTTTTGCCATTTTTTTGTTGACCATTGTTAGATAGTATGTTAATCTAATTGTATGTTTACCAGAAGGTAAACACGAGACGCCAGAAGGCGATGACGAGTTGTTTTGAATTTGGGTCATTTAGATTTTGAGATTGTTTCGGATTTCGATATTAGGATTTCGGATTTCAGACTACCAGATAACTCCTTACCCAATATGATGATACAGTCAAAAACAAATAATCATTTATCAATAATCAATAATCAATAATCATTTGGAAATGGCCACCGAAGCTCAAAACCACACAAACCGCCTATCCAGCCCGAATCTCTGCATGCCTCAGGCAGGGAACCATTTTGAACATTTAAATTTGTGTAATTTGGATTTGTTTAGAGTTTAGATATTAGGATTTAGGATTTCATGCTATCAGATAACTCCTTATCCAATATGAAGATACAGTCAACAACCAATAATCATTTATCAATAATCATTAATCATTTGACAATGTCCTCTACAACTGTAGAGAGTCCTCTACAAATCAGCTCTTTTTTAACAAACAAAGCCAATTTCCCGAAAAGTCAAATGAACATAAATAAAGAAATGGCAAAGGAATACGAGAAAAAGGACACTTGGTGGAGTGGGAAAAACAAAGCCAATTCAAAGCCAAACAAAGCCAATTTGCTAAATACCAAAATAAACGTAAACTTCTATTCAACAAAGGATTATGGAAATATATCTAATTGTTCGCTTACTGAAAACAAAGCCAATACAAACCCAATACAAAGCCAAACAAAGCCAATTTATCGCGGCGTAGCCTCTGGCGAAGCCGGATCAGAGGCAAAAAAATGCTGCTCCCCACCTTTATGCTGTGGGATATCTAAGGAAAAAATGATATCCTGTAACCGTTTATATAGGAAATATCAGATTGATTAACCACTTAATAGCTACGGAAAAACTAAAATGACAAAACTCAACATTGCAAAAGTGCAGCAATTAATACAAATGGCAATTGAAGAAGACCTTGGGCAGGGTGATATGACAAGCGAGCTTCTCTTCAAGGATGATACTATTGCCAAATCGAACATCATATCACGTGAGGAAATAGTTGTATGTGGAATGGACGTTGCCAGAGAAATCCTCAGGCAATTCGATAAAAGACTCAAGTTAAAGGTTTACGTCAATGACGGCGAATCGGCTTACGTAGGATGCAGAATCGCTACAATCGAAGGCTCTTTGCGCTCAACATTAAGTGCCGAACGGGTCATGCTCAACTTCCTGCAAAGACTTAGCGGAATAGCTACGACAACGCGCAAATTTGTCCGCGCCATTCAGGGGACAAAAGCCAGGATTTACGATACGAGAAAGACAATGCCCGGCTGGCGAATCCTCGAAAAATACGCCGTTCGATGTGGTGGCGGATACAATCATCGAATGGGATTATATGACGGCATCTTGATTAAGGATAACCATCTGGCGCAGCTCGGCAGAAACTTCTACCCGAAGCTGAAAAAAATAATCGAACAGGCTAAAAAGGTAAAAGGAGCCAAATTTATCGCTGTAGAGGTCGACCACGTCGACGACCAGCTCAACCACGTGTTAAAAATTCCGGGCATTGATATTGTGCTCCTCGACAATATGGGCCAGTGGCAGTTAAAACATGCTGTTGACATGCGAAACGCAATGCGCGGCAAAAACAAAAAACCACTCCTCGAAGCCTCAGGCAACATAACGTTGAGCAGCGTTTCAGCTATCGCCCAGTGCGGCATCGATAGAATAGCCATAGGTGCAATTACTCATTCGGCAAGGGCCGTTGACATTGGACTCGACAGGTAACCTATGGCTTGCCCGAAAACCGACCAGCTGGATCCTGATAAAATAAAAGGAAATCTTAAAACCAATCGTATCGGCAAAAAAGTCCTCGTCTATAATCGTACATCGAGCACAAACGACATTGCTGCCGAGTACGCAAAAAATAAGAAAAATGATGGGCTGGTAGTCTTTGCCGAAGAGCAAACCGCAGGCCGTGGAAGGGCCGGCGCCAAATGGCACAGCGAACCAGCAGATAGTATTCTATGTTCAATTGTTTTAACTGATTGCAAACTGAATCCCGAGCTGCTCTCGCTTACCTGCGCCGTAGCAGTCGCCGACGGGCTGGGTAAAATCGGCGGCACCGAAGCAAAAATCAAATGGCCAAACGATATAATACTAAACGGCGAAAAGATAGCCGGTATCATGCTCGAATCTACCCCCCGCTTTCGCGGGGGTGACAATATCATTTCTGCGAAGGCAGGAATCGGTAACGACGGCAATACTTACATTATTGGCATAGGAATAAACTGCCACCAGAGCAAAGACTCTTTCCCCGAAGAATTGCAGCCAATCGCAACAAGTATCGATATCGAAAGTCACGCAACTGTCGACCGTATATCGCTGTCAAAAAGATTACTTATCTCGGTAGACCACTGGCTCGAAGTGGCGGAACAAAACAGCAAAAAAGTAACAGACCAGTGGCGTAAACTAAGCATTCAGCTAAACCACAGGGTGAAGCTTATCTATAATGGCCGGGAATTCGCCGGTAATTGCATTGGCATAGACCCCGAAAAAGGCCTAATTCTTCAACTCGACACAGGCGGTGTTAGAATGTTCGACGCCGCTCATACCACTATTACCAAACAAAAGTAAACCAAAATAGGCCAGTTTTAGTGAACATATATTGCTTCATTCAATCCAACCTATTGCCCTGGTCCAAGAGGGCCCCTCAGCAACCTTTATAGGCTCTGGTAATCCTTGGATCTTTGCGTATAATTCCTCAGCAAGAGAGCGAGACTTGGGCCGCAATGAATACGCAAAATTCTTCCCCGAGGGCGAAACACAACAGTCGACACATCTTGCACTGCCGCTGTACAGCACATCTCTTCCACTCAGAACCTGCATCTGCTTCGTCGGGCGGTTTGTAACGATTGAAAATGGCAAATCTTTTGGTTTGAACGTTTTCTTTCTCTGATCCAGAATCCACTTGTTGTTGTAGATTAGCTGTCCATTCAAGGGATTGGCTATTAGAGAACCTCCGTCAAGAGTTAATGGAAATTCCCTCCGTAAAAGTTCTGAAATCTTTTTCGTCTCAACATCCACAATCTTAAAGACGTTAAGGGCCTGAGAAGGCGGCCTGGAAATTTCGTTAGGCTCATTTGGGACCATATCCTGATAAATGACCTTGTTATTGTTAACCCATTCAAAAGGCGGCCTTCCCCGGCCGATCGAAGAAAAAGCAGATATCTGAACGCCAACATTAGTGTCGAGGTTTTCAATCTTCATCGTGGATAGGTCCAGAACTCTTAATATATACTCGCTCCAAAGTTCGGGAATCCCATCGCCTTTTCTGCTTGCATAAACGATGTGTCTAAAATCAGGCGAGAGTTTCATTCTTGGCCCGATTCCATCGAACCCATCGCCAAGCAATTGTTTGGTTAGAGTATGACGTAACGTCACCTTAAGATTGGCAAGGTTTAGTTCAATCAGGCGAACTTTGCCGATGCCCATATTAGCATCCACTAACATAGCTTTTTTCATTCTCGGCTCCGATCGAAGACAATGAATCCGCGTACTTTCTGCCAGTGAGTTTGCGATTCCTCTTCTGAGATCTATCGCGTAGACTCTCCCCTTTGTGGAACTGCGCTTCGCACAAACCAAGAACACAGCATTATCAAGTTGAGTCACCAGAGGGTGCTTAGCGGACACGATTTTCTCATTCTGTGCAGTCTGGCCGTCGAAGTACGCAACGCATAGGTCTTGCTTGTCCACAGAACCCTCAACGAAGAGCAGTGCAGGACGTTGGCTGTTTCTAATCTTGGGACAATGTAACCTGTCTTGAGCAAAAACGCTCGAAGCAACGATCGTCACAAGCAGGAACCCCGCAATTTGCTTTAAGTCTTTAATTATAGGTTTCATTCCAACCTCTGTTTAGAATTCACAAAGTAGTTGCTTGCCTATACGATAGTGTAAAACAAGCTGGTTGCAGACAATTGTAAATAGTTTGTAAAAAACTGGCTGATATAAAAGCCTAAAAAAACTAGTGCTTCTGACCTTTTATCAGGTTTTTTGAACTCTCGCTCAACCTGCCGAGTGCAAATCGGACCGATAAGGGGATTTTAGACTTTGATTTCCTCCAAATTGTTATAAAAGCAAACTCAGAGTTCCGTTTTTCGCAACTTTCTGCTATATTATTGCTTTCTGTCAACGCGTATTTTCAAAATCGAAAGGGTGAATATTATGTTAAATCAAAAATGGAGCATAAGGTCATTTGGAATTTACCTGGGTTTAGTCGTGTGTTTGCTTACAGCCTGTTCGACGAAGCAGGTCGAGGCCGGTAGCTCGGAAACGTCCAAAGATTATCTACAGGCCGGCGAGCAGGATATGCAGGCCTGGCGTGAAATGAAATTCGGCCTGTTTATCCACTGGGGCCCGGTCAGCCTCAAAGGAACAGAAATCGGCTGGTCCCGCGGCGGCGAGCGGCGAGGTCAAGGTGGCAAGGGAGAGATTCCTTTCGAAGAATACGACAACCTCTACAAGCAGTTCAATCCCGTCAAGTTCAACGCCGACGAATGGGTGCAACTCGCTAAAGACGCCGGTATGAAGTACCTCGTGTTCACCTCAAAACATCACGATGGCTTCTCGATGTTCGACAGCGAGCACACCGATTACAAAATTTCCAATTCTCCATTCAAACGCGATGTTGTCAGGGAACTGGCTGACGCCTGTCATAAAGCCGGATTTAAGCTCGGCTACTACTACTCCCCTGTTGATTGGTATCACCCGGATTACCGTACGGAGAACCACGCTCACTACATCGAGTTCCTCCACGGCCAGATTCGCGAGCTGTGCACCAACTACGGAAAACTCGACATCATGTGGTTCGACGGTCTGGGCGGCTCGGCGAAGGACTGGGATTCCGAAAACCTCTTTAGGATGATTCGTCGGCTTCAGCCTCACATTATCATCAACAACCGCGCAGGTCTGCCCGCCGACCACGACACCCCGGAACAGCGTATCGGCAAATTCCAGACCGACCGACCCTGGGAGACCTGCATGACAATTTGTCACCAGTGGGCCTGGAAACCGAATGACCAGATGAAGTCGCTCAAGCAGTGCATCCAGACACTGGTTAAGGTAGTCGGCGGAGACGGCAACCTGCTGTTCAACGTCGGGCCAATGCCTGATGGCCGAATCGAGCCGCGACAGGTCGACAGACTTCGAGAAATGGGACGATGGCTAACGAAATATGGCCAGACTATCTATGGCACCCGCGGCGGACCGTTCAAAACCGGCTCCTGGGGAGCCAGCACCCACAAGGGTAAAACCATTTACATCCACGTTTTTAATTGGGACGGTGACACCCTTACATTGCCGCCAATTCCCAAAAGAATCATCGTCAGTTCAGTGCTGACCGGCGGTACAGCTACCGTCAAACAGAACAAAGAAGCCATTGAGATTTCCATCCCGAATGCCTATCAGCAGGAGCTCGACACAATCATCAAACTGCAACTGGACGGCCCGGCGAACGAAATCGCCCCACGCGCTATGCTCTCTGGTTCACTGGCAATTGCAAAGAAGGTCACCGCTTCCAACTTCTTCCAGAACACACCTCAATACGCCCCGTACAAGGCCGTTGACGATGACCCGGCCACCCGTTGGGCCACAGATACGGGTACGAAGCAAGCCTGGTTGGAAGTGGACCTGGGCAAACCGATGACGTTCGACCGTGCGAGCATCAGTGAGGATTTCGACCGCGTGCAGCAATTCAAGTTAGAATACAATAACGATGAGCAATGGCGGACGTTTGCTGAGGGCACGAAAATCGGCAAGAAACTGAAACTGGAATTTTCGCCCGTAACTGCTCGCTACGTTCGGCTGAGCATCCTCGACGCGACCGATGGCCCGACAATCTGGGAGTTCCAGCTCTTCGCACCAAAGAGCAGATAAATCTTCCTACAAAAGGTTTAGGCCAACTTGAAAAGGAGCCTAATTATGGCAGATAAATTTGATTGTTTAGTAATCGGTAGCGGGCCGGGCGGTTACGCCGCTGCTGTCAGATGCGCACAAAAAGGCGCTTCAGTCGCACTTGTCGAGAAAGACTTTATTGGCGGCACCTGCTTGAATTGTGGATGTATCCCATCGAAGGCATTGCTTGCATCGGCCCACACCCTGCTTTTTGTAAAGCACGCGGTTCTGATGGGAGTTGACGTCGCCACAGCTACCGCTAATTGGCCGAAAATGCAGGCCAGAAAGGACACCATAGTAACCGCCTTTCGCAAAGGCCTAACGGGCTTAATCCGGAGCAACAACATAAAGATAGTGCAAGGCCGGGCTGTAGTTACCGCACCAAATAAAATCAAAATTGAGACGGATAATTCATCGACGGAAGTTCAGGCCGACAAAATAATTCTCGCCACCGGCTCAGAGCCGATTCAAATTCCGGCAATACCGTTTGACGGCCGGACAGTTATCAGTAGTAAAGAGGCACTGACACTGGAGCAAATACCCCGCTCAATGTTAATCGTAGGCGGCGGGGCAATCGGCTGTGAATTGGCCTGTGTGTATGCCGCCGCAGGAACAAAAGTAACTATCGTAGAAGCCCTTTCCCGATTGGTTCCTATGGAGGATGAATGGGTTGGCCGGCTAATTGAGCGCGAATTCAAAAAGCTCGGCATCGAAGCCCTGAACAGCACGAAAGTCGATTCGGTCGATACAACCGCCGGGCCGGCAAAAGTGGCCCTTGAAAGCGCCCAGACAATCGAGGCCGAAAAGGTGTTAGTCTCAGTTGG
>DATLBB010000179.1:0-3816 GCA_035527155.1 Sedimentisphaerales bacterium
CGCAATATAGAAGGCTGCCTTAAAAACAAAAATTTCCAGCTCGTCGAAGCTGACATCCGCGACCAGTCTGCAATGAGCGATGCCGTCGGCAAGGGCGTCGACATAATCGTACATTTGGCTGCGAGAGCCGGCGTCCGGCCATCAATCGCCCAGCCGCTGCTCTATGCCGACGTCAATGTAAACGGAACAATGGTGTTACTTGAGGCAGCGAAAAAGCAAAGGATAGGTAAGTTTATCTTCGGCTCAAGTTCGAGCGTCTACGGCAACAATGAGAAAGTTCCATTTTCCGAGGACGATAACGTTGACTTTCCCATATCTCCGTATGCGGCGACTAAAAAGGCGTGTGAGCTTATCTGCCATACGTATCACCACCTTTACGGAATTTCGGTAACTTGCCTTCGTTTTTTCACGGTTTACGGTCCGCGGCAAAGGCCGGATTTGGCAATCCACAAATTCGCCAGACTTATCGAGCAGGGAAAACCGATACCGGTCTATGGCGACGGCACTATGAGCCGAGACTTTACATACATTGACGATATAATCAACGGCACAGTCGCAGCAATGCAGAACTGCAACGGCTTTAATATCTATAATCTCGGCGAATCACGCCCAATAACGGTCAATGATTTGGTCGCTGAAATCGAAAAAGCACTCGGCAAAAAGGCAATCAAAGAATACGTGCCGCCTCAGCCCGGTGACGTCGAGCGCACTTACGCCGATGTCAGCAAGGCCGTTAAGGAACTCGGATACAGTCCAACGACAACTATCGAAGAGGGTCTTGCAAAATTCGTCGCCTGGCTAAGGGAACCAACTTAGAAGAAACTTGATACAATGGAAACAGGGCAAACGACCGATACCGGCAAGGGCTTCAAGAATTTCTTACACACACTATTATCTCATCGCCGTTTTCCATTTTTAATAGCAGTATTGGCCATTTTGCTTACCCTGCCGTCACTGAAAGCGGGATGGCTTGTGGACGATTATCATCACAAGCTCCTGATGTCCGATTACGAGGGTATAGTCAAATTCCTGGATTCGCCCCTGGATATGTTCAACTTCCTGGATGGTGACCCCGAACACACGGCCAGGCTGAGAGACTACGGTATCCTGCCCTGGTGGACCTACGATAAAATCAAAGGAGCATTCTGGAGACCTTTGGCCTCCCTCACCCACTGGCTCGACTACATCCTCTGGCCTGACAATCCTGCACTGATGCACGCTCACAGCGTTGTTTCGTATGGCATTCTTGTGATGGTTTGTGCTTTTCTTTACCGACGGTTCGCTACTATCGGTTGGGCAGCAGGATTGGCTGCAATTCTATATGCCATCGACGACGCTCACGGTACAACTGTTGGGTGGCTGGCGAATCGAAATGCTGTTTTGGCCGCACTATTTGGCGTTCTCGTACTTATGGTTCACGACCGATGGCGGCGGAACGGCTGGCGCTTAGGAATAGCTCTTGGACCCCTGCTTCTTGCTGCGAGTTTATTATCAGCGGAAGCCGGGATTGCCACGTGCGCGTATCTGGCGGCTTATGCTCTATTTATGGATAGAGACCGATTTGTTCGGCGATTTACAGCTTTGATTCCGTATGTTGCCGTCGTGTTTATCTGGCGCTGTCTCTGGACATACCTCGGCTATGGTTTTGCAAACATTGGGTGTTATGTCGACCCGCTTGGTGAGCCTTTGCGTTATATATCTATGGTTATAGACCACGGGCCATTTCTGCTGCAGGGTTCGCTGGCGGTGCCGCCGGCGGATGTATGCCTTGTGCTCTCTTCGGAAATGTGGAGAGTGGTGTGGCGCGGCGTTTGTGTTTTTCTTGTGTTAACAGCCTTGTTGTTTTTTCCTTTACTGAAGCGAAACCGGACTGCCCGGTTTTGGGCGGTGGGAATGCTGTTATCAGTGCTGCCAATCTGTGCGACATTTCCTACCGACCGTCTTTTGTTATTTGTGGGCATCGGGGCAATGGGACTTATCGCCGAATTCGTTGCATTTGTTTTCACAAAAATTCAAGGGCGACCGAAACTACTTTTATGGCGGGTTCCAGCTATGTTGCTTGCCGTCTTATTTATATTAATTCATCTTGTCATCGCACCACTGGTCCTGCCCTTCAAAGCAGCTTTTCCTATGGGGCCCAAAGACTTTATTGACAGTCTTCAGAATCTTACGTCTTTTGACCGGTCAATCGAGAAGCAAGACCTCGTGGTTGTCAATCCGCCATCGGCCTTCGTTGCTTTTACGTGTCTTCCGGCGTGGGCATCCGAGGGCCAGCCGCTTCCCCGTCATCTGAGAATACTGGCGTCGAGCCAATTTGGTCCCGTGGAAGTAAAGCGTATCGATGACAAGACAGTCACGGTTCGTCCGCGAGGCGGCTATCTTGTCACTGTGTTCGACAGGCTGTTTCGTGCTGATCAGCATACATTTTCCGTTGGAGACCGGATTAAGCTGACGGGCATGACTGTTGAGGTTATGGAATTGAGAAGTAACGGCCGGCCTGCCGAGGCGGCATTTACTTTCTCAGTCGGCCTTGAAGACCCTTCTTTGCACTGGCTGCAGTATAAAGACGGCAGCTTTGTACCTTTCATCCCCCCTGCCGTTGGCGAGCGTGTCGAACTTCCGGGCTTTAATCCATTCCGGAAGTGACAGTGAATATAATCCGGGCTGCAATCTGGATTCCCGTCTTTTGGCATAATCTAAAAATAATCTTGAAAAAGACAGACGTTTTCGGCTATCATTCATCGTCTACCGAATTATATATCAGCTATTGTGTTTCTAACATACTGTCTACAAAAGACTTAGGAGAAAACAGATATGGCAGACAAGAAAGCAGACCTGGCCGGGCCGGGTATTGGTGATTATGCGGAGTTAGAGAAAACCCTGCCGCAGGATTACACTTCGCTGCTATCGCCAAAGGAAACACAGCTCGCAACCTACGCCGCCAAAGACTACATCGAAGAAAACATGTGCAAAGAGTTGAACCTGATTCGCGTTACCGTTCCTCTCATCGTGGATGTTGAGAGCGGGGTCAACGATATGCTCGACCGCGACGGCTCAAGGACGCCTATCCAGTTCCACATCTCAAACGACCGCGACAAGAACCCCATCGACGCGCAGGTCGTGCAGGCCGCGACGAAGTGGAAACGGATGGCACTGAAGCAGTTCGGAATGGAGGTCGGCGAAGGTCTGCTTACGGATATGCGGGCCATACGCAAGGACTACTGGCTCGACCACGACCACAGCGCCTACGTGGACCAGTGGGACTGGGAGCTGGCAATCACTACAGAGCAGCGAAACCTTAAGTTCCTTAAAGAAGTCGTACAGAAACTCTGGAAGGTCCTCAAAGGCGCCGAGGCACACGTCCAGGAGCTGTTTCCCCAGTTGAAAACCGATAAGTACCCCGACCTGCCCGAGGAGCTGACTTTCATTCACGCCGAAGATATCTTAGCTAAATACCCCGACCTGCCGCGCAAGCAGCGCGAGACGAAAATTGCGAAGGAACTCGGCGCGACGTTCATCTATGGCATCGGCTGGGTGCTAAAGGATGGCTACCCGCACGAAATGCGGGCCGCCGACTACGATGACTGGGTAACTGAGACGACCTCCGAGGACGGCAGAGAAATGCACGGGCTTAACGGCGATATCCTTGTCTGGAACCCGGTAACAAAGCGACGCCACGAATTGACTTCTATGGGTATTCGCGTCACCGCAGAGACGCTGAAGGTGCAATTGGAGCTATCCGGCCAGCTTGATTTACTGAAGCTGCCGTACCATCAGGCCATAATTAACAACGAGATACCGCTGAGTATCGGCGGG
>DATLBB010000180.1:0-3875 GCA_035527155.1 Sedimentisphaerales bacterium
CTATGCATGTGTCTTGATGACAACACTGAGTATTATCACATTTCGTCACGCACTGGCCCTCTCCATCACATTTTAAACAATTATAATAAAATATACACCCATTCACGCATTGGACGCCACCCAGGCATATTTCGCACTTGCCTATTGGGTCGCAACAGCTCCCTTGACAACAAGTGTAGTCTGAGGGGCAGCAATAATCATTAGCTGCATCTGTACAACACACATCGTCTGAATTGCTGCAACATGTTGTGCTGTTACAACAGTTGCCACTATCGCAACAGGTGTCATTACAACAGGACTGGCCAGGGCTACAATCCCATTCACAGGAGCAACTTACACAATTGTTGCATGGATTATAACAGCCTCCTTGGCAGTCCCCACATTCTGCGCCTGTGTTTAGTTCGCAATAACCGTCCGAGGGGCCTGGGCCGGTAGAAACCCAATGACAACAACTGCCGCAGTCGGGATTGGGGCACGCTATCACCTGCATGGTGAGGCCGGATAATAAGAAACAAACCAGTAAAAGCAGTATTGATTTTATCCTCATTTTTCCTCTCCTTTCAATTTCTCAAGGTGGCTCTCTACACTTGTTATACGAGGGTCATTCGGGCGAGCTGTCGCTAAGAATAGTACGAAGTATTGAACAGCCTCAATCTTCTGACTTCTTTTCATATTCAGATGGCCCAATTTTAGAGATGCAGTTGGAACCATTGCACAATCCGGATATTGTTCGACAACAGCCTTATAAGCTTGCTCCATCTTTAGGCTCGCTTCTGACTCCGGCAAACTGCCAAAGTTTTTCAATTTCTCATAACAAATGCCTATTAAGTATTGGGCGCTCCAGGCGTATTGATAATCAGGCCAATTATCAACTACCTTTTGATAGTGCGAAAGGGCCTTTTCGTATTCACCAAAACGACGATAGCAAACAGCCGAGAAATATTGAGCATGCTTGAGTCCGATGGATTTCGACTCCGGCCATTGTGCTACAATCCTTTCCCAGATATCTTTTGCCTTGTAGAGAGACTCTTCAGATTTGACCTTTATACACTTTTTAGGGTCGTCAAAAGCCTTATAATAATATTGTTCACCAATCACAAATACTGCTTCAGGCAAACCGGGGTGGTCATTGAAATCGGCGATAAGTTGATCCAAAGCAGGTTGTACGTTTGCATCATTTCCACAGTAGATATCTAACTTTACCATGCCTGATTTTGCCCACATTTCATATTCGGTGTCCGGCCAGTTGGTGATAACGTACTGATACAATGCCCCGGCCTTGTCGTAGTTCAGTGCTTTGGCGTACTCGTCGCCCACCTGATAGATTTCCTTTGGCAAGGTCGGCTGTTCGCCAAACTCAGTAAGAAGTTTATTAAAGGCCTCATCGGCACCGGCGTCATTGCCGTCGCGAATGTGAGATTTAACGATCTCCACTTGTGACCACATTGCGTACATGTCAGAAGAGAAGTGTTCAACGTTGTAGCGGTGAAGTTCGAGCGCCTTTTCCAGATTGCCTTTGGCCCTTTCGTAATGCTGCGCGACGGCGTGTATGACCTGACTTATACTCTGATGTTCGCAGAAATCGGAAAGGAGCTTGTCAACATCAGCCTGCGCCGCGAACTCATCGTCGGCGTCGATGCTCCGAATGGTCAGGTCTCTCTGCGCCAACAATGCGTGGTCGCTGCTCGGCCATCTCTCGACTATGTATCGACACAACTCAACGGCCTTATCGCTCCTGTTTGCCTTGTTGTACACCTCT
The DNA here is from genome assembly GCA_035527155.1 of Sedimentisphaerales bacterium. Lineage (GTDB taxonomy): Bacteria > Planctomycetota > Phycisphaerae > Sedimentisphaerales > Anaerobacaceae > CS2-K091. The sequence continues at coordinate 1,760 of DATLBB010000180.1, forward strand.
GCCACCTGATAGACTTCTTTCGGCAGGCTCTCCTGGTCGGAAAAGAGGCTCAGCAGCTTATCGCAGGCCTCATCGGCGCCGGTATCATTAGCATCGCGAATGTAAGACTCAACAATCTCGACCTGTGACCACATTGCATATTTGTCGGTGGGGAAATGGTCAACATTGTACCGATGAAGCTGGAGGGCCTTTTCAGTTTTCTTCGCTCCGTCAAGCTTCTTTGCCACCTCGCAAATCCTCTCCGGAAGCGTTGGCTGGCCGGAAAATATGGTAAGAAGTTTATCAACGGCCGCATCCACAGCAGTATCGTTGACGTCTTCAGCGACGCGAATGTAGGAATAGACGATGTCAACCTGCGACAGCATCGCATACTGATTAGCCGGGAAATTATCAACATTGTAATTGTGTAGTTGAATGGCCTTATCGTATCTTCCTGCCTTGCTGTACACATCCGCTATCTGGTAGACCTCCTTTGGCAAAGTCGGCTGCTTAGAAAATACTGTAAGCAGCTTATCAACGGCTGCATCGGCAGCGGCGGTATCGTTAGCGTCGCGAATGTAAGAATAAACAATCTCGGCCTGCGACCACATCGCATACATGTCCTTTGGGAAGTGCTCGATATTGTACCGATAGAGCTCATAGGCTTTGTCGTGTTTTTCGGCCTCGGCAAAACGCTTGGCTGTTACGTGAATCTCTCTCGGCAAGTCATTTTGATCGGGCGGCCAACCCAGCAGCGCCTCGGCACCGGCACAGGCTGATTCGTAGAATCCGGCCTGGAGATCCAGACGTATCAGCTCAGACTGCGACCATATCACGTCGAGACCTTTATAGCCGGGGAAATGCTCGACATTGTATTGATGGAGTGCGTAGGCCTTTTCGCTTTGTCCTGAACCGCTGTACTTCATCGCTACCTGGTGAATCTCTTTCGGTAGTGTCTCTTGTTCGGAAAACACTGTAATGAGCTTATCATAAGCCGCGTCCGCGGCGGCGTCACCGCTGTCAATCAGGGAATAGACAATCTCCACCTGCGACCACATCGCGTGTTTGTCAGGCGAGAATTGTTGGACATTGTATTGATGAAGCTCGAGGGCCTTGTCGTATTTCTTTGTCTGCTGATACTCCTTAGCTATCTGCCAGACCGCTTGTGTTATGCCGGGATGTTTGCAAAAGTCGGTAACTAATTGCCCTAAAGTTGCATCCGCCTCGGGCTGCTTGTCCCAGAGAACATAAAGTATTGCCAGATTCTTTTGCGCCTGGAAGGCATAGTCGGTGCCCGGGTAGTTTGATATGATTTGCAGATAAATAGCCTCGGCCTGTTCGTATTGTCCTTTTTCTTGATAAGACCCTGCCTGTTCAAGAAGCTCTGATGTGCCTGCGAAAAATACTCCTACGGCCAAAAACAACAAAAATCCAGACAGAACGGATGATATGAGAAGTGTTTTCGTACTCATTGCTTTAACCTCCTAATCAGCGCATAGTTAAGCGCTCAGGTTTAGGTTTTTCCTGTCTTCTTTAGTTGCGAACTTCGATGCGTGCGAAACTTGTTTTAGGTTGCGTTTATAGCCCCATAAGCGGCTCTCCCGTAAAACCTATTATTTTCAGAAACTACACATGTTTTGGCATCCCGTCAGCAAAAAAATGGGAAAAACAAAAATTTTTTGCCGAGAAGTTACCGCTTTTGGGTGTTTTTGTGGATTATTTTGATTTTTTTGGACTAAGGTCGTATTTTAATGAAATTATCTAATATAATCCTCAAACCAGAAGTTAATTAAACTCCAGGGTTAGTTTCCGTCAAGGTTTTGAGGCCTGAACCAAGCCAATAACAGTCCAGAAACCCGCCTGCTGCTTAAAACCGGCTGATATCGGTTTTTTTGTTGACTTCAAAGCGTTTTTGGGCGATAATATATCATTTAAACGACCTTAATATTTGATTTTCCACTATTTCTAAGGAGGTTTATTATGCCACCAGGAAAAAGACAGCAAAGTGATGCTATGCTGTATACCCTGATACTCTTTGTTTTCCTCTTCATTGCTGCAACTACCATTGCAGTAATCTACTACGTCAAATTCGAAGACCAGAGTACAATAGCAGAAAAGGCACAAAGTGACCTTGGAG
>DATLBB010000181.1:0-9731 GCA_035527155.1 Sedimentisphaerales bacterium
CTAATTTATGATGGTTCATTTCCTGCTCCTTAAAGATATAAAGCTAAATACAAATATATATTATAGGAAATATGAGTGTTTGCAATACATTTCTTGGTGGAGCTTCAGGCGCATAAAACAGGCCGAGCCAAATAAGCCCGGCCTTAAATTTTGTAACTCAGATATTGACTACTAATCGTTTCCTCTTATAGTATCGAGCCAGCAGCTTACTTCGACAAGATATATGTTCTCCTTTTCAGTGGGTCTTATAAAGAGAGTAGCAGAAATATTTCGATATTTTTTATCCGGCCAATTATTAACGTCGCCCATACCGATTTTTCCTGCATGATTTACACACAGTGCTACATCTGTAGCTGTTATACTTCTAACACCGTCTTTGAGAATAAATGATATCTCTGCGAAGTGTTTTGGTTGCAGTTTGTATTTTACTGGCGGCTTCTTTAGAAAATCTTCGCTATATAAACGCATAACCATAGTCTTGATATCACGAGAACTTGAAACGTCGATCATTACTTCCTCGCCATTAAGTACAATTTCACCTGTGCCATGGGGCGGTTCGCTAATGGTTGGCGGCTCAAAGAATTCCGGCGGCTTTTCAGGGGCCTCATAATCAAAAACAAGCAATGTATAGCCATCTTCGATATCGTCAATACCTTCACCAGTCTCGTAATCGTATTTATGGTAAGTTTTGAGTTGAATAGGCAAGAGAGAATTCCTACCTACTGTTATGGATATACTATCTATCCATTTGCGATCTTTTTCAGGTGGGTCGAATCTGTATATGAGAAAGTCATCACCGACGCTCGCGGGCATCTGTTGAGTGAACTGCTCATTGTCTCCTGCCAATAAGCCTTTACTTATCCAGCTAAAAAACCGGCCTTTCATTTCTGATAGGCCTTTATGAGTTCGTGTATTGTTTCTATCAAAGCTTTGATCTATCTGGCCATCATCATAACTCATTTCTTCATACCAGCCCAATTTCATCACCATTTTCCCGTGAGAATACCAACCTTCATAAGGATGTACCGAACGATGGTGTTGAGGGTCTGCTACAAATAAGAAATGCACGTAATCAACCTTTGCAACGCGGCTGATGACATTACCCCAGGCAACACTTGCCGGGTCAATTGAGCCGCCGAACTTATGTATGCCTGCGAGCACCGCTACTATTATTACCGCCGCAGCGGCTAATTTTGTGATTGGACTTTTCATAATTATTCTCCGTATATTCGGCTCAGATAAAGCCGATTTGCTTTTTTCCTGTTCTTTTTGTGCGTCCCGAACATCACACCAAATTCGGTCATGCAATTTTGCGCTGGCAGTGAAATTTAACTTTTTGACTGCTTTTTCAATATTATCTGTAGGTCTCATTCTTCCACCTTACCATTTAAGATTGACCGCAATTTATTCAAACCGTACCGATACCGGCCCTGAATCGTATTGGTTGAGACGCCTTGCAGCCTGGCTATTTCTTTGAATTTCATTTGGCCATTCAGACGCAGGATGATTACTTCTCTCTGCTCATCTGGAAGCTTGGTTATCGCCTGGTTCAATCGGCGTGTTTCTTCGTTGAATATAACCGATTCTTCCGGCCCATTTGACTCTGACATCATCAAATCTGATTCAGCTAATCTGACAGGCTGTCGCTTATTTGTTCGGATTCGGTCACGTGCACGATTAATAACGCAGGTTGCAAGATAGCTTTTAAGGCTTCCACGCAGCTTGAAGTCCCCTGTAGATTTCGCAAAAGAGACAAAAACATCGTGCACAACGTCTTCGGCCGCATTCACATCATTTAAAAGAGCCATCGCTAACGTTAGCAAACTGTTTAAGTACTTTTCATAGATGCGCCGCAATGCTTCACTGCTGCCGCACTTAAATCTCAATTTAAGCAGTTCGTCTTCTATCATCTTTGACCGGCCGGCTTAATCTAAAGAACGATCGTTCGTCATTAATATCACGATTGTAGTGCTCATTTTAGTATAAAAAAAACCGGTCTTCCTTATACTTTTTGAAATTATATGCTCCAAAATATGGACCTGCCCACAAAAGCGCGTAAAAAAGGCCGAGCCAAACAAACCCGGCCTCGAAATAACCAAATAATCCAAAAACCGCAATAGCAGGACTATCACATGTCACCCAGCTTGCCGTCATTATGATATGGACTGCTGTCCTTTACGATGTCTCCTTCATCGGCATCAAAGTTCCAGTATCCAACCAGTCCCGGCTCATTGCCGCTCAATCTCCCAACATTTTGATAAATTTGATGAATTTCGTAATCGGCTAAAGCTCTGTTGAAAATTGCAACTTCGTCGATTATGCCATTGAAACATACCATCTGTGGACCTGAATTCGCTCCAATCATTATCGCCTCAGGTTCGTTAGTAGCGGAAAAACCGGACCTTGAGCTATCCAAAACACCATTAATGTAAATATCTACATCTCCGGAGATTCTGCTGACAACCGCAATATGATACCAATTCCCTTGCTGTATCTCACCATCGCTGTCGAAGTAATTCTCTCCGTCAAAACCTGCCCTGACCTTCGGGACTCCATTCCCATCTGAATCAGATAATTCAATCCAGTTATTGTTACCACCTTCATCAATCAGGTAAACATCGTGTGGCAGCGGAAAAGCATCCATATATATCCATAACATCTTTGTTTGTTCCACGCCAAGGCCGGAAACAGTACCAACATCAATATAATCTCCGTCTCCATCGAAATAATATCCGTTGCCTGATGCGCCTTCGGTCAAGGTCGGACCGGTTGCGACCATTTCACCGGTCATAAGATAAAGCTGCCCAACCTCTTCTTCGCTCAATGCTTGGTTAAAAAGAGCCACCTCATCGAGCATACCTCGCCAGAAACCGCCGTTATGCTTCTCAATACCGCCGATATAAGCCGTTCCCGTAAAGCCCTCTGTGGTTATATTAGCTTCCTCTCTCAGTTTGCCGTTCCGATAAATCCTGCCGGTTGTTCCGTCGTAAGTAACGGTTATGTGTGTCCACGTCTCAGGTTTAAGCCGCCAGTCGTAGTCACTGAACTGGGCATCCTCGGCCCAGTTCGATCGCGCCAAAAGCTGTTTTGATAACAGCTCCACTCTGTTTTCCGCACCACTAACCGCTGTCTCCCGAACCTCTCCCGTGCTGGTCTCTTCTTCCGAAGGCGTCGCTGTTGTCTCGTCCGTCTCCATTTTTTCAACACCAACGGATATTCCACCTCTCGTGTTCCCCTCAACGGCGTAGCAGTGTCCTTCGTCGTACAGCATAAATATTCGCCGGTTATTCATCGAACCTGGATCTGGCGTTTTTACCCACGCTGCTATAGTAAACCCATCAAGGTAAATGTCCGGTATACTTATGTAATCATCATCGCCGTCGAAGGACATCGCACCGCCGAGTATCTTGTCCTTTGCATACTTGGCCCCGTGCACCTGCCCGTTAAAATTGTTTCCTGAAACGTCTACAGCAGTATTTGGGTCCTCATCAGCGTAAAATGAATAGTAGAAAACCAGACTTTGATGCGTGCTTGTCGGCACAACTTCCGCTATTGAATTGCCGCCTCCTTTTATTGGATAACCGTCAGCCATCTCTTTGGCTTCAGCTTGGAATGACATTACCAGCCCTGCCGTTTTTTCGCCCAACTCCCGTCTGCTGCGGTCAACATCCTCTGCTTTTGTTTTTGTTTGAGTCGCCAGAAGACCTGAAACTTCTTCAGCCGCGACTGTGGTATCTCCTTTTAGCATTTCAGCCGCTGTACTGCTTTTGTCTACATCGACAGCAGTACGATTTTTAATTGTCTCAACCGCCCGCGCAAATACATTGTCCGTATCATGCCTGTCGTATTTATTCCTTAAATTCTCTAACGGCTCAATTGCTTCTACTGCTCCCATTTGTGCCAGATAATTTGCAGATGCCACCTTGCTTTCGAATTCACCTTCCGACAGCATTGCTACTAAGCCGTCAACATTACCGGCCTTGAACATCTGCTCAACATTTGCTAACTCCACTTCAAGCTTTCTCTCTGTCCCTTTAACCTCGGTTCTTAAGTGCGTATCTATCTTTTTTTTAGCTTCCCTTTCAACGAAAGCTTTATCAAGGCCTCTGTCGTATTCCTTGGTGATTTCGTTGCTGCCCTGCCGGTCTGAACCGGAAAAAATATTAATCCCAATCAAGAGCCCAATAATTACTATTGCTGCGGCCGCTAATGCACATATTTGGGTTTTGGTAGTTTTTTTCCATATGTTAGCTTGTGAAGCAGCCGGTGTTTTTTGTGATTTCTCCAGTGCTCTCAAAGCATCCCCAAGCACTCTCTTATCCATATTGGCACTGGTTCTATCTGCTAAATCGCCAATCAGTTTCTCTACATTTTTTTCCGCTCTCATTTTATCACCTCACTTTAATAGTGACCGCAGTTTATTCAATCCATAACGGTACCGGCCGTGAATAGTGCTGATTGAGACGCCCTGTAACTTGGCCAGTTCTCTGAATTTCATCCCGCCTTTAAGATGCAGCACAACTACTTCCCGCTGCTCATACGGTAGCTGGCTTATGGCCTGTCTCAAATGCGTCAATTCCTCTTTTTCTATTACGTTTTGGTCTGGATCATCTAAACCTGACCCCGCTGCGTGCGCCGAGTTCAGAAATTTGTTTTGTTGTTTCCTTAACCGTATTGTGTCGCGTGCAAGATTACGCACACAGGTTGCCAGATAGCCTCTGAGGCTTCCTGTGAGTTGGAACTTTTCTACCGAACGTGCAAAAGAAACAAAAACATCGTGTACAACATCCTCGGCCGCTGCTTTCTCACCCAATAGGGCTCTTGCCAGCGTCAGCAGATAATCTTTGTACTTCTCGTAGATGCGGCGCATTCCATCCTTGCTGCCGCGCTTACATTTCAAAACAAGCAGCTTGTCTTCGAGCATTTAAGGCCCGCCTAATTGCTGTCAAACCGACGATCGTCTATATATATAACGGATAAACCGTTGATTTTTATATAAATAAAATTTATCTTTTCCACCTCAATTTTCACTCCGACTTCTTACGGTGCCGTCCAGGGTCCCGGAAATCTATATTTTCCTCCCCGGAAGCGCAAAAAAAAGGCCGAGCAAAAAAGCCCGGCCTAGTATTTGCTCTTAAAACAGATAATTATTCTACAGGCCGGGGTTTACCTTTGTTGCTGTGGACGATGCAGGAGGATTTGCCGTCGATTTCGCGAAACATCACAATCATATCGATAACTATTTTTTCATTTTTGAACTGTACGGTACAAGGCGCTACGGGGCCAATCTTGCTTTCGTAAATTTGACCCAACTCAAGGAGTTTTGCCAGCCCCTGGTCACATCCAAGATTGCTTCTGAGGACTTCATCACTCCAGTTGGCTGAATAAGGAAATAGTTTGCGAATTTTATCTAAGTCTTGTTCGCTTACTGCCTGCCAAAACTCTGTCAGTATTATGTGACAAGCCTCCTCCTGGGTGAGCCCTTCGGCACTCATGCCATAGTTTGGGTCATAAAGCGGCGTATTAACTGCAATGATCTTGCTTGAATCCGGCAAGTCAATTTCAAATATTTCATCCGGGAGTTGTTCATAATAGACGATCTTGTACATATCAAAAGTTGGCAGCCCTTCATGGTTGTTATTATTATTCCATTGTCTAAGTCTGACCAGAAGCTTACTTTCGAAATCAAATTCAAACTCCCAGGATTTATTCATGTCCGCTGAGCTGCACTTTATAAAAATGCGTTCTTTGCCTGTATCGGCATCCATACCGTAAAGTTCGGTCCATGTATCTTTGACGTTTTTCATGATTTCTAACAACTTAGAAGTCGGCCATGGTTGGATTTTCATATGATCCCCCTGGATGTCATAAGTTGTTCCGTTGGCCAACTGCATATAAGACTGCAACTTTCTTCCTGAAATTATAATGTTATCCGGAAGAACCATTTTTACCTTGGAAGACCTTGAAAGCTTATCATCGGCCTGGGCCCACATCTCAAACTTTCCCTGAGACTCTGGAAGCTCCGGCAAATCCTGAACTCCCAGATCGTTGAAAAAATCTTCCCACGACATGGAAATTATGCCCGAGAAATGTATGCCACGATAATTCTTCATTGCTTCAATCGATTGATCAATTGCCCATGCAGGAGTTGTTGCCTTATCAATTAGATATACCGCCATGCCTAAGCCAATAATGATCATTGCCGCAGCGGCAATTCTTGTAATTGGACTTTTCATAATTATTCTCCGTATATTCGGCCCAGCTAAAGCCGGGCTCACCTTTTTTGATTCTTCCATCGCGGCCAAAGCATCATCGAGGATTCTTCCGTCCATCTCAGCGTCGGCCGACATCTCAATATTTTCGAGATAGGACTTCTTAATTGAACGCTCTATATTTCTTGGATATCTCATCTTCCTAACTCACCATTTAAAATTGAACGCAGCTTATTCAATCCATACCGATATCGGCTTCGAATCGTATTGGCCGAAACGCCTTTCGATTTGGCGATTTGCCTGAATCTCACCTTGCTTTGCAGATGAAGAATTATTATCTCCCGCTGCTCGCAGGGAAGCTGAGCCATCGCATCGCCCAATTGCTCTGACAATTCACTGTGAACAGCCAAATGAGACGGCCCACTTATATCTGAACGAATCGGCCCTGCGTTATCCAGGCCAACAGTGCGTTGTCGCTGCATTGCCCGGTTCTTGTCACGCGCACGGTTTGCAATACAGATTGACAAATAACCTTTCAGGTTCCCTCTCAACTGAAAATCTCCCACACCTTGTGCAAAAGATACGAAAACGTCATGCAGGACATCTTCAACACCATTTCTGTCATTCAAGAGGGCGGCAGCTACCTTGAGCAAATCATTTCTATACTTTTCATAGATGCGCCGAAGAGCATCACTGTCACCACGATTGAATTTGTGTATAAGCAGCTTATCTTCTAACATCAAAACGTTGCTCGCCAAATCTTACAACAATCGATTGTCACATCTTGAAACGTCTAATCCTGTGATTTTAGTCTAAACAAAATATATTTTTTTTGTCAGACTTAGCTGTGCGGGCCACTATAACGATTTTGCCCTTAAAAGCGCATAAAAAAGGCCGAGCAAAAAAGCCCGGCCTAACAGGAAAAGGTATCATTATGGACTAATGATACGCTTTTATGTAATAAAGATTACTCCTCCTCTTTGTTAAATTCCACCGAAAATCGTCCAGCGCCCGGGCTGATTAAAAACTTGCCGAACACCGAGGCGATTCAGCTTCCACTCGCTTATTTGTCCGTCTTTTTCGATCTCAACCGTGCAGGGCACAACCAGGCCACCGGTCTTGGGATTGGGATGTGGACCGGCTGGGCCGATTGAAATGATGCGGAGGTACTTTATATGGCCTAACTCCTGCTGCATTCTATCAGCCGGTATTCCTTCCAACAATTTACCTGCCTTGGCATAATCGGCGGCAATTAGAGCTTCAAAGAACTGTCTTGCCACTTCAACAGCAACTTCCTCATCGCTAAGGTTGCCCTGGGCCAGGCCGACATCCTGAATCGTCTGGTCAATCCGCATCACATCAGCAGGAACTTCAGCATCGAGTGTAAACATTTTGGCATCGATTGTCTGATTGTAATCATAATATTCCTGCACACCGGTGTATTGATACTCATCGTCTTTTAGCTGGTAAAACTCTGTGGCTGTCACTAATTTGGTGGCCTGATCGACGAACAAAACTACGCGTCTGTGAGGCGATGAACTTTCAGGTAGATACGTTGCTGTTACGACAATCGGCTTGGTCTTATCAGAAGGTTCATCAATCTCTATCTTTACTTTGCCCGCTGTTTTTTGCTCATATAGACGTTTAACAGCCAGTCTTGGGTCACATTCCTGCACTAACATGAGCATCCGGTCAGCGACAGTTTTGTCCGCGGCTATGAACAAGAGGTTTTTCTTCTTAAAGTATACTTGCACCTTATTTTGGTTCCATACAATCGCTTTAGCGCCATCGTCAGGTGAGTCCCATTCCGGCATATGCATACGTGCATTCTCAATCTGTCCAAGTTCGCCACACTCGACCCAAATTTCCTTTGGCTCATCTTTGTGCTCTGAGGAAAAATCTTTGATGTGAAGGTAACGTACGGTGTGGTTGGCCTCGATAGTGTGCACAAGAGCGTAGGCTTTCGGTATTGACTTGTCCAAAAGATTTATTGAAACCAACGCACCTATAATTATCACCGCCGCAGCGGCTAATTTTGTGATTGGACTCTTCATAATTATTCTCCCTATATTGAGCGGGCGTGTGGGTGCTGATGGTCTCCCATCCGCCCGCGAGGTCAACATTTCAACGGCTTCAGGATGTTCCGCTTTCCACTTTTCGAAGTCAGGCTTCTTACCTTCCGAACCAATCGCTTCGGTAAGTGCTTCATCAAGCCAGTTTTGATCTTCAAACCGTTCCATAATCTTCTCCTGTGAAACCGCTGCGCCTTAAGTACTTTGCAATCTTTCGCTTTGCTCTGAAAAGCCGCCCGTTGACTGCCTGCGGTGAAATATCAAGAACGCTGGAGATTTGTGCCTGGGAAAATCCATCGTAGTAACGCATAACTATCAGTTCTCTATCGGCAGGTCTCAGTTTCCAGACAGCTTCCCGAATCGCATCCCGGCGATTCTCTTCATCATTTTGATTTTCAACGCATTCCTGAAAATCCACAGCCGCAGATTGACCTTTCGACCGAAGAATGCTCCGGGCAACATTTCTACAAATACTGGCCAGCCAGGCGGCAAATTTATCACTGTGCCTCAGAGTACCCAGCTTTTGGCAGGCTATCGCAAATGTCTCCTGTGCGGCATCTTCAGCGAGATCTCTGTCACCAAGCACCGAGTAAGCCAATGCCACCATAGGGCTGTGATACCGCTCATACAGGGCGCCGAAGCTTTCTAAACGGCCGTTTTGGGCTGCTTCAACCAAAAGTTCATCGCAGCATTCTTCCGATTTTAATGTCATCTTATGCCTGCTAAATCGAACGATTAACTGATATCAGCTTCTATATATATAGTGTAATCTCGCCCTCAAAATGTGCGCAAAAAATGACTCTGTATTCAAAATTTTTGGGTGCTGGCTCATCCCGACCGAAGCGCAGCGGAGCCCAGGGATTTGTTAAATGACTTCTGTCATGCTGAGCGAACTTGTCCTGAGCTAAGTCGAAGGAGTGAAGCATCTGGCCTTAGCGCCGTCATTGCGAGGCCTGAAAAGGCCGTGGCAATCTCAAATTCGTTATTCGACATTCCTTGTTCAATATTCGATATTCTCTGCCTATTTCTTGGTCCGTTCCAGCGCCTTTTCCAAAACACCGAAGCCTTGACTCCATTCATTAAGCCGCGTAATGTTCTTTTGCTTGGCGACTTCCAAAAACTGCTCGTAAGTTGTTTTGATTGATTCGGGCATCGGCCAATCAGCACCGGCCGCCCTCGCCTTATCACGAAGCTCGTCCCACCGCATCATAAATACGTACATCACCGGAAGCTGAGCAACCTGAACGCGAAAATGAAGCGCCGGATTGTCCTTTACAGCTTCTTCGGCGGCCTTAAGATGTCCCCACCCCTTACTGAGTGTTTCAAGCGAAAGGAATTTCGCCGTATGCTGCGAGAAGCAGCCAAGCCATTCCTCGCTCGCTTCGACCGCATTATGCGTTACATTTAGATACGCCTTAATATGTGGCCCGGCTTTGCCGTAATAACC
>DATLBB010000182.1:0-10330 GCA_035527155.1 Sedimentisphaerales bacterium
ATCCGGCCCGTGGCACGTGACGGGCGACATAGTTGTGCCCAACGGTATTACGCTCACAATCCTGCCTGGTACGACGTTGTTCTTCGAGGCCAACACCGGTATAACGATACAACAGGGTGGCCGGCTTGTGGCCGAGGGGACCCAGTACCAGCGTATCAGAATGACACACATGCCGGGCGGTTCGAATTGGGATGGTGTCAAGTTCGACTACACGCTTGAGGACAATCGGCTCTGTTTCGTTGACCACGAATTCGGTGATGTTCAGGGCATGTCAACCGACGTTCAGCACTCGCGGGTTCTGATCGATAATATGACCTGGGCCGGAACAAATACCATGGTACTTAGAATTGACCATCCATCGGTCATTTGCCGTAATTCTGTTTTTCCGTCTATCACCACTACCGAGCCTCTTCACGGTATTGGCCTTACGGGCAACGAGTATATAATTTTCGATGGCTGCGTTTTTGGAACGGCAAGCGGTTATAACGACATAATCGACTTTAGGGGTGCACAGCGTCCCGGGCCCGTCTTCCAGTTGTACAACAGTATCTTCCTGGGTGGTGGTGATGACGGAGCAGACTTAGATAGTTCCGACGCACACGTCGAGGGCAATATCTTTATGAATTTTCACGGAGGCGGCGGCGATGGTACTTCTAATGCCGTTTCCACCGGTGTTGAGAGCGGCGACCCGACAGAGGTCTGCGTCGTCCGAAATATCTTCATTAACAACGACCACGCGGTCCTGCTCAAGGAAGACTGCTTCCTACAGGCAGAGAACAACACCTTTATCAACAGCGATATTGCCGTAGTCATCTTCGGTGAGCCGTACAGAAATCCACCCAGGGCGCCCGGCAAAGGCGCATATATGGAAGGCAGCATCTTCTGGAACAATGCCGATATATTTGAGCATTTCTTCCAGGAACCTCTTCCGAATTACGGCCCGACTGGTGATGTTAATATCTACGACTCAATACTCCCTGCCGAGTGGCACTACCTTGGTCTGGACAACATTGATGCTGACCCTATCTTCGTTGACCCGAACGATGACTTCCATCTCAAGTCGATGTCGCCGGCGATCGGCACAGGATCCTATGGGCTCGATTTGGGCGCATACGTCCCGGCCGGGGCCGCCATTTGTGGCGAACCTGACCAGATAACCCACCACACCAACGCCACACTTACCGTCGACGGGCCGGGTATCACGCATTACAAGTACTGCATCAACGACCCGAATGGACCCTGGAGTACGGAGATTCAGCTACCTGTCAACCCCTATGATCCCTGCGATCCCTATTATGGCAATGATATAATCGCGTTGACCGGCCTGGTTGATGGAAGTTCTTATACTGTTTACGCCATCGGTAAGAACTCCGCCGGTGTCTGGCAAAGCCAGGGTAATGCCGCCGTCTCACGCACCTGGACCATCGATGTCTCTCATTCAAAACTCATCATCAATGAGGTGCTGGCAATCAACGACTGGGCCGTCAACCACGAGGGTACGTTCCCTGACCTGATTGAGCTGTATTACGACGGGCCTGCTTCGCTGGATTTGGCTGATATGAGTATCAGCGACCAACCGGGTGACCCGAGGAAGTATGTCTTCCCGGGTGGCGTCACTATTGAGCCCAGGGAATATCTTGTTCTTTACGCTGATTCGAACACAACTACTTCCGGCATCCATCTGCATTTTGATCTGGATGGTGACGGCGAAGGTATTTACCTGTACGACAGTCTGGCCGGCGGCGGCGAGTTGCTCGATTCGGTTGAGTTCGGGATGCAGATAAATAACTACTCTATCGGCCGAGTTGGTTACGACCGGCAGTGGAAACTGAATCAGCCGACTTTTGGATATTCCAACGTCGCCCAATCCCTTGGCGATCCGGCCACGCTGAAAATCAACGAGTGGCTTGCCAACGAAGATGTATTATTCGCCGACGACTTTATTGAGCTGTTTAATCCACACGCTTTTCCGGTGGACCTGAGCGGCCTGTACCTGACGGACAATCCCGTAACACAGCCAGATAAACACGAGATTCCGCCGCTTAGCTTTATTACTGGAGACGGTTTTGCCGTATTCCGTGCCGATGACCAGAATCGTTCCGGCCATGTGGATTTCAGGCTTTCAGCCAATCAGGAACACATCGGACTGTTCGATGCCGAACTCAAGGTGATCGACCAGGTCTTCTACACGCCGCAGACCACGGATGTATCTCAGGGCCGTGTGCCTGATGGGTCAGTCAACTTCGAGTTCTTCGAGCTGCCCACTCCCGGCGTGACCAACACGATGGCGACGACACCACCGACTACTATTACCCTTGTGCCCTCGGGCGCAACCGCTTACTATTATGTGCCCCCCGACGCAACTTCGGAAAGTACCTGGATGCAGCCCGGCTTCAATGACCTGACAGGATGGAAGAGTGCACCGACTGCTCTCGGCTTCGGCTTCGGAGGCACGTCGAGGGTCGCCTACAACGACTGCGTGTATGAGATCGGCCACCCATACATCGCCAGCAACGTCACCACCTATGGCATTGGTAATGAATATATCGGCCCCACTTCCGGACCGCTGCTGGACCAGACCACAGGCGATGACACAGGTATTACGGCAACGCTGACACAGAGTGGCGGCGTAACCTGGCAGCCGAGCCCCGGTAGTGGCGGGCACGACTGCGCCGTGGGCACCGATGCCTACAACACCTTTAGTGGAATCGCGGATATGACCGGCGTGATTTATTACGGCAGCGCCGGCTGGTGGGTAGACCTGATGTTCACCGGTCTGGACCCGGCCACGGAGTACACCTTTGCCACGTCCGCTGCTCGCTGCAGTTACACCGGCCGGTGGACGATATACACTCTTGCCGGCGCCGACACCTACACAAACACCAGCACCAGCGGCGTGGATGTCCTCGCCGAAAACAAGGTGAGGTTCAACACCGGTGATAATTACAACGAAGGCTATGTTGCACGCTGGACGTCCATTACAGCAGACGATGGCAGCTTTACGGTCCGGGCCGAGGCAAATAGCACCGAAGGTTATAAGGCGTATTCCTTTGACGTTTTCAAGCTTGAGGGAGGGTTCAGCGGCTCCGATGTACAGGGCGATATGTTAGGCATCAACGCCTCGCTGTGGTCACGCATCGAGTTTGAAGTCGCAGACCCCTGTGTCTTTGACACGCTGACGCTGCGGATGCAATACGAGGATGGCTTCGTGGCGTATCTCAACGGCGTTGAGGTAACAAGAGACAATTTCACCGGAACACCGGCCTGGAACTCCACCGCCGACAGCAACCGTCCGAATGAACTCGCCACAGGCTTTGTGGAATTCGACATCTCTGACCACATTAGTGACCTGCAGCCAGGCACGAACGTACTGGCTGTTCACGGCCTAAACGACGACAAGGACGACGGCTACTTCCTGATGCTGCCGGAATTGATTGCTTCCAGCAACCCCAGCCTCGACCCATACACCGTCGCTCTGATGCTGCTGGACGGCCTGCGTATCACCGAGATAATGTACAACACACTCGCCATGAGCAGCGAGTACGATTACATCGAGCTGCAGAACGTCAGCGATGTGAATCTGGACCTGACGGGCGTGCGTTTTACCGAAGGGGTTGAGTTTACTTTCCCGCCGATGCAGCTTGCGCCCGGCCAGTACGTTATTGTCGACAGCAATTCCGCCATGTTCGAGTATGCCTACGGCACAGGTCTCAACGTCGCGGGTGAGTACTCCCTTGAGTTGAGCAACGCCGGCGAAAATATCATTCTGAAGCTGGCTTCGCCGCTGGATGCGGCGATACTGCGGTTTGGCTACGACGATAGGTGGTATCCACTGACGGACGGCCAGGGATACTCGTTAGTGATTCTCGACCCGACCGCGAAGCCGGCCAGTTGGGACAAGGCCGAGAGCTGGGATGCGGCCCTTCCAACTCCCGGCACCGCCAATCCGTGATACCCTGCGGAGAAAAGCTAATATACCAGGTGTTCAACGTCACTGGGGATGTAAGGGTAGGGGTCTGAAAAAAGCTAAAAGATTAAATTCCATACACCGCACATCGGACACAGCAACGGACTAACGCAAAACCCTGTCAATCAGTGTTAATCCGTGTCTAAAATTGGTCTTGAGTCTTGCGTCCTGAGTCTGTAGTCTGTTTTGCCATGGATGATATACAGCGGAAATTGGCTCTGATTGATAAGCAATTAGCGTGGGGCGCCGCAAATATTCATAAGCAAATCATAAGCACAACCCCCCTGCTGTTTGTAGTGGTGGGTCTGATAGCAGGGATTCTTATACAAAATACATTTCATTTGGCGATATCGGTCTGGTTGATATCCATAGGGATTTGCATAGCTGCAACGATTACTTTGTATGTCGTATTTCGTATCCTTCGACTGCGCTCAGGACAAGTGTCGTATGTCGGGAAAGAAGGAAAACTTCCGTACATATTAGCCTATACAGCGATGGGGTGTTTTGTGTGTCTTGGCGCGATTCGACTGATAAACTTTTATCAGCCGAAACCTAATGATATTTGCACACTTGTTGATGACCAGAGAAAGCTGGCGACCATTCGCGGCGTAATAGTCACCGAGCCGTATATCCAGAAAAACGAGCAATGGAAATTTGCAAAGTTTACACACTCAGATCCCAGCAGTAGCTTCTATCTGAAGATTGAGGAGATAAAAACCGTTGACGGCTGGGCAAAGGCGAGCGGGACTATGCGAGTGCAGGTTAGTGGGCCGGTACTGGACCTGAAAGCGGACGATTACATACAGGCATATTGCTGGCTGGACAGATTCAAAGAAGCCACCAATCCGGGGCAATTCGATATAGCAAAATACCTGTCCCGAAAAAATGTCTTTATCGCGGCATCCATTAAGTCACGAGACGGTATTGAATTGCTGGAAACCAGGGTAAAGAGCAGCTTCGCAAAAATAAAAAGAAAATTAAGAGAAACAGCTAACCAGGCATTATTGGGTGACATATCGCCGGAAGACAGAAATCGAGGTTTGCTTGAGGCGTTACTGTTGGGCTATAGAAGGGATATCGACAGCGAGACTTATATGGCCTTTCGCAAAACGGGTCTGCTGCACTTTATCAGCCTTTCCGGGATGCATCTGGGTATTTTTGTGGGGATTATCTGGTGGTTGTGCAAGACAGCAGGATTAATGAAGCGTGGACGAGCAACGATTTGTATTATTTCGATAGTCGTCTTTCTGCTGATTGTTCCGCCGAGGGCACCGACAGTCAGAGCAGCTATTATAGGTTTCGTATTCTGCGCATCATTTTTCTTTCGCCGGCGCCCCAATTCCATCAATACTTTATCATTGGCGGCAATAATTCTTTTACTCATAAGGCCGACAAATTTATTCGAGGCCGGCTGGCAATTGTCGTTCGCTTCGGTGCTTGGGATTATACTTTTTACAGACCGCATCCACTTTTTTCTATATGAAAAAATAACAGAGCGATTGTGGTTCAAGAAAATTCCAAAGACAAAACTGTTCTTCCCGATAATCGCGACGCCTGCGCCGTATTATTTATTGGGAATGTTTTCCGTAGGTCTTGCTGCCTGGTTGGGTGGAGCCGGGATTTTGTTGTATCATTTTTACACGATTAATCCCCTCACAAGTCTCTGGACGGTAATTGCTTTTCCATTTGTGGCTTTGATTTTGACTATCGGATATTTGAAAATAATCCTGTCTTTCCTGCTGCCAACTGCGGCGTGGGTATTGGGTGTAATAGTAACGGGATTAAGCGATGCTCTTATTTGGATTGTTGAGCTGCTGGCACACCTGGACATTTCACAGATACTCATAGGTCACGTGCCGCTGGTGCCGATAATTTTGTATTACTGCCTGATTCTTTTTGCCGGCCTGGTTTATCTTAGGCGCCCTCTACTAAAGAAAGCTATATGCACAGTGATGGCTCTGACAGTAATTGTTTTCGTGGCTGCTGCAAAATGGCAAAGGACACATCGAGATGATTTAATTATCACCTGTTTGGATGTCGGCCATGGTCAGGCAATATTAGCGCAACTGCCCGGCAAAGCCAATGTATTATTTGATGCGGGTTCGCTGTACAAAAGTGATATCGGCAGACGAATTGTCGCACCATTCTTACACTACAAGGGAATAAATAAAGTCGACGCCATTATCATAAGCCATAATGATGTGGACCACATTAACGGGATACCTGAGATTGTCGAACATTGCGAAGTCGGCGGTGTTTATGCCAATAAGGCATTTCTTATGGAAATGACAACAGACCCGTGCGACACAGCAGAATTTCTCAAGGAACGGCTAAGTGAAATGGACCTTGAAATACAACCAGCAGGTAAGAATCTAAGCATCGGCGGCAAAGCAAAGATAAAAATACTCTGGCCTACGGAACAGATATTTCAGGATAAGACCTTAGGTGATAATGACAAATCGGCGGTTTCATTGATTGAATTTGGGGACAGGAAAATACTTTTATGCTCGGACATTGAGAAATTTGCACAACAAAAAGTCCTTGAGCTTTTTCCCGACCTAAAAGCTGATGTGGTAGTTGCTCCCCATCACAGCTCAGTGAAAACGTTAGAGGGCGATTTTCTCAAAAAAATTGGGGCTGATATTTCGATAAGCAGTTGTAGCCAGGTGCAATACGAAAGATTGCAGGCAATCAAGCGAAAAGACAAGGCAAAGTCTTTCTATACGGCAAGAGACGGAGCTGTTACGATTTGCATCAATAAAGACGGTAAGATAAGAACCGCTACCTTTGTTAAGAGCAAATAATGTTTAGTGAATCGGGCATCAAATCACAACTGCGAATCACCTGACATAAACAATGATCTCAACTCTTCGATTTTTCGATTTACCGCTGGCGGTTGAATTTGAAGCGACCGGTCTTGCGGCTCCGCAGCCGACCGCCCGAATCCTTTTATTATCAATGCCGCGTCCGATGAGATATCTCACTACGGTAAGAGCACGTTGGGCCGAAAGTTCAAGGTTGTCCTTCCATTTTGATTTTTTGATAGGGTCGGTATCCGTATGGCCGACAACATCTATCCGGCTGTTAGAATACTTCTGCCGCAATACCGACTCAATATGGTCAAGCTCCTTACTGGTCGCCTTTTTTAGTGTGGCTTGTCCGGAGCTAAAAAGTATTGTGTTGGGAAGAGTTACTGTGATTGTTCCGGCGGAAGGGTCAAAGCTGACATCATAGCCTGGTCCAAAACCCGTAGCGTCGCTCGGTGTTCGGCCAAGCTCGGCAATCTGTCTCGTGAGTTCATCTATTATTTTCTGGCTCTGCTCGGCAAGCTGGGACTTTTCCGCCCTTTCGCGGAGAAGCAGACCCTCCATATTCTTACTTACTGCAAGCTGGCTTTCATACTTCTTCTTCCAATCAGTGCAGCCGGAAAAAAGCGTAATTGAGGCAAGGCAGGTCAACAGAGCGATTGCTTTTAGCCTGTCGGAAGCACATCTTTCAGTTTTGTCAGCAACTTTCATTCGGTATCTCCTTATTTAACATCGGCGATTAGGTTCCTTTTTTCTTAATTTTTAACGGTAAAATATGTTATTCAGGTAACTGAAAATCCTATCGTGTAAAATCATAACAGCGAACACGCCCAAAGACAAGAAAGGACCGTAAGGAATTTGTCGAATTTTTTTAAAAAACATTTGGAAGCCGACCCAGGCCAGGCCGAAAAAGGGGGCGATGAAAAATGCCGCAAGCACGAATACCCAGCCGACTACCGCCCCCGCGGCCCCCATTAAGTGCACGTCGCCGAGCCCCATTGCCTCTTTTCCAAAGGCCAGGGTGCCGAAAATGCGGGTGGCCCAGACAACTCCACAGCCAACAAAGTAGCCCCAGAGACTGCCCAGAAGTCCTGCAATGACAGGGTTTTGTGAAAAATCCACCCACCAGCCGCGCTGCCCGATAAGCCAATAGGCGGCTGCTGAGCAGACGATAATCGGCAGTAGGAAAACGATTTCCCTGCAAATCTCCAGATGGTGGTTAAACTCTTGCTCATCGGTCGGTCCCTGCTGCTGATCGGGTGGAGCCTCGGGGTCGGCGGATTCATAACTTCTTTTAATCAAACCAGTTGCGAGGAGCAATAACGATACAGCTAATCCTACTGTGGCCCCGGCCGCCAGGGAGGCAATTGTGCCTTGTTCAAAAAAAATGGTCCTGGTGGTGGGCAAAAGGTCATAGCCGGCAATGTCGGCGGGGTCAATTATGTAAACGCCGAGCGAGGAGGCAATCAAGCCGACAGCGGTAACAAACCAGCAAATTGAGAGTGGAATAAGCCACAACTCCAGGTCAATCGCTGAAGCGGCAATAAAAGCAGACAACATAACGACAGAAGTAAAATAAATAAGCCAGCCGCCGTGTAGAAACGAATCGACTCCGGTCCGCAAATTGGTGTGAAAATACAAGAGAAATAAGCCGAGGAAAAGCAAACCGGTCAGCAGCTCAATGACAAAATAACGCGGCGAGATTGGCGCTCTGCAATACCTGCACTTCCGGCCCAGAAGCAGCCATGAAACGAGAGGTATATTGTCATAAAAACGGATGTGCCTGTTACACGCAGGACAGGCGGAAGGCGGCTTTACTAAAGACTTGTCGCGAGGTAAGCGATAGACGACAACGTTCAGGAAGCTGCCTATACAACAGCCAAACGCAAAAACAAAGACAAACCAAATCCAATCCGGTACTGCCACAATGCCTCCCTAATAAGAAATTCGAAGCACCCCTGCTTTGTCTAACACATATTGCTAAAAAACGCATAGGCTGCCGTCTTGGCAATAATCGGCCCTAAATCTCTACCAAGTTCAATAATTTCTTTTGCAACCTCTTTTACCTGTCCCTTTGCGATATCTTTTATTGCCCCGCTAATAATATCTAATGCCGTTTTCTTCGCCACCTTGGCAAAACTCTTACTTTCCTCCGGCTCGTCAGCAATTGCTCTTTGCAGTTCCAGAGCATTATGAATATGCTGCTCAATATTGATCGTTGCGCTGTCCATTGCTACAGTAGCGTCACGACCAGCAGCAATAAGCTTAACATTATCTTTGTCGATTGCTTGTCCCAATAAGTGATAAAGTCTTTCTTTTTCAGCTTCCAAACGGTTTATACGTTCATCATATCCTCTCTGCACTTCGGCCAGAGCCGGCTCTTTATGTTCTTTGTGTTGAACGGTAAACTTTATGGATGGTGCTAATCCACGTGCATTTATAGAATCGATCTTAATATCAAACTCCGGACTTTTTTCCCGGATAGCCTGCACTACCCGGTCCATTATCAAAGGGTCAATAGGCAACATCCCATTTTCAAAGATATATTCGATAGTCGGAAGCGCCGCATAAAGCCGCTCAAACTCCCCCGGCTCGAGGTCCCTATCCTTCGGAGATCTTCGTTCTCCTTTGGCGTCCCAGTACACATAATCGCATTTGACACCCTTGATCACCCAGTCGTCTCGAGAAGTACCGTACAACTTGGTTCCGGTCAGTATCGTCCCACTTAAATTGCTCCTCACAAGACAGCACCAACGTAAATCAGACTCTTTCAAATTGGCTTTCCTTAGGTTGGTGACTCCAAGATTCGCCATCAGAGCGTTCGATCGGCTGAGGTTCGCTCCGCTTAGTTTCGTGTGTAGAAGGTCTGCCCCCTGTAGCTTCGCTTGTCTTAGGTCTCCCCCGCTGAGATCGGTAGTACGCAGTCTGCTGTAAGAAAGATTGGCTTTACTTAGATTGTATCCACCTGCGTGAGGCCAGAAGCATATAAGGTTGGCAAGATCGGTGAAGCTCAGGTCAGGCCTTATGGCTTGATTTTTACGGCGCCATTCATTCCAGGCCTCGATACCTTGCGTTAAGATTTTCAGATGTTCTGGATTAGCCATGCCAGCTAATGCAAATTTAAGTTATTTCAAGCCTAAATATTTTCTGATATGCTTTGCTAAGTGGTTATCAATCTCGATGTGCCTCGGAACGGGCTGTTTCCGGCCAGTAGATGGGTTTATGTAGATGTCGTGCCTTGCTCCAGCCCTTAATAAAACACAGCCATCTTTTGTGAGCTGGCGGATGAATTTCTTTCGCTTCATATTGCAATTTCTTTCATCTTGTGTTCTTCAGGCACCTCATCCATAGCCATCAATAGATAAGCATCCTTAATATTCTCTTCCAATTCCTCGAGAGTTTCTCCCTGAGTCATGATTTCAGGATGCTCAAGCAGCTTTCCAAGCCAGAATTTGTCACCTTTCCAGTAAACCATAGTCATTTTTGTCTTCATAGCCATACCTCTTATAATCAACTAATCCCTCTTCTTTTTCTTATTCACTGCTGCGGCGACCTT
>DATLBB010000183.1:0-20687 GCA_035527155.1 Sedimentisphaerales bacterium
TTGATGTGGGAGTGGCGATTCCGAGTTTTTGGCGATATGGCCCATAAGTGCCCAATGTTGGCCATTCGTGAAGGAAAGTGGAAACTGCTAATGAATCCTGACCGCAGCCGTACAGAGCTGTACGATATCCCTAAGGACCCGACGGAGTTAGACAATGTCGCCGACCAGCATCCTGAGATTGTGAGAAAACTCTCTGAAAAGCTGCTGAAATGGCAAAAGACGTTACCCGCTGGTCCCACCGACAAAGAAGCAGGCTCAAATGCCTATCCCTGGCCGAAGGAGCAATAACGATGCAGCGTACAAGATAAATGTTCGCAAAAACCGTTGTCTACGCAGCCCCTGTCGGATATACTTCTGATTTCAATGCCTGACGATTGATCCGGGCGGAATTGTATAGTGCTAATGTTATGTAAACCGTGAATTTCTCAATTTACTTTGAAAGGGATGGGCATAATGGCTAAAGGATTGATTATCGTAAGTTGCGTTGTTGCGGTGGTGGTTTTAGCATTTTCAGGCTGTGCAACGATGGGTGAGATTGGGGCTCCAAAATTCGTTCTGCGCGTAAATTGTGCAGCCACCGAGCCCTACACCGACAAGGCCGGCAACCTGTGGCTGCTCGACCAGGATATGGAAGAAGGCAAAGCGTGGGGTGTTGTTGACGGCATGACTATCGATCGAGGTGATCTGGGTATTACCGGTACCGACGCACCGAAGATTTATGAGACCGAACGCTACAGCATGTCGGCATACAAGTTCAAAGTGCCCAACGGTAAATATACAGCCCGACTACACTTTGCTGAGACATATGATGGAATAACCGGTGACGGCCAGAGAGTTTTCTCGATCACGATCAACGAAAAGACAGTTCTTGAGGATTTCGACCCCTATAAAGAAGCCGGCGGATTCCAAAAACCTGTGGTTAAAACAATCAAAAACCTGACTATAACCAATGGAGAACTGGTTATCGGATTCACCAGCGATATACAGAATCCCGAGATCAACGGCATCGAAATACTGTCCGAATAGTTGAGCTAAATGAATATTGTTTTATCGACAGCCGATACAACGCGTTTTGCAGTCGAGTAGTGTTATCCTGGCCGACCTTACTTTGCCCACTTTGCGCTTCAAACAAATCTTGCTATTCTGCAAGGCAGGATTAGGGTTTCGTTCATGGGCACATTTTGATAGGAGCTAATGTGTGGCGGACAAAAATGCAGTAGTCTTATTAAGTGGAGGCCTCGATTCGGCCACGACTTTGGCCATTGCCCGTAGTGAAGGCTTTCAGTGCTACGCTTTAACTTTCAGATATGGCCAACGCCATCGGAGTGAAGTCGAGGCTGCAAAGAAAGTTGCCAATTCTCTCGGAGTCGTGGAGCATCGCATAATCGACATTGATTTGGCTGCTTTTGGCGGCTCAGCCCTTACTGACCCAAATATTGAAGTGCCGAAGGACAGGGCCGAATTAGACAATCCTGCTCGAATTCCGCTAACCTATGTCCCTGCCCGTAACACGATATTCTTGAGTTACGCACTTGCCTGGGCTGAAGTGCTGGGTGCATTTGATATCTTCATTGGTGTCAACACGACCGACTACAGCGGCTATCCCGACTGCCGGGCTGAATTTATATCAGCTTTTGAGAAAACCGCTAACCTCGGCACTGCAGCAGCTATTGAGGGCAGGGGCCAATACCACATCCATACTCCGATTATAGATATGACAAAGGCCCAGATTATCCTTGCCGGCACCAGGCTCGGCGTCGATTTCTCTCTCACGCACAGTTGCTACGAACCGGATGAGCAGGGCAGAACCTGCGGTCGATGCGATTCCTGCAGATTAAGATTAAAAGGCTTTGCCGAAGCAGGCATGAAAGACCCAGTTGAGTACGCAAAGTGAAAGTAAATGACATTTTTTATTCTTTGCAGGGCGAGGGTTTTTTGGCAGGGGCCCCCAGTGTGTTCATCCGTCTTGCCGGCTGCACGCTGCGCTGCCGGTGGTGCGACACGAAATATGCGTGGGAAGAAACGGCAGGGCGGGACTACAGTATCGATAAAATCATACAGGCCGTTCAAGAATGGCCCTCTAAATTCGTCGTAATAACCGGCGGTGAGCCGATGATAAGTCCGGAACTGACGCAATTACTGCAAGAGCTAAAAGCCTCTGACAGACACATAACCATCGAAACCGCAGGCATTGCATTCATACCGGCTCTGCCCTGTGATTTAATGAGTATCAGCCCGAAGTTGAGTAACTCCACACCGACCGACCCAAAGCTGGCCGCGATTCACGAGGATTCGAGATTGGATATAGCCATCTTGCGAGAGCTGATTGATAATTATGAATACCAGCTAAAATTCGTCGTGGATTCAGAAGCCGATTTGCCGGAAATACAGCAAACAATAGAGCAAATAGGAAACGTCGATTCAGAGAAAGTAATGCTGATGCCACAGGCAGCTACAAGGGATGAGCTTTTAGCCAAATCGCCAATGGTAGCCCAAATGTGCGAACAAACCTGCTTGGCCTTCTCGCAGCGCTTGCAGATTTTACTTGATGACGGGCAACGAGCAAAATAATCGCTACTGCGGTTTTGATTTATCTCATTGGCCAAAGTGCGTTTTCAAAAACTGCAGCAATTGCGTGTCAGTAACATTTCCGCCCAAAGCATGTATGCCCAAGGCCCCACCACCTATTGCGTAGTAGCCGATTGCCGCTCCGCCCAGAGCAACAAATCCGACGGCGAGGCCTCCGACAGCGAGCATTATCCCCAGAGCGGCTCCACCAAGCGCAGCCAATCCGACTGCAAGACCACCAAGAGCGATTACCCCGAACGCAAGTCCACCTATTGCCAGCCCTCCAATGGCGATGCCTCCAATGGCGATGATACCCTTTGCAATACGCATCTTGCCGGTAACAGGGTTGAATGCAGGGCCAAAAACAATGTGTACTAATGGCAACCCAAAAAGCATCTTTTCAGAACGATACTCGTAACCCCATAAAAAGCCCCGCCCGGCAGCTCCGCAGTGTGGGCAAATTATGGCCTTATCAGAAATATCATTATTACAATCCGAACATTTTAGAATTGGCATAGTCACAGCCCCTTTATAATTATGTTTTTTTAGTAAAGAGCACCTTTTATCAGCCGAATATCATCAATCCAAACCGTACCCTTGCCATTTATTACCAGATTAAGTTTTACGTTATCGGGATTCTCGCCTTTCTTTAATAAGAACGGGATTTCTTCTGTTGTCCACTCTGTGGTACCAGTTAGAGGCGTCGCCAATCCTCTTGAGAAAGCGTCCCCGAGTCCGGCAAAATGACACCACATTTCCAGGTAGACTTGACCTTCGACATTTTCTGTTCGCACTCGGGCCTGGTACATCAAACGGGCGTTCTCGATATCTACATCACCGGTTTCAAATAGGCGTATCGTTGTAGGTTCCGTTGCTTCTATTCGCAGAGAGCCATTGCCATCGCTTGAGATTTGCTTGTCGATTGTGACACCTGATTGGGCAATTAGCCCCTCCATGCTGTCAAGCGGATAACGTTTGAACTCAATTACAGGCAATGCTTTCCGATTAAGTTCAATGACAGTTGCTACCCTTGAACGCCGCGCCTCATTCCTATCGACATAAAGGAGAAAAACAGGAGTAAGTACAACTATGAAAAGGCCAAGAACGACATATCCGATTATCAATCCTGCCAGGGCCAAACCGCGACCTTGAACATGGGCTT
Organism: Sedimentisphaerales bacterium; assembly: GCA_035527155.1. Lineage (GTDB taxonomy): Bacteria > Planctomycetota > Phycisphaerae > Sedimentisphaerales > Anaerobacaceae > CS2-K091. The sequence continues at coordinate 3,731 of DATLBB010000183.1, forward strand.
TCTTTCGTATTTTTCGAAGAGCTATATGCCCGCAAATTACAGCAGGGATGCAGCCAATTGGTCCAATCAGCGAAAAGACCAGAGATGCAATTGCCAGGCCGGAAGTTCGACCCGGCTCAGATTCACCTTGAATCTTTTGCCCAACATCGACCTTGGCGGTTTTACGCAGCGTCTCACGAAGTTCCTCATATTCAGTTTCACTTATTTTGCCTTCGTTGCGAAGCTGCAGCAACTCCTCTTCTGACGATATGTTTGATACGTTTTCCATTTCTCAATCTCCCAAAAGTTTTTCAAGTTTCTCTTTTGCTTCGGCAACACTGATTTTATCTGTTCGTAATTGCTCCAGAACGGCCTTTTTCTGAGCATCCATTTTCTTCACTGCTTCGTAGTTTGCTATCAACCTGTCCAATCTGGAGCGAATGGCCGCGTATCCGAGCGGGCCTCTCTGCTCTAAGGTTTTGATGCTGAAGCCCGCTAAAAGATATTGCTCAAGGAATTTTTGGTCTTCCAGGGCGAGTCGGTCGAAAAAAGTCTGGCTGAAATTGCCCTCAATTTTGACTCCGCAGGCTGCACAAGCCATTGCCGCCGTCTGCATCGGCAGGCTGCACGAAGGACAGGATGTTGAGAGCAGTTTCTTTACCATATTTACAAATATTAGCACGTTCGGCAACAAAGTCAAGAAAAAATTGGATAAATTTGAAAAAATCCTAATATCTTTTGGGCTGGCAAATTTGCTTAATTTGCCTTTTTTACTGTCTTTTCTGCTAAGCAGCGAGGTGATAACCCGCAATATGCCCATTTTCCCAATCTCTGAATTGATAATTGACAGTCAGCAATCAATAATTAATAATCAGCACTTTATCGTGAAGCCCGGGTGGCGGAATAGGCAGACGCGCTAGCTTGAGGGGCTAGTGACCTTTGGGTCGTGCTGGTTCGACTCCAGTCCCGGGCAGTAATGAGGTTTTGCCAAAGTAATGTTTGTTGGAGGAAAACCTAACATTCGACAGATTCACGTTACTGCTCTGATGATTTTTTTGCTGGCCGCGGTGGTGTTTGCTGAACCGGCCGCGGGTAGAAACTCTATGCCCCCCAGGCAAAGACAGGTCGCTCTGCGAGCAGCGATAGAAGACCTTATAACTACATTCGGCGACCGGTATCCCAGAGGCACGGATTATCTGACGAAACTGCGTAATCTCAAACGCCGTATGAATGAGGCCGGTCAGGCCGACTTCTCTGAACTCGATGCCGAATTCGCCGACTTGCAGCGTGAAGCGCTGATTGACAATCCGCTTGTCAGTAGTCAACAAATCCTCTTTATAGTCCGAAACCAGTATAAATCAGACCATCACAACACGGCCACTATGTTCAAGACCGGAGAGATCAACACAAACAGCTTTCAAGGCGGCGGAGCTATGAAAACCGTTGACTTCGCTAAAGGCGGCAAGGTCAGGACACTCATCGAATCTTCCGAAGGTCTCGTCCGCGACCCTGAAGTTCATTTTAATGGCAAGAATATCATCTTTTCAATGCGTAAGAACATCAAGGACGATTACCACATTTATGAAATCAATGCCGATGGTACGGTTCTTAAGCAGCTCACTTCTGCGGTGGGCGTCGCTGACTTCGACCCTCTCTATATGCCTGATGACACAATCGTTTTCTCTTCGACACGCGAGCCGAAGTACTGCATGTGCAACCGCCATATCATGGGCAACCTCTTTCGGATGGACGCAGACGGGGCTAACATCCACCAGATAGGAAGGAGTACGCTGCACGAGGGCCACGCCGCACTCATGCCGGACGGGCGAATAGTGTACTACCGCTGGGAGTACGTAGACCGCAACTTTGGTGATGCACAGGGACTTTGGACCGTGAACCCGGACGGAACAAACCATGCTGTTTACTGGGGTAATAATACCTGGTCTCCCGGTGCCGTGATTGATGCACGTCCTATCCCCGGAACACAGAAAATTATCTCCGTTTTCAGCTCCTGCCACGACCGTCCATGGGGAGCACTTGCCATCATCGACCGACGGCTGGGCGTCGATGGGCGAGAGCCTGTAGTTCGCACCTGGCCGGCAAATGCGATTAACCTCGTAAAGGAAAAGGGTGCCAAGCCAGACGCTTATGGCTTTGACAACTTCCAAAAGGTCAATCCGAAATACGAGGACCCTTATCCGCTGAATGATAAGTACTTTCTCTGTTCACGCATGACCGGACAGGGCGAACAGATGGGAATATACCTGATTGATGTTTTTGGCAATGAAATCCTCCTGCACGTCGAGGAGACCGGCTGCTACGACCCGATGCCCTTAGGCCCGCGAGCGCGTCCCCTGAGTATCCCGTCCCGGCGCAACTTCAGGAACGAGTTCGGCTACTTCTATGTCGTCAATGTATATGAGGGAACTCACATGGAGGGGGTAAAACCCGGTGCGGTCAAGTATCTACGCGTGGTCGAGTCGCCGGAAAAACGCTTCTGGACCCATACGGCGTGGGGTGGCCAAGGAGTACATTGTCCGGCTATAAACTGGCATAGTTTCGAGAACAAACGCATCCTCGGCACCGTCCCGGTCGCCGAAGACGGCTCGGCCTATTTTGAAGTACCCTCCGACAAGTTCGTATTCTTCCAGCTTCTTGATGAAAACAAGATGATGATACAGTCCATGCGCAGCGGCACAATTGTCCAATCCGGCGAACAAACAGGCTGCCTCGGATGTCATGAGAGTCGCCGCAGCGCACCGCCGAACCTGAACAAAAAGACACCGATAGCACTGCGGCGTCCGCCGAGTAAGCTCCGTGGTTGGTATGGAAAGCCGCGTTTGTTCAACTACATAAGCGAGGTGCAGCCGGTTTTCGACAAGCACTGCGTTAGCTGCCACGATTATGGCAAAGATGTCGGCAAAAAGCTGAACCTCGCCCGCGACAGGACGAACACCTTCAACACATCCTACAACGAGCTGTGGCGAAAGAAGTATATCAAAGCCATTGGTGCCGGGCCGGCCGATATCCAGCAGCCCTTTTCGTGGGGTTCGCATGCAAGTAAACTTGTCAAGGTGATTCGCGAGGGACAAAAACTGAATCAGGCAGAATTTGAACGTATTGTAACGTGGATTGACCTTAACGCTCCCTACTATCCTCGCTATGACAGTGCCTACCCGGATAACCTCACCGGGCGCTGCCCCCTGGATAACAAGCAGCTTGACCGCCTCGGACAACTGACAGGTATGCCTTTTGCCAAGCTTGCTAATCATAATACTAATAGGGGCCCACAGGTCAGCTTCGACCGCCCACAACTCAGTCCGTGCCTGCAAAGGTTCAAAGACACCAGCGACCCAAGGTACGTTGAAGCATTGTCAATAATCCAGGCCGGCAGCCGGATGCTCCAGGAACGTCCGAGGGCAGACATGAACGGCTTCCAGGCCTGTCCGCTCGACCAACAGCGTCAGAAGGTCTATACAGAGCGTCAGCAGATTGAATCGCATAACCGCGAGGCAATCCGCGAGGGCCGCAAGGTCTACGACGGCCATTCACAGTAACCGACTTGTTTGTCCAGTTGAGAACAGACGGGATAAGAGGCGAACGTGAGAGAGTAGCGTAAGGATTCGAAAGGAGTATAATTGCCCGAAAAAGGAGAGCACAACTTGCTCCAGCGCAGGATGATTTCGATTGACGCACTGCGAGGATTCGATATGTTTTGGATTATCGGCGGCGGGACAATATTCCGCAGTTTGAACGAGGCGTTAAAGCATCCGGCCACCGCGTGGATAGGACAACAACTGTTACATGTGAAGTGGGAGGGGTTTCGACCGTGGGATTTGGTTATGCCGTTGTTTTTGTTCGTTGTGGGTGTCGTGATGCCGTTCTCTTTCAACAAACGCCTTGCGTGCGGTGATAGCAAAAGAGAACTGTATTTTCATATAGTCTGGCGAACGATGATTTTGTTTGTGCTTGGGATGATTGCGCAAGGGCATCTGCTGACGTATGACCTGTCAAAGATACATATTTATTGTAACACCTTGCAGGCGATTGCAGCGGGTTACCTCATTGCAGCGATAGTAATGCTGAATATGCGGGTTGTGTGGCAGGCGGTAACAACTGGGGCGTTGCTGCTGTTGTTCTGGGCCTTGATGATGTTCGTTCCGGTTCCGGGGCACGGCGCTGGAGTGCTGACACAGGACGGGAACCTGGCGATATATCTGGACAAGCTGATTCTCGGCCGATTTCAGGACGGCACGTCTTACACGTGGATTTTGAGCAGTATGACGTTTGGCTGTACGGTGATGCTTGGCGTGATGGCAGGGCACTTGTTGCGCTCAGAAAAGAGCGGCAGGGCGAAGACCTTATGGCTTTTAGCAGCCACGGCCGCTTGTCTGATAATCGGCTTGATATGGGACATTTGGTTCCCCATCATAAAGCACCTGTGGACAAGCTCGTTCGTGCTTTTTTCAGCAGGTTGGTGCTACCTGTTATTAGCGTTATTCTACCTGTTGATAGACGTCTGGGGTTTTAAGAAGTGGGCATTTGGCTTCGTCGTGATTGGAATGAATGCGATTGCGGTATATATGGTAACACGGGTGTTTAATTTCCAGCAGCTCGGCAATATCTTCGTGGACGGGCTGGACCAGTGGTGTGGAAACTGGAATCCCTTTATTCACGCCGTCGCCGGCTTTCTGGTGCTATGGCTGCTCCTGTGGTGGATGTACCGCAAGAGGACATTTATAAGGGTGTAGAACGCAAGGCAGAAGCTACAAGATAGTTTTGACAGGTTTATGGAATCGGCAGATTTTTGCAGCCTTGTCGTCTTTTGTAAGGCGGTGAGCAGAATAAAGTTTTGTTTGCGAAAATCATATCGCAAGAATCGTTATTACGCCTTTATCTTAAAGCCTTTACAGCCTGTTTTTGGTGCATTTTGGGCTGTATTTTGAGCCTTTTTCCATAATCTTCCATTCTTGCGCCGGCTATCTACGGCATTATTTTCTTGACATCAGTAACAGAATGACTATATTTAAATTTTCATTTTAACCCCTGCTTTATCGCTTTCTCCCCTATCTCCTCCTCGAAGCAGGGGTTTTTTGGTCGAATCAAATCAAAATTTTTCTTGACCTTTGGTTTTTTGCGTCGTTTTTGTGGCCCAACTCATTTGTGATGCTATGCGCTTCGCGCAATGCGCGATATGGGATTATGTCAGGCCTAATCGTTCGGCCTCGGAGTAGAGGCCGTAGCGTTTCATTTTCTTGAAGAGGGTTGTGCGGTTTATCTGAAGTGCTTTAGCGGTTTCCTGTCTGTTCCAGTGATTGGCTTCAAGTGCCTGGCGAATAAGATTTCTTTCCGGCTCAGCCAAAGCTTCTTTCAAACTCATCCCCTTATATGTCTTTTCCTGCTGGTCCTGATGTTGTTTGATTGAGTTTGGCAGGTCATCTATGCCGATGAATCTGTCTTTACTTAGCAAAACAGCCCGCTCAATTACGTTCTCCAGTTCGCGAACGTTGCCGGGCCAGGAGTAACGCTCTAAATATTCCATCGCCTCATCAGTAATACCGAGTCTGTGTTTGTTATGCTGGGCACAGTACATTCGCAGGAAGTGCTTTGCAAGCAGCCGAACATCGCCGACCCTCTCGGACAACAGCGGCAGATTTACTGTCACCACGTTTATTCGGTAATACAAATCTTCCCGGAATCTGCCTTGTTTTACTTCGTCACCGAGGATGCGGTTTGAAGCAGTTAAGATTCGCGTATCGACTGTTTTAGTCTTATTGCTTCCGACCGGCTCAAATTGTCTGTCCTCCAGGACCCGCAGAAGTTTGACTTGAAGGGCCGGCGAGGCGTTGGCAACCTCGTCGAGAAAAATCGTGCCGCTATCAGCAGCCAGGAATTTGCCTTCCTTGTTTTTTATAGCGCCCGTGAATGCTCCTTTAACGTGGCCGAAAAGTTCGCTTTCGAGCAGCGTCTCTGGAAGCGCTCCACAACTTACTTCCACAAACGGCTTATTGCTTCGGCTGGAACGATGGTGTATGGCTTTTGCCAACATACTCTTGCCTGTGCCTGACGGACCAGTCATTAGGATTGTTGTCTTGCTGTCGGCAATAGTTTCAACGAGGTCGAATATTTTTGCCATCTTGTAGTCGTGACTGATTATGTTTTCCAGGCGGTATTTTTGTTCTAATTGCAATCGCAGGCTCTCGTTTTCGCTCATGAGCGATTGTTGTTGAATAGCCCTGTCCACTGCCATCCGCAATTCGTCGTCTACGACCGGCTTCGTAAGGTAATCGTATGCGCCTTGCTTAATCGCCTTGACCGCACTTTCAATCGTGCCGTAGCCGGTTATCACAATGGCCACCGTTTGAGGATGTTCTTTTCTGATTACCTCTAATAATTCCAGGCCATCTCCGTCCGGCAAATTAACATCCGTTATAACGAGAGAATAGCTCTGCTTTTCAAGCTCGGCCAAGGCGCCTTTTAGTGTTTCAGCTCCGTTGGTTTGGAATCCTTCGAGTGACAAAAACTCACACAACGAATCCAATATGATTCTGTCGTCATCTATAACAAGGATATTCTTTTCTCTCATCGATATATCCTCACCATCTTTTATGGCTTCTCTTATAAACTATCTTCTATCGGCAAATACACGGTGAATATACTGCCGCCTCCTGGAGCATTTTCAACTGTTATTCGGCCGTGACATCTTTCGATTATGTCCTTGCATATTGCTAATCCCAATCCTGTCCCCCTGTCTTTTGTCGTAAAGAATGGCTCGAATATAACACCGGCGTGTTCCGTAGGCAAACCCGTTCCAGTATCACGAAACTCCACCACGGCGGTATTATCCGCTGCCAGACGGGTTGAGATGCTTAGCTGACCACCGGCCGGCATTGCTTCCAGTGCATTCTTTATTAGGTTAAAAAACACCTGAAACAGATTGCCGTTTCTGATTTGTGGTAAGCCGCGGCTATAGTTTCGCAGTACCCGAATACTGGAAGCTTCCGCTCCCGCATCCATTGTTCTTACGGCATCTTCGATAATCTGCTCGATTTGGACATATTCTAACGATGCGTAAGTGCTGCGAGAGAATACCAGCAGCTCGCTCACGATTTGGACCATTCTCATAAGTCCCTGCCGGCACTGCGTGAGGTACTCTTTGGGTTTCTCGAGTTTTTCCTGCTCGATTGTTCTTAATGCAAGATTAATATATCGCAGTATCCCGTCCAGAGGGTTATTTAACTCATGGGCTACTTTGGAAGCGAGCTTGCCAACCGCAGCGAGCCTTTCGGCGTTGGCCAACTGTCTCTGTATATCGACCTTCTCGGTTATGTCTTCGATGATGACAGTCCCATTGAGGATTTTTGCTCTTTTGGCTTTCTTTAGCGGCCTGCAAAGGATTTGCAGTAGTCGTGTTTTGCCGTTCAGTGTGTAGTTTACGCTGTCGAATTCTAACGTTTTCCCACTTGATACAACTGATTTTAATTGTGTCGCCCAGTCGAGTCCCTGTATGCCGGGAATGTTGGTACCTTTCGCCAATGACTTGTCAATGTGCTCGCCTAACTCGATTAGCTCCGCTGCCCGGGAATTGGCCTCGATAACCTTCAAATCTGAATCGAAAACAATAACTCCGAGCGGTAATGACTGAACGATTGATTTGCCGAGCAGGCCAAATATTAAATGGTCATTTTTGATGTCTGTCTTTGCTCGACTGTCGGTATTGCCCGGCTTTTTTGACCGTGGTTTCCTGCGTTCTGGCATAGTTCAAATAATAAACACTATGTTTACATTGTCAAGCATAGATGTTTCAAAAAAACAACACACTTGTTCCTTTTTCGGCTTATAAAAGCAGTTTGTTTACCAGGAAACGTAACATTTTATAAAATAAGCAGTTTAGCAGCTTTGTCCCGCACCGATATTTGACCTGCAGCCCATAAAATTGGTTTTCAGCGTTGCCTTTTGTCAACATTTTATGCCGCCTTTTTGTACTCTTTTTTATGCAAACGATACCAACTCGGCAAATTTTGCTCAACTTGATATTTACTAAGCACTTGTAAAAGTAAAAATAGGGTATTTAATTATCCATTTTGTGGAATGAATTTTGCTCCACAATGCCATAAGAAGCACTTACCACGTATGAAAAGATAGTGCCAACAGTTATGCAAGGAGGCATTAGATGAGTAGTTGTGAACAGCGAAAGTACAGGCGATTGCCAATAAAGCTTGATTTGTCGTGCCGTAAAGCTGGTTCGACAGGAGAGAAATTCCATACCGGCTGCACAGTGAATGTTAGCCCCGGCGGATTGTACTTTGAGAGCGAAGCCGACGTGTTTAAGCAGGGGAACCTCTTAAAAGTAGAAATGTCAATACCCCCGACAGCAGGTCTGCTTGAACTTGGCGGCAGTGTCTCAGGTCTCGGAAAGGTTTTGAGAATTCATACTATCTGCGATTCTCGTACAGACACCGATTTGCCTTCTGCCAGGTCCGGCGTAGCACTGGAATTCTGCCAACCGCTGAAGCTTTGCGTATAGCTTTTATTCATCCGGCCACTCAAAGAAACCCTCAAAGACTTCCACGGCCGGTCCGGTCATATAGACACAATTATCCTCTTCGCACCAGTTCAAATCCAGGTCGCCACCGGGTAAATGCGCTTTGCATATTCGTTCACCTCGGCCGGTAAGCACCGCTGCCACACAGCATGCGCAAGCACCGCTGCCGCAGGCCATCGTAATTCCACTGCCTCGCTCCCACGTCCGCATCGTGAATTCCGCCGGCTTATCAACCTGGACAAAATGTACATTGATTCGGTTTGGAAAGATGCTGTGGTTTTCGATTATAGGTCCAAACTTCTCTATATCGACTGCTGAAAGGTCATTGCAGAAAAAGACGGCGTGTGGATTGCCCATTGACACGCATGTCATTACAAACGCCCGACTTTGAAACATCATTGGTTGTTCAATTACTTCTCTGACGGGCAAATCAACTGGAATATCTTTGGCTGACAGTACCGGCTGGCCCATATCGACGCACACCGCCGACACCTTATCACTACCATCTATTATGAGCCCAACGTTTAAAACACCTTTGCCGGTTTCTATATTCAATGAAGCAGGGCAGCAGGGGGGCTGACCCGGTAGGGAAAACGCCCCCCCAGCTTTAGCTAATTTATGTTCGTAGCTATACTTAGCCACGCATCGGATACCATTTCCACACATTTCAGCTTCTGAGCCGTCAGCATTAAACATACGAATTCGCACATCGGCTGATTGCGACGGTTCTATGAGAATCAACCCATCAGAACCAATGCCACGATGCCGGTCGCTGACGATTTGGGCCAGCCTTGCCGGGTTTTCAACTTTTTCCTCGAAGCAATTGACATAGATATAGTCATTGCCCAAGCCGTGCATCTTGGTAAATCTCATTATGCCTCCTTGTTAGAAAACCATTTTAGTATACTCGTGTGGCTGGCGCAAAGCAATCTTGTTTGTTGAACTTAATAGAAAAGGAATGATATTGATAAGTGTCCGGTCAGGCAATAACACAGCGTTTGCACGCTAAACTGACGCTTAAATTGCGAATTCCTTTTCTCGGGTGTTCAATTGGGCTTTTAGACGCTGGACAATGGATGAATGCATCTGCGAAACGCGGGACTCGGATAAATCCAGCGTTGCGCCGATTTCCTTCATCGTCATCTCTTCGTAATAATATAGAACAACAATCAGCCGTTCAGCCCGCGTCAGCCCCTTGGTAAGCAGGTTTTTCAGATCTCGCTTTTGAGCCTCTTTCGGTGGGGCATCGCTTTTTTTGTCTTTGATTATGTCTATTTCGCGAATATCCTTTTCACCGTCTCCATCGCTATATTGCGTGTTCAATGACACAACGTTGACCGCAGTGGCATCTCGTTGAAGCCTGTTAAATTCGTCCATGTCTAAATTTAGTTCTTTAGCAGTTTCTTGTTTTGTGGGCTTGCGACCCAGACATGCTTCGAGCGACTGCGTGGCCCTCGACAGTTGGTGAGCGCGAGTGCGGACTAATCGCGGTACCCAATCCATACTTCGCAGCTCATCAAGAATAGAACCTTTTATACGAGGCAAACAATATGTCTCAAACTTTACACCTCTGTCAGGGTCATAGGCTTCGATAGCATCCATCAAACCAAAAATACCGGCACTTATGAGGTCGTCCACTTCGACCTTATTGGGTAATTTGCTGTGTAATCGCTCGGCGGCATATTTTACGAGCTGCCTGTAATGCTCCATAAGGAGATTGCGGAAATGGTCATCATGGGCTTTGTGGAACTGCTCCCATATTTGCTCGATATTGAGTTGCCGGTTGCTTCCCATTGGATTCCTCCATGAAAGGGACCCTGCTTTGCAGGAACCCGGATTATATCAATCTAATAAGTTTTACATATCAGACATTTACGTCCCATAAAGCCCACCATCTCTCCATACATCCTGGCTCTCCGGACAAATAAACTTACTTAAGCTTTTTATCGACCTTTTGGCTGATAACTTAAGAAGAACCAATCAACAAGTTTCTTAAAAAATCCATAATCGTTATTTTGCGAGGACACACTATTGCTTAATCCCGCTGCTAAACCTGCCATCTACGAGCGCCGGTTCCTTCCACAAAGCAGCCGGTCACGCAGGTATTAAAAACTGAAGTCATTCCCTGCTTTTGTTTGAGCAATTCTGCTGCTACTCTTTGGTTGAGTGTGTTTTCTAAAAGCTTATTTATTTGCAACTCGATATATTCATCCCGGTTTTCTTCAAGAAATTCTCTGGCACATTTATCGACTACCGGTTCAACTTCAAAACTGCCATTGATGCCGAATTTGACGTTTTCAGTGTCGCGCAAAACAAGCCGCTGGTTTTCAATATGCTCGTCTATCGCATTGTTTAGCAGGTCGGAAAACTCATCGGTCAACAAATCCTTGGGTACAAACTCAGGAATGTCGATGTCGTTTATGTTCTGAACAAGGATTTTGTGGCGAGCCCGTGTGAACTCGATTATCTTAACAAGCAGCTCGGTGATATTATCTGTTATCAGTGACGCCAGATTCATAATCACTCCTTATTATTAAAAAGCTCGCCATCCTTGAAAGAAACAAAAGTAACTCCGTATGTATATCGCCTGTTCACTTGTTCATAAGCAGCGTATAAAGGTGAGAAAAAGCAGGAAGGATAGCTTGTATATGGTGAAGCCGTATTTCTCATCCCTGATCCTTTCATCGCGTCCTTGAGTTCTTACCGCAGGCTGTTTGTCTTACAAACACAGCCGAATAACCGCAAAGAGCCAAAATTGTTTCTAATTTTGCCTTTTTCCTTTTTAGGTATTCTCAGATTGCAAAGAGTTGATCGCCACTCTACCGGCAGCCTCGTCTTTATTTAGAATCTGTCTTATTTCGGAGAGAGTTTTCGTTTTCCTGAGTTCGATGATTTTCGAGAGTCTCTCAAACACCGACTCGTCGTAAAGTCGATGTCCACCTTCGGTCCATTGTGCCTCACGAATAAGTCCCATTATCGTGTAGTTATGAATAGTTTGCCGTGAAAAGGGGGTATGGCGGACTAACTCACCGATCCGATAAAGCTTAGCAGGTATTTGCAATGTGCGGATTTTGGTTCCTGGTTGCATCGCGAAAACCCTTTCTATCGTAAACTAACTGAAACCCTGACAATATAGACAAAATGGCCAGCTTCATTCGATCAAATGCGTTTTACATTTTGTAAAATATAAAACACCTTTTATCGGATGTCAACTTTTTTTAAATTTTTTTTAAAAATATTTTTGTCCACTTTTTCGCCCTCGGCGACGTTGTAACAACTGCCCTTGGCTGGAGGAGTTATGTAGGAATCACTGGTTTGTTCTTGAAAGTTTCCTATGTCTTTTGTCGAATGCCGTTGACCAGGTGGTTGATGCAAAAGCACAAGTTCATTTCTACCTTTAGCTGATGTTTTTCCCAAATGCCGCTACTAAAATGTCCGATAGAGTGATAAGTGAACCCATAGTATCACCTGAAACTGTGTGGATAGGGGAAAGATGTATAAACTTTGAACGATGCACCGAAGCAATAAAAGTTCTGAGAATACGATTAACAGTGCTGATGGCAGTATTTCCCTGGTTGAGCAGGTAACGCCTTTGGCCCGGAAGATAAACTGCCTCGACATCGAGCGGATAACGGATGTTTGCATTAAACATATTCCGAATCTGGTTGGCGCAAGGCTTGCTTCACTATACATACTGGATGAGACGAATAATATTTTGCACCTGCAGGAGCACAATCATCCATTTCTTATAAACAAAATAGTTTCGCTGAATCAAAATCCTCCCTCCCCTATGGTTATGGCAGTAAGAAGCAAAGAGCTTATATTAGTAGGGGACATAGACACGCACAAAAAACCCGTAATCAAAAAATCACAACGCGCCTTTGCTGGAAATTATAAGACCAACAATTGTGCTATTGCCCCTCTTATCTGCCAGGATAGAGTAGTTGGCGTGCTCAATTTGGCAGATAAGATAGAGAACGGTAGCTTTGATTCTGAGGACATTGCACTGATAGAGCTGTTTAGCCAGTTGGTCGGTGCATCAATCGGAAACATAAAGCTGTTCGAGAAGATACAGCGCCAAGCGACGACAGACGGCCTGACCGGTCTTGCGAACCACAAAACGTTTTACGAAATCCTGGAGAGGGAACTGTGGAGGTCACGCCGATACGGCGGGCAAATTTCACTGATTATGATTGATATTGACAATCTCAAGAAGATAAACGACACCTACGGCCACCGTGCCGGTGACAAGGTCATCCGAGAGGTTAGCAGAAAGATAAAAGACTGCATCCGGCAAATCGACACCGCGGCACGGTACGGCGGCGATGAGTTTGCAGTCATTTTGCCTAATACTTCACTCACCGATGCTGTTGTTGTTGCCGAGCGTATGGTTGATGAGGTTGCGCATTCGCCGACTACCTGGAAAAAAGAGCAGATAGCTCTATCAATTAGTGTGGGCCTTGGTCAATATGATGCTGACACCAATCCACAGGATATTACAAGCGGTTCTGACCGGGCGCTGTACACAGCCAAGCAGGAGGGTAAAAACACAGTGAGAATCTTCGAACCATCCAAAAAATACAAAATATAGCCTCATTTCGGGGGAGGATGGTTATCATATCTGGCCGCTCGTGAACCGCAACTGGAAACCAAAGACCTCTGACGATAGAAGACAGACAATTGAGCACAACCGACGAGAATCCCTCAGCACTCAGGATATGATAAGGAATCGCCAACTTAGGCAACATTCGGCGTTGTGATTTGCGCTGTCCCATCAAAGCCTTATTAATCTGCATTTTCCTCTGCCTCTCAAATCTCTCTTGCGATACCAGCCGGCATTTTCTACCTCTACCGTTGCCAAAATCCTTCGTGAAATGTTCAATCTGGGCCAGTACCCTGAATCTTGCGGTCTTCCAGCAACGTCGAAGCCTGCCCACCGGCAGGAAAAGGAAATTTTTAGCAGCGGCACTTTTGGCGATAAGTCTTTGCAATAAAAGAAGTAAAGATTTTTTTCAGAAATTTGGGGGCTTCTATCCGGGTATGTGCGCTTTTCATTGATTTTTCAGTCGAACACGGCTGTTTCTTTCTACAAGCCGGTGGCAGATGCTTTGCGATATTTTGAAAGAAAAAAGTGCTAAAAAAAACTTGACAGTCTTGGTGTATCGTGTCTACCTTGAAGTTCTAAATCATGAATTTGTGGTTTATAAGGTATTTAGGCGAGTAATGACGGAAAATAGCCAAAAAACAGGGAAAATTTGCGAGAATAATTGGTGTAAGCTATCATTTGTTATAAACTTACATTCTTTACAGAAACCCAAATGTTAAAGAAGAAAGGGGAACAAAAAATGAAAAAAATATTTACCTTTGCGATAATGGCTGTTGTGCTAATAGCTTGGAATGGAGGAATGGGCGCTTATGCTGCTCCGGCAATCTCCTTCGTGGAGCCTCCTACACCTGTGGACGGAGCAAGCATTGAAGACACATCAGTAGAAATTGAAGTCTCTATAACAGAACTCAACCTAAAAGATGTGATCTTCAATTGGGACGGCACGGACTATTCACTCTACGATGACTCCTTGGTCTTGATGTTCAACTTTGATAATGTTGGTGATTTAGGAGAGGATTACGTCAATGGTTCGCCAGTCATTGATGTTTCAGGAAGTGGAAATAACGGAATTTTGAGTGTTACACCCGGAATTCCACAGTGGGTTGCGGGTAGGTATGGAGGTGCCTTTGATTTCACTGGTGATGGAGGAACGAGTGGACAGAGTATCCTTGTTCCACACGATGATTCTTTGAATCCGGGTTCAGGTGATTTTGCGATAGCCGTCTGGATTCTCACCAGAGATGACTATGATGGAGACATCTTGAGAAAGGGTTCTACTGACACTGCCAGCACATGGTATAAACTTGAACACTCTCCATCAGTCAACAATAATAAGATAGGCTTAAACTTCAATACGGATGGGACAGACGCCTTGTTTGCGTCTGTTGCTGCTTACAACGATTATCAATGGCATTTTGTGGTTGCTCAGAGGAAAGGAAACCAGGCCGAGCTCTGGATTGACGGTGTGCTGGATGGAGCAGCACCTGTAACGGGGAGCATCTCAAATACTGCTAATCTTGCAGTAGGAAGCAAGGACACCCAAGACGATGACTTTCTTAATTCCACCCTCGATGAAGTCAGAATTTATATGAGGTCTTTCAGTCAGAATGAGATAAAAGAGCTTTATTATTCCAACTTGAGCAAATACGCCGCAGACAGTTGGACTCTTTACGTGAATCAATCCAACTTAAGTGATGAGATAACATATACATATCAGGCTTCTGCTTCTGATACAGTAGAAACGAGCTCGACTGAACAAAGAAGCCTCACGGTTGATTTGATTGGACCTCCAGGTGTAACGCTTGAGGCACCTTCTGATTGGAGCATCTTGAATCACACCAACGTAACTTTTACCTCCTCTGCGACCGACGATATCGGGCTTCTCGACGTCAGCTTGTATGTTGGCAGCACGCCCGAGACAGTTACCTTCAGCGGGCCGGCTGACACCGATGACGCACAGCTTTATGCAACAGATGATACTTCTACCCCGGAAGTCGAAGGGCCGGATACGAATGCAGGGACTGCCGCCATTATCAATGTCGACGGTGCGAATCCACACGCTCACGCGGTCATCAAGTTCCTCAACGTATTCGGTGACGGGGCCGGCCAGGTGCCATTAGACTCAACGATTGTTTCTGCGACTCTGGGTGTCAACTGCACTAATTCCGGTAATATGATTGAGTTGTACCGGCTGATTGAAAACTGGGCTGAAGGTGAAGTGACGTGGAATAATTCGAGCGATGGCACGCTGTGGCCAAACGGTGGTGCTGATGGGACCGTTTCCAATGCCGGCTTTGCCCTTGACGGAGACTGTACCACTACGGGCTGGAGAACAATGGACATCACTCAGTTTGTCCAGGAGTGGAGCGACGGCGCTAACAACTTTGGTATTGTCCTGACGGATTCGGGAGCAACCGACGGCATTGATTTCGACACCAGCGAGTCGGCGAATCCGCCTGTACTGACGGTGATCTTCGGACAATCCGGCCTGCAACTGATCGAAACAGTAACGATGTCCGGAACAAGTGATTCGGTATCCTTTTCTACCGTTAATCTGGGAGACCAGCAGGACTATACCTGGAACTGCCTTGTAAGGAACACTTCTCTCCTGGAAAGCTGGGCACCGGCTGACTTTCAACTGACGGTGGATACGGCATACCCTGATGAGCCGATACTGGTTCAGCCCGCTGACGAGTCGACGGTGGTAGGGCTTTCGCCGACATTAGAGGTGACGGTCAGTGACCCTCAAGGCGAAGCTATGGATGTGACGTTCTATGGCCACCGTGCTGGTTCGGCGGACGAGTTCACCATCGTTGCACTGCCGGATACACAGAAGTACGTTGTTAACGGAGCGTATCCGGAAATATTCACCGCGCAGACTCAATGGATCGTAGACAACAAAGATGCGCTAAACATCGTCTTAGTGACGCATGAGGGCGACATTGTGGACAACTGGAACAGCACAACCGAGTGGGACTATGTGAACACCAGTATGAGTAAGCTGGATGGTGTCGTCCCCTACGGCGTGGTTCCAGGAGACCATGACCATGAAGGCCAGAACCCGGATGGTTCTACTCAATATTACGAATCATATTTTCCAGCTTCAAGATTTAGCAGCAATCCGTGGTGGGGCGCCGATTATAATAACAACACAAATAATTATCAATTGATGACAATAGGAGGACAAGATTATATATTCCTGGGTTTGGATTTTTGCCCTTCACAGGATGAATTAGATTGGGCGAATGGGATTCTAACAACTTATTCAGACAGAAAAGCCATATTAACAACACACACCCTCATAGATACGAACGCTCAGTACTATGGCTCGTCTGATTTCAGTCGTTATCCGAACGGCGACCCAAATCCGACCGGTGATACAAGTCTTATATGGTATGACTTAATCAGGCATCATGAAAACTTACAGTTGGTTCTTTGTGGAAACATGCATGGAGAAGCAAGAAGAACAGATGACAACTTGGCCGGAAATCCTGTCCACCAGCTTTTAGCTAACTACCAAAGCCGGCCCAATGGTGGGAACGGCTGGCTGCGAATTATGCGGTTCGTGCCGGCAGAGGACAAGGTCTATGTCGAGACATATTCGCCCTATCTGGATCAGTATGAAACCGACGCAGATAGTCAATTCACGCTCAATTTACCGATGAACTACTTTGAGGAAATCGGCACCGTTACCGGCGTCGCGAGCGGCCTGAATGCCTCTGTTGTCTGGGCTGGCTTGTTAGACGCAACAGAGTATGAGTGGTTTGTTGAGGTAACAGACGCGGCACAACATACGCAGGTTGGGCCCACCTGGAGCTTTACAGCGA
>DATLBB010000184.1:0-5408 GCA_035527155.1 Sedimentisphaerales bacterium
AAAATCCCTGCTGTTCCAGAGAGCCATTTTCTCTTTCGGCACAATCGGCTTTTGCTGTTTCTGTTCCGCTCCGATGGTTATGGTCACCAAGGCCGCGGTCACAACCATCGCCGCAATCGCAATAAAATAGCGTTTCATAAAATCCTCCTTTCATCAAAAATAGATTTACACAAGCTTTGTCTTGCCGGGAACCGCCACCGGCCGCATCGGCAAATCGCCGAACTCATATTTCGCCGGCCGCAGGTCCAGCTTCGACGCGTTCATCGCCCAGTCCCACTTCAATGCACGCCCCGTATAAGCGCTCATCCGGCCCATAATCGTCGTCAGCGTACTCTCGGCGACTCGCCTGCCTTCATTCAACGGCTTACCCCGGCGAATAGCTGCAATCTGGTCCGCATGCTGTCGTATTACAGGGCTGGGTGCGGGCCCATCGTATTTAAATGGATTCTGCCCTTCGATAATAGCATTACCGGAGTCTATATAAGCCGAGCCCTTCGTACCGACCACTCGCTCATCGCTGCGATAGGTACACCCGTCAATCTGGGAACCCATATATTCAATGCGAACATCGTTTGGATACTCATACTCGACAGCAAAATGGTCATAGACATTGCCGTATTCCGGACCGGTCCGCACCTCTCGCCCGCCCATACCAAGGCACTGGACGGGATGTGAACCCATTGCCCAGTTCATCACATCCAGGTTGTGGATGTGCATCTCAGTGATGAAATCGCCGGAAAGCCACGTCAGGAACAGCCACCGCTTAAGCTGCCACTCCATATCCGACCAGCCCGGCTGTCGCTCCTTTGTTCCCGAGTTCCAGTCAAGCATCCCGCCGCCGATTCTGACACACTGCCCACCGACAATCTTGCCGATGTCCCCGTTATGAATCCGCTCCATCACCGCAACAATATGTGCCATACGTCTGCTCTGCGTCCCGGCCACTATCGTCAGCTTTTTCCTGTCCGCTAATTCGGACGATGCAATCACCGAGCGAACGCCGACCGGGTCCACCGCCACCGGCTTTTCCATAAATACGTGCTTGCCCGCCTCGATGGCTGCCTTGAGGTGTTCCGGCCTAAAGTGCGGCGGCTCCGTCAGGATTACCATATCAACATCGCACTCAAGGACCTTCTTAAAGCCATCAAAACCGACAAAGCATTTATCTTCAGTTACCTTTACCTTGTTTCCGAGACTTTTCTTGAGCTGCTTGAGTGAATTGTCCAGGCGCTCCTTAAAACGGTCACCCATAGCGACTAATTCAACGCCCTCCGCCGACTTAAGGCAGTTTGTTGAATCGTACGTGCCTCGCCCGCCGCAGCCGATAAGCCCGAGACGTATCTTATCTGAGCCGGCTGCGAAAACCTTGTTTGCACCCGCTCCCAATGTTGCCGCTGATACCACCGCTGATTTCTTCATAAAATCTCTGCGCGAAAATTCTGCTTGTTTTGCTTGTCTTTGGTCTTTCATATCGTTATTCCTCCATAAGAATGGGGCATTTGCCGCCCTCTAAAAACTATTATCACTGATAACTATCGCAGTGTATCTTACCTGCTTTGCCGGCGAAATGAAAGTCAATAATGAGCCAAACTTACCTGCTGTCATTCTGAGCGCAGCGAAGAATCTCATCATTTTTGCATTTTTTTTGTTTGACAAATTTGCCAAATTATGATATATATCGCTTACAACAACTTTGAGAGGACTTCTTTGCTGTTTTGTGAAGAGTATTTGCCGTGTTTTTTGACGAAAATCGGCTCAAAAATTAGATATGGGGGGAAGGAGGTAAAAAGGATGAGTGAGACGAGAAATTCAAGCCTGTGGGGAAAAATCACTGTATTATTAATCATCTGCTTTTTTAGTATTTCAGCCCAGGGAAAATACGGCGGGGGTACGGGAGAGCCGAATGACCCGTATCTAATTTATACGGCTGAACAGATGAATGCTATTGGCGCTGATTCCAACGACTGGGACAAGCACTTCAAGCTTATGGCCGATATTGACCTGAGCGCGTATACAGGAACAGCTTTCAATATCATCGGATACTTTAGAAATTGGCAAGACAGCAAACAATTCTCCGGTGTTTTTGACGGCAACGGCCATACAATCTCAAATTTCACCTACACTTCGACTGAGACATCTTACATAGGGCTTTTTAGCTATGTAGAAGATCCAAACGCAGAAATCAAAGATCTGGGATTAATTGCCCCTGACATTGATGCGGGAACAGGAAGTGTTGTTGGTTCGCTGATTGGCTACCTGAGGAAGGGAACAATCACCGGTTGTTACGTTGAGGGCGGCAGAGTTTCGGAAAATTGGAACGTGGGCGGTCTGGTGGGAGTGAATTCTTGGGCGGGAAGAATCACCAACTGCTATGCTGAGGGTGGCAACCTTGCAGGAGATTACTATATCGGTGGGCTGGTGGGAAGCAATTATGGCACAATCACCAACTGCTATTCGACCGGAAACGTTTTGGGAAATAAACTTGTAGGTGGGCTGGTGGGATATAATGACGGTACAATCACCGACTGCTATTCGGACTGTGGTGTTACGGGACAAAGTTCTGGGGGACTTGTAGGTCTAAATTATGGCGATATCATCCACTGTCAATCAAGCAGCACCATTTGGCTTGAATACGGGACGGAAACTGCTGGTGGGCTGGTAGGATATAACTGGGGTACAATCTCCAACTGCTTTGCGACCGGCAAAGCTTCTGGTGGCGAGAATGCTGGTGGGCTGGCAGGAAAGAATTATGGGCAAATCGCCAATTGCTATGCGACCGGCTATGTTACGGGGAGCTTTCATATCGGCGGACTGGTGGGATGGAATTGTTATGGTACAATCTCCAACTGCTATTCAACCGGGAGCGTTGCGGGAGATGACCGTGTCGGCGGACTTGTGGGAATCAATTCTGCCAAAATCACTAACTGCTATTCATCAGCCAGTGTTACAGGAGAAAATGTGGTCGCTGGCTTGGTCGGATACAACGGAAGCACAATCACTAACTGTGATTCAGTCGGCGATGTCTTGGGTTTTGATTCAGTCGGCGGGCTTGTAGGAGACAACTCCGGAACAATCACTGACTGCTATGCCAAGGGGAGTGTTACGGGAAAGGATGTTGCTGGTGGACTGGTGGGAAGAAATTTGGAAGGAACAATCACCAACTCCTATTCCAAAGCCAGCGTTTTGGTAACCGGATGGAATGTCGGCGGCCTGGTGGGATTGAACGATGAAGGTACAATCGCTGGCTGCTATGCAGCCGGGAGCGCTTCAGGAGCTAGTTACGTCGGCGGACTGGTGGGATTCAATTTTTCATATAGCACAATCACCAACTGCTATGCGACTGGAAACGTTGAGGGAAATACGTTTGTCGGCGGGCTGGTGGGAGATAGTTCTGGTGATGATTACGCTTCTTTCTGGGATATCGAAACTGGTGGGCCAGACAATGGCATTGGAACACCACTTCCAACAGAGCAGATGAAGATGGCCAGCACCTTTACAGATGCCGGCTGGGACTTCGCCACGCCCATCTGGACTATCGACGAGGGTGTTGATTATCCGCGGCTGTGGTGGGAACTGGTGCCTATGTTGCATGCCGAACCTGAGGTAACTTTGGGGACCAGCAATACTATTTCGTGGGAGCCTTTAGTTGGTGACGTTGAGTATTACGCCGAATGTGCTGAGGATGCAAACTTTACCAGAATCATCTACAACAGCGGCTGGATTACTGAAACGAGTTGTGAATTTACCGGTCTTGAGCTGGGCAAACGTTACTGGTATAGTGTTAAGGTCAGAAATGCAGCTGGTATCGAGAGCCAATGGTCAAATGTGGAATCGTCGCTGCAGTGTACGCTTGCCGATGCGGTGGAGATAGAGCTTGAGCCGGAGAGCTTAAAGAATGAAAAGATGAAGAACGCTCTATTGAACAAGATAGATGCAGCGATGAAGATGATTGAGGAAACCAACTACACCGGTGCTCTGAGTAAACTTGAACACGACATTTTAGCAAAGATGGATGGATGCGGCGAGACGGGGCAGCCGGACAAAAACGACTGGATAATAACCTGTGAAGAACAGAGTGAGGTCTATCCTCTTATCATAGATACTATCGAGCATGTGAAGGGCCTTATGGAATAAAGACAGAATAGTCAGCTTCTTTGACTTTGCGATAATCGCAGTGTTTTTTCAACCAAAACCGGGCATAGTTAAAACCAAAAATCGGAAAAAATAAAATTTTTTTTTATTCTTTTCTACATAAGCACTTAGGCCAATCGGCAGGGCGGAAAATCCCCCCAAATTCGTACCAAACGCGCACATTCGTGCAATTATAGAGGTGCTTCTTTTTTTTGCAGCCCTCATTTCGGGACTGTCCTCCCGAAAGCTTTGTTTTGAAAATTAAGGATTTTTCGTCATTCGAATTTGTTTAGAATTTAGTATTTAGAATTTAGGATTTAAAAACTACCCGATAACTCCTTACCCAATATGATGATACAGTCAAAAACAAATAATCATTTATCAATTATCAATAATCATTTGGCAATGTCCACCAAAGCCCGAAACTTCCCAAACCGCCGTAACGCCCCAAAACTTGCCCGCCTCTGGCGGATCCTTACTCTTGAGTCTTTCATCTTGTGTCTTGAGTCTTGCATCTTGTGTCTTGACTCCTCTACATCTGTCGAGAATCCTCTACAAATCAGCTCTTTTATGCAAAACAAAGCCAATTTCCCGGATGACCAAATGAACGTAACTAAAGTATTAACAAAGGATTATGAAAATATGACACTTGGCGAACGTGGGAAAAACAAAGCCAATTCAAAGCCAAACAAACCCAATTTCCCGGATGACCAAATGAACGTAAGTGGCATTATAACAAAGGATTATGAAAATAAATCCAATTGGACACTTGATGAAAACAAACCCAATACAAAGCCAATACAAACCCAATCAAACCCAATTTCCCCGCCCCACGCGGCGAAACAAACCCAATACGAACCCAAACAAACCCAATTTCAAGCCAATTTCACTCTCTGTGAGTCCTTTTTGTTTTTCATTTTTCCCTGCCCTAAGTATAATCTGGCTTTTAAGACCCGTTGTTTTGCAACTATTATTCCAGATAGGAGTGTGCGATGAATGAATTAAATTCCAACGTATCGTCCGGCCGGAAATCACGACGGGATTTCCTGAAATTTTCCGGAAGCCTTGCCGCCGCCTCGGCCCTGGCGGGTGTGAATGTTTCACGATGTTACGCCGCGGGACGCTCGACTATCAAGCTGGCGTTGGTGGGCTGCGGAGGCCGGGGCACCGGCGCGGTCGCCGATGCCTTTTCAGCCAAAGGCGGCCCGGTCAAACTATACGCTATGGCCGACCTCTTCAAAAACCGCATACAGAACAGTTTCAATCACCTGAAGAAG
>DATLBB010000185.1:0-10459 GCA_035527155.1 Sedimentisphaerales bacterium
TACATACGATCAGCTCGTAGACGAGCTGGAGAAGCTGATCAATGAATGACAACAACAAAGTTAAGCTGAATTTTTACGGTAACATCATCACCAAGATAGCCATTGCTGCAATTTTATTTTGGTGGATCAGAATAGATGGCCGGCTGAGGGAGCTCGAAACCCGGATGCGGTCCCTGGAGCTGAAAGTTACGGCGATCTCAGTTCGGCTCGGTATTGACACAGACGCTATGCTGAGCAGCTCACATACAAGCCCACAACAAGAACACCAACCACTAAGCGGGCAAACACTCCGTTAGACCAATAAGCGCACAGAGGCGGCTCAGGCCGCTTCCTGGAGAAAGTGTGTTTTTGGCCTATTTTTTTCTTGACGCAGGGAAAAAAGGGATTATAATTACTGGGCAGGGGGGCGGGAACACAAAACCCCTACGGCGTTTTGGTTCCCGCCCTGACACACGGTTAATTTTATAACAACCCGTGTGTGTGTCAAGAATAAAACCAACCACAACCCGTTTTTTTTTGCCAGGCCCAGCCCGTGTGTCTAATAAGGAATCGGGCTAACGCCCGATAGCCTCTTTTCCGCCGGCTAACGCCGGCAGTCACAAAATCCAGGCGCCGCCAAGCGACAACCGTTTTTTCACTTCGCAAGCACAGGGCCGGTCGCTGCGCTCCGTTGTTCAGTGGGGAATCGGGCCGAAAAAACCAAAACAAACAAAAAAATTCAGAAAATCGAAAATTTCTCTTGACTATTCCCGCCAAAAGACGATAATGTAAAATAGTACACTATCCCATAATAATTGTTTTGATTCGTTTTGAACGGACGCTGAATGAAACATAACATATCTTATGGGACGTTGGATATTGGGTTGATTTCAAAGGTTGGTTTCAAAAGGAGAAAATGGTTATCTCGCAATCAGAAGTCTACCGGCCGAGCATCGCTGCCATTTCCAGGCGAAATTCAACAAGTTCCTGCTCCTGGCGTTCACTAAAGGCTCCCTGACGTTGCGCGTAGGTATCAATCCATGTAACTAAACGGTTGAAACTGTCGGCATCCAGACGCACACCTTCGTGGCCTTTTTCCTCAGTTAGCATAGCAAGAAGTTTACTTTGCTTGGCTGGGCCTTGACCAACGATGGATGCATCTCTTTCAAAGACTATGTTTTTCAAGTCGTTATCTGCGAACGATAACAGGTTTGTGTATGAATTGCTTGGCGTTAGAACAAATCTGCGGGCTTTCTCATTGTCGCTGCCCTCTCTGTGACAGCTAACGCACAATTGATCCAAAACAGGCTGAACTAATTTATCAAAGCGAAGAGGCCAGGAACCTGCCGGACCTGGGCTGATCTTGGAAGGTGCACGCAGGACGGCCATTGGCCGACTGTGGACTGAAGGTGCTATATCTCGTGATTCGTGGCAGCCGATACAGGAGAGCGTCTGGTTTGGCTGAACATAAGTAAGGCTACGCATCGTCTGAACAGCAAGTCCTTTTTCGTCCAGTGCCTGGAAAAATATCGAAACTCCGGATGGAACACGAAAATAAGCCGAGCCATCTTCTTCAACCGGGACTGTTCCAACAACGAACTTGCCCGGGTCTTCGCTCGAAACACCTAAGTTAGGATTGTTCATATGAGGCTGAGTCTTCGGCGGTACACCAACGACACGAAGCCGTTTCACCAGGCCTCGCTCGATACCTCCCAATCCCCGGTAAACATCCTGGACAAGGAAGCACCCTTCCTGCGGACCGTCCCAATCGACGTTACAGGAGTATATGGGGGCTTTTTCATGGGAACGGACCGCAATCGGGTACATGCTCGATATCTTGGGGTCCCTGTACAATAAGTTAAGGTTCCCGAACGCGTCGTAAAAGTACAATCCCATTGCATTAATTGGATTCCTGGGGTCATCAATCCGCATCAGTTGATGAGCAGGAAGCTTGCGGTCACTCCAGCCAACTAAGAAGTGTTCCTCCGAAAGAGGATAGGGAGCCGCGTAATAGCAGTTCGGCCAACCTTCCGCTTCTGGAAAACAAACCTCGGGCGTAAGACGAGTCAAAGGCCGCTCAAACTCTGTGCCGAGCCTGCGGTCCAGCAGCGCCAGCGATCCGCCCGTGATAGAGTGATGCGCCGTACCCGTAAAAACCAGCTTACGTGAATTGGGAATCGGCTGTGCCTCGAAGATACACTGCGGCTTCTTCGTAAAGTTCCCGTACACAAGTTGTGAATTTGTCCCGTCCGGATTAGTCGACCAAAGACTCATAAAATGGCCGTTGAACCGGTCGATGTAGTCCCACCGAGCGTACAGAATTCGTCCGTCGTGGGCCACCGACGGTGTCCATTCGAAGTTCTCGAAAGCCGAGATGGCCCGGAGGTTTTTTCCGTCTGCGTTCATCACGTGTAGTGTAAACACGGCCACGGGACGATGATTATCGCCGCCGCAACGCACGTAGCTGTCGGGGCACGTTGAACGGCACGTGGCTGCCGCACTAACCTTACCCGCTTGCAGAAACGTCCCTTTCCGCGTCGAAAGGAACACAATTTCACCGCTGGGCAGATATCGAGCATCAAAGTCGTCGTAGTAACCGTCCGTCAGTTGCCGCACGCCGCTACCGTCAACATTCATCTCGAAAAGGTGGTAGAAAGAATCTTCGGGAAGTTTCTCCTTGTCCACCTTATTCTTCATACCGGCCACGTGGGGATAGTACCTGCACCATGCAAACAGAACCTTTTTGCCATCGTATGAAAGCTCTGGACGCAGGAAATTACCCGCTGGCCAGCCATTTGTCAAACATTGCAGCCGTGGCGTATCGCTTTTGAAGTCCTTTAGAAGATAGATGCCTCCGCCCGGACGCGACCACCAGCCATAGTACTGGTCGCAAATATGTGGAAACATCCCGGGCGCTCTTTTGGCAAATAAAATAGTGTCAAAATCCAATAGGGGGTTGGACATCGCCATCTTGCGCACCGCCCAGCACGCCTGGAAATAAAGCTCCCGCCGGACCTTCTCCGGCGCATCTTCGGCAAGTCCCTTCAACCGCTCCGCCACTTGGCGCAGCGTCTTTACCTGCATATCGACCTCGGCCCCAAGAAGCCGCAGATTTTCTGCTAACTTCAAACCACGTTCGACGACTTCGATGGTCTCGTATTCATCCCTTTGAACGCTTTGAACATGTCGTGCCGACCACTGGCTTGTACTGCTTTGCATCGCTGGCTTGCCTAAAGCTATATTCTCTTTACTGCTCTGGCTATAGATCTCAACCTCATCGAGGTGAAAGTAACTTCTGCCAGGCAGTTGAAGTCGAATATAGCGGGCCTCTACATCGCCAAGTTTTACCACCAGCGGTTTTTTGTCCGTGTACCCGAAGAAAGTAGTGCCATCGTGTTGGTATACCTGACTGAAGTTCGCAGCATCGTTGGATACCAAAACCATTATACGCGAGTTCCGCTCTGCAATGTCACAGCGGTTATAGATAATAATTCGGCCCAAAGGAATAGATTTCCCAAGGTCTACTTGCCACCAGGGCTTCTCTTCGTTTTCGGTATGAAATCCCCACTTACCGTTTTTAATCCCATCGCACCCCCCTGCCGCGTCTTGCCGGCGTGTGACCTTTCCGCCGCTGGTGACCGGCCCATTCTTACGGACCTGGCTTTGACGAAGCCAGTCTGCCTCAATTTGCTCGCGTGTAATAGTCGCTCCCCCCCTGCCGGATTTCGACACCTCTGGTGTTGCAGCCGCGATTGCAGTGATGCATGTCAAAACTATTAACGCGGATTTTCTTAAAATCACAGCAACCATGACCTCCAGTGGATTATATATGACTGTTTGTTGACATCCTATTTTAACTAAAAAGCCGTGTTTCGTCAACCATTCCCCACGTGTGAGTAAACGATTTGCCCAATATGCATCCCTTTGGTAGTAGAGGCACTATGGCTTTAGTTGCTGTCCTTTGGTGGGCTTAAGCACTTCTACGCTATTCGGCAACCCTACTGGTAAAAGTGCTATAGTCCGATAATGCTGCCGGACGATTCTCGCAGCGATAGAGGTTTGCCCAAAATCTCGTAATGCAGAATCGCTCTTTTTAGCTCATTGGGATCGGAATAATCTAATAGGATTTCGGCCAAATGCTTTACCTGAGGTATTTCTGACGGAGCATCAATGCGCTTATCTTTCAGCTTTTTGACGGTTTTGCCGGTGAAGTCTGGAAGTTCTTGGAGCTTGGGTTGAACTTGACGAGTAAGCGGCCCTATTTTTGCTTTTTCCACCGGCTGCAAAGTAGGAATCTGCGCAGCACGTTCGGTTTTAGCAGCGACCTTCTGCGCAGCGGGCTGAGGACGCGCGAGCTTTCTTTGTGGCTGTTGGGCTTGTAATAGGTGCTGTTTTTGCAGCTCAGCCTCAAGAGCAAGTCGAATCTTTTGAAATGGTCCTTTAGGCAAGCCCTTGATGCCCTCTGCCGGTTTACCTTCCGGTTTTCGGCTCAACAGTTTGCCCCCTGCTTTTTCCTCTTCAGCCTTTTTTGCTCTTGTTGCTTTGAGGATGCCCCCAATCGCCCAGAAAAGTGCTAAGAACACAATGAACAGTATGTTCCCCCAGCCTTTTTTCTCCCGAGCAGCTAATATTATTTGCGCCAAAACCTCAATCATATTTTTCACCACAAAATTCCATCACGCACCAAGTATCAAGTATCGAGTATCGAGACTACTCCTTCTTCTTCGGCTTCGCGATAGAGTCTCGCATTCCGGTATCAGCCATGATGTTCTTCATTCGATAGTAGTCCATAACGCCGAGATTACCCTTCCTGAAGGCATCAGCCATAGCTAAAGGCACCTTGGATTCGTTTTCGACAACGAGAGCCCGCATTTCCTGTTCGCGTGCGACCGCCATTGCCCGGCGTTTTTCCGCTTCTGCCTTTGCCCTTCGCATATCGGCTTCCGCCTGGGCCGCTTGAAGTTGCGCCCCCACGTTCTCGCCTACATCTACGTCAGCAATATCAATAGATAAAATCTCGAAAGCCGTGCCTGCATCAAGTCCCTTGGACAAAACCGACTTGGAAATATTGTCCGGGTTTTCCAGAACGCTTTTGTAGGTTATCGCACTTCCGATAGTGGTTACAATTCCTTCGCCGACGCGGGCAATAATCGTTTCTTCAGTTGCTCCTCCAATCAGCCTTTCAATATTGGCACGAACAGTTACCCGTGCCTTTGCTCTCAACTGGATGCCGTCCTGGGCAACAGCATCAACGGTGCCTCTGCTCTTTGCCGGGTCGGGGCAATCTATCACCCTCGGATTCACGCTCGTCTGGACCGCTTCAAGAATGTCCCGGCCTGCCAAATCGATTGCAGTTGCCGTTTTCAATGTCAAATCGATATTGGCCCTGTTTGCAGCGATAAGGGCACGAACGACCTTCCAGACATCCCCACGGGCCAAATAATGGCTCTCTAAATCCCGCGTAGTCAGCGTAAGACCTGCCTGGATCGCCGTTATCTTGCTCAGAACTATCGTCCGCGTATCGACCTTTCGCAGCCACATCCCGATAAGCTCCGAGAATTTTACATC
This sequence comes from Sedimentisphaerales bacterium, assembly GCA_035527155.1. Taxonomy (GTDB): domain Bacteria; phylum Planctomycetota; class Phycisphaerae; order Sedimentisphaerales; family Anaerobacaceae; genus CS2-K091. The sequence continues at coordinate 5,548 of DATLBB010000185.1, forward strand.
AGCTCGGGATAATTTTGCCTGCAGCCACAACCTGAAGAATTTTAAGAACAGCAGGAAGAGTATTAATACTACAAGGGCAATGATGACTAAAAATACTGTCAAAGCCACTTTGGCGCTGTCGCTTATTGCCAAGACCATATTTATTAAGTTATACATTTTTTTGTCCTTTCATTAAGTTTCTTCTACTTCTATTACACGAACAGTTAGCTGTGTGCTTTCCACGTCGATAACCTTGACCTTTTTATCTTTATCAACATAACCGCTTTCGGCTACACATTCAAGTCTCTGTCCTGAAAAATCGCACATTCCCACCGGCCGCAGCGGCGTAACGACCAGCCCCACCGCACCAAGCATCTCTTTTAATTCGGGCGTATCAGGTATGGCATCGCCCCGCTGCCGTTCCGGCGGTGTCAGCGTGACACTTTTGCCGAACCTGGTCTTTGGGAATATTTTGTAAGCGATAATCAGGACCGACGGTACCATTATTACGGCAGTAACTACTCCTATCCAGCCTGCGGTAGTGCTGTGCTTGAAAAATATCACTCCACCGACAATCACACAGGCAAGTGCGAAGATGCTTATTATCCCCCCGCTTGGTACAAATACTTCAGCTAATATCAGGGCCGCACACGCAAAATATAAAAAAACAGCAAAAATAAGCCACCACATAAGTTTACTCCTTTTCATGTCATTGCGAGGTCTGCGAAGCAGGCCGCGGCAATCTCAAAACGTTAATCCGTGTCCCTTTCTTTCGCCTTGACCACAACTCTGTTACCGCGAATCTCGATTATCTCAACTTTGGTGCCTGTGTCAAGGAACTCCGCTTCTGCGACAACATCAACCATCGCATTGCCGAATTTTGCTTTTCCCGTCGGCCGAAGTGTCGAAATCACTTCCCCGAGCTCGCCTACGTTCACGCTCACAGTTTTACTTTCAGGCAGAGTGGTCATACTAACTTCAAATTCACTGCCCTGCTTTGCAGCGGTCGGTACAAGTATCAGCCCGCTGAGGAACTGCAACTTAGGCAGGTACTTTGCCAGCAGCCACGCCAGAACAACGAATCCCACGAAGCCGACCGATAGCCCAAGGACCCCATCCGTGAAATCCTTCCATGCAAAAGCGTCTCTGGGCCAGGGCAGCTCACCCGGCGTATTTTTGACTAACATACCGAACAAACCGAATAATATACAAGTTATACCCAAAAAGCCTGCGATACCAAAACCGGGCAGTACAAAGATTTCAATCAAAAGCAGGAGCAAACCTATGACAAATAATGCTATTTCCACCCAGTTAGCCAAGTCAACAAGATATTTGCTGCCGATTATAATCACAAAACAGATGACCGCTGCCAGCCCCGGCAGCCCGACGCCCGGCGTGTTAAATTCAATATAAACTCCTAACATGGCCAGCATAATAAGTACAGCCATCACCGCCGGAGAGTTTAACCATCGCACCATCTCTTCCGACCAGAGTGTCTTGAGCACCATCGGCTCGCCGGCAAAAGTTACGCCGTCACGTTCAGCCAAAAACGCTAGCGCCCCCGCCCTGTCTTTGACCACCGCACGTGCTATGCCGTATTCAAGAGCATCAGAAGCGATTAGCGTTAGCAGCTTATCGCTTTCGACAATTACTTCTTTGTTGTCCAGGTCGTACTCATTTGGGTCCTTGGGCAAATGCACCCTTTCAAAAAAATCGTACTCTCCCGTTTTTATATTCTTGACCCTGTACACTTCGATTTGCATTGTCACCATCGCAAACAGAAGGGCCTCTGGATAACCGTTTGCTTTAGCGGCCCGGTCGAAAATGCCACGGATAAAACTTTCGGCTTTTTCCCGCTCGACACCTTCAAGTTTTTGATTGGGCACAAGTGTCATTGGTGCACAGTCACCTATCGTGGCATTCTCGAGCATTATTATGTCTTGGCAATGGACACTTATCATTGCCCCCGCCGACATCGCCTCCGTAGTTATGTAGGCGACTGTGTGCGCTTCCTTGCCCGCATCGAGAAAATATTTGGATATTTCGTCCGCAGCAGAAACCAGTCCCCCGTAAGTGCTTATCTCGTAGATAAGGTATTCTGCCTCCTGACCTATCGCGAATTCGGTCCTCCGGTGAATCGATTCGTACAGCCCGTTATCAATCATCCCCTTACAGACTATCACCGCCGCTTTTACAGTTGGCGTCTCCGCCGGGGTACTATTTGCCTCACCAATGCTTGACATCTGCCCATACAGGCCGCCAACCAGCAACAGCCCGCACACCAAAACAAACCCAAATTTCCCAAGCCAGTTCTTCATACGCAAAATTTTACCTTTATATTTCTAAATAAACAATAAAAAAAACGCTCAGCCTATAGTATTTAGCGTGTAGTTTTTTTATCCCTGATACCCTGATATTCTTCATCCTGATTTCCTGATAACCTGATATCCTTATTTTCTGACGAGATCTCTGTGTCCTCTGTGGCTATATCCCACGAAATATGTGCTGGAGTTCGCGGATACTAACCATTCTGCGAGCATCGAGTATCAAGTATCGAGCCTCGCCAGCCCGCGTAAAATCTCCACGCCCTGTTCTATTTTCTCATCACTGGTTGCGTAGCTTATCCTGAAATGCGTGTCTTTTTCGCTGAACACGTTGCCGGGTATAATCAGCACATTATTCTTAATTGCCTTCTCCACGAATTCCGTACCTGAGCCGCCCGGCGCTTTAACGAATGCGTAGAACGCCCCGCCCGGATTGACCAGTTCAAACTTATCTTGTAAGCCATCATAAATAAGGTCTCGTTTCCTTCTGTATGCTTTGACATAATCGCTGATATCATAATCCAAAGCTGCAATAGCTGCCTTTTGAAATGGCGTCGGCGCACAGACAAAGGTATACTGCTGTATCTTGGTCATCTCTTCGATAACGCCTTTCAGAGATTCTCCCGCGGCCGCGTAGCCAAGCCTCCAACCCGTCATCGCATAAGGCTTGCTGAAACCACGCAGTAAAAGAACATTATCATAATAAGTAGCTATACTCACGCACCTGCCGTCGTAACAGAATCTCTCGTATATCTCGTCCGTCAAAATAGGGACATCCTTTTTTGCTGCAACCTCCGCAAGTGCCTTTATCCGCTGCTCTGAAAACACAACGCCCGTCGGATTGCAGGGCGAATTGAGTAAAATCAGCTTCGTCTTGTCCGTTATACTCTCTGCTATCTTCTCGACGGGCAGATTAAAGTCGGGATAGCTGTCAACAAAAACGCACTTGCCGCCCAACATATTGACAACGTGCTTGTACATCACAAAGTACGGGTCCGGCATAATCACCTCATCACCCGGATTGACAAGCGCCATAAACGCTAACAGCAGTCCCCCGCTCACCCCGCTCGTCACCAATACCGCTGGATTCGACCACCCGAATTCCTCTTTTACTTGCCCTGCGATTTTCTCCCGCAGCAGACTATCGCCCACCGTCTGCGAATATTTATTCTGCCCCGCTTTGATTGCTTTTATCGCTTCGTCTTTTAGCGCATCGGGCACATCGAAATCCGGCTGACCTATCGAAAAATTCACCGGGTCCTCCAGCTCCGCCCCCAGCGCAAACACCTTCCGAATCCCGCTCGAATCGATAAGTTTTGCTCTTTTCGCAATAATCTCTTTCATTTTCATTTGCCCGTATAATACCGAAATCCCACGGATAATCAATCACCAATAATCTTTAATCATTTGCTTGCATTCGCCAGGCAAAGTTGGTACCATATTGAATGGAAAATTGAGTGGTCCGAAATTTCGGTTAACAATGCACCTCTGCTTCCCGCTTGATACAAACAATACCTTACAGTATCTTTCTGCTGACGGCGGCAAAGCAACAATAAAATCACTGAAACTCTACAGACTAAAATCCATCTGGCCAAGAGCATAAGCACCCAACGCCTACGTAGATTGGCTTTGTTTGGGTTTGTATTGGCTTTGTATTGGCTTTGTTTTCAAAAAGCGAACAATTGGCAATATTTTCATAATCCTTTGTTAATACTTTATTTACGTTCATTTGGGCATTTAGCAAATTGGCTTTGTTTGGCTTTGAATTGGCTTTGTTTTTCCCACATCCACCAAGTGTCCTTTTTTCATAATCGGCTGTTAATGCTTTGTTTACGTTTATTTGACTTTCCGGGAAATTGGCTTTGATTGGGTTTGTTTGGGTTTGTATTGGGTTTGTATTGGCTTTGTTTTCACACAGTTTGCAATTGGCATTATTTTCATAATCCCTTGTTATTACTTTATTTACATTCATTTGGGCATTTAGCAAATTGGGTTTGATTGGGTTTGTATTGGGTTTGTTTTTCCCACTTTCGCTAAGTGTCTTATTTTCATAATCCTTTGTTAATGCTTTATTTACGTTCATTTGGGCTTTCCAGAAATTGGCTTTGTTTTGCATAATTGAGTCATAATTGGTTGACAAGCTGGGCTGGACAGGCGGTTTGTTCGGGGTGGTGGCGGAATTGGGGGTGTTACGGCGGTTTGCGTAGTTTTGGGCTTTGGTGGCCATGAGGAAACTCCTTTATATTAGTACGTATTTGCCGGCTTAAAAAAAAGACGACCCTCTATAAATGCACGGATGTGCGCGTTTGATGCGAAAAAACACCCCGATTTTTGATGCCGTATTGGCGTAACTCGATGTTAGATATGGAGATAAAATTTTTTTATTTTTTTCGGTTTTTGTCGGTTACTATGTGCGCTTTTGGTTGAAAAAATTCAGTTCGTAGTTCATAGTGGTTTAGCCACGAAGGCACGAAGGCACAAAGAAAAATTAGACAGGATAACGGGATTTTTTGGCCACGGAGAGCACAGAGGTTTTTAGCCAGCTTTGGCGTCTTTGGCCGAGCCTTTCCACTAAGCGAGCTTCTGCGAAAGGCCCGGCCTTATCCGCC
>DATLBB010000186.1:0-4981 GCA_035527155.1 Sedimentisphaerales bacterium
TCATATTCCAGATTGAAGGACGAGCATCCTGCGTCGCAGTAAGTGATGGATACTGAGACTGTCTGGCCGTACAATTCATAAGCGAAGGCATCGTCAACATTGAAGTAAAGGTAGCGGCTATTGTCCGAATGCGGATTGGAATCGGAAACAACCGCTTTTACATTTCCGAACTTTTTGGTCTTCCAGACACCATCGCCGCCGCTTTGGCGAAGCTCCATGCCCTTGGGTTGGCCCGGCTCCCAGCTCACAGAATTGGCATCCGGATAAGGCGCGGAAATCTGAAGAGGCGTTTTTGCCCGCCACATATCTGCGAAAAGACGCGTCAGGACAATATAGCTTCGGCCATACTCACGGGACTCGGCTATATCTGTACCCTCGTGCCATTCGTTCCACGTCTCCACGTGCACCATCCAGGGTCTGTGTTTCGGATTGAGCTGCAGCGCCTTTAACCATCGCTCAAGATAGGTTTTGCCGTCGCGACGCTCGACGATAAGCGGTGCTCTGCCCGGCACCGCGCTGTGGTCATACCCTGGCCCGAGGGAGACGGTCTGCCTGTATATCAGCGGCCCATTTACCGCACCGCCCCAGGAATACGTTGCATCGGCTTCGCCCAGCCATCCCGGCTGTTTGACTAAGAATAACTCTGAGCCGAAGTCCTTTTTGAATCTGCCTCTTACGTACTCAAGCTGTTTCGGGTCCTGCTTTTTTGCAAAGGCAGCCGCATAAAGGAAAACAATCGGCTTGCCGTCCACCCGCGCCCATTTCGAAGGGGGAATCAAGCTGAAAAAATCGCGTATCGCGGTATAGAACCACTCTTTTCCAAAATCGGTTGACAAATCGACGTGATAACTTCTCCCGTCCTTGTTGAAGCCGTTCCATTTAAGTATTGACGTATCGTAAAACAGACCAATCGCTGGTGGATTCAGACCCTCCTTCTGTAAAGCACTATGTGCCTCCACCAAAGGCGTCAACCCCACAAAACTCCAGCCCTCATACTTCCCCGGCACACCCCAGAATACCGGCATCAGGAAATCTACACCGGCCGCAATCATATCCTGTAACTGCTTTTTATGCCAGGATATACGCTTATAACTGATGCCCTTCATATCGACAGGATGAGTAGTTAGTGCGTCCGTACCATCACCGTCAATAATATGACTCTTCGTGTCGATATCGTACCAATAGAAATACGATGTTCCAACAACAGGCTGACCTGATTTGAATGAATCAGCGCCTTTGTGGTCTTTGGCCTGCAATAGAAAAAACTTTCCGGGCGGTTTTTTGGGCAGCTTGTCATCCGCTACAAGGTTTCCACAAAGTACACACAATAGCAGTACAGATACATGTTTGATTCTGAAGGTCATAGTCTCCTCCTTCGTCCTATAATCTAATCGTTTGATTGCCGACTTCGTGCCGCCACGAAGTCAAAGATATCATAAAGTAAGCCTTCGGCATGAGGACCGTTGAGCAAGCCGAACCAGGTATAGACAACACTGCCCCCGCTTTTCAGGTCGGCATAAGCGACAGCATCACCGAGGTACTTACCGTCGTCATCTTGCAATTGCAGCAGGGATGTGTGTTTGGCGTCCTTGCCGGCAAAGAACGGCCTCCAGCGTTGGTCTCCCGATGTGGGAAATGGAAACTGCTTAGGCACGTGCCGCAGATACCGCTGCGGTTGCACGAAGTTCAGTTTAGAATTTTGCTGCGGCCTTTCCCATGCACCTTGTATGTTCAAGCCAAACCGGCCGCTGCGGCTCACAGCCCGCCCATTTTCATCGTAGTAGAAGGGCCACGGAAGCCCGGGAAAAGCTCCAAGGCAGCCGCCTGCTCTCAAGTATCTGACCAGGGCATCGTCAACGTCGCCGTTTTTCTGGACAGTACGGCGATAATGTTCTCCTGAACAATAGAGCAAAACAGGGTATTTTTGGGGCGTAAGCTCACCTCCCACAACGTTATCCCACGTCAGAACCTCCATTGCCACGTCCAAATCCAGGAGCCACCAAAAGGCCATCGAACTCGCGCCCGGCAGGACGCCGACGCGCAGTTTCCCGAACTTTTTACGCAATCGAGAATACTCTTCAGTGGACAAGCCTTTTGGAGCTGTCTGCCGATGGACACTACGCTTTTTGGCCTTGAAACGTCTGGCATATTTGCCGGTGAGTTCAAGATACTGGTGTTTGTATTCTAATGACGGCTCAATCTCACTTCCCTCGTGCCATTCGTTGAAGCTGGTAATCAGTATCCAGTGCGGGTCGGCCTTGATGGCTTCTTCCCATTGGGCACGATAAAGCTCGGTTTTGTAACGCTCCACGGCAAGCCCGGGTTTGCGGATTTTGGTGTCGTCATAGCCTGGAATCACCGTTATAGTACTTATTTTCCCCGCCTGGTCGGCTAATTGCACCCACGACTTGTACGTCTCACCAGCCCACTTGCGTGCATCGGCGGGCTCCTGTCCTTGAAGGGAACCGGCGGTGTTATAAGTATGAACGCCGTCGAAAACGCGGGCCGAACCGTAGCTAAACTGGTCGCCGATTGCCGTAAAGCCTTCTTTATACTCCTTGTTGACCAGTTCGATGGCCTTGAGCCAGTCCGTCAGCCCGAGTTCCTGGAGAGTACGGCCATATATAAATACCACCGGCTTACCGTTGACTTTAAGGTGGGCGGCGTGATTACCGTATTTGTTTAAGACCTTGACGATATCGTCAGCCGCCGACTGTGGCGTCCGGGGCCTCGGCACGGTTTCGTAATAGATACAGGCAGTAAGCCCGTGCTGTTGACATCCATCGAGAATCTTGTCCATGGCCCTGTCGCAGTAACTATTGTGGCCCCACCAACTGACAATCAAAGTATCTATCCCGGCACGCTTGGCCCACTGGCAGTGCTGGTCGATCAGCTTCGGGTCGTGCGAGTCGTAGGCACCCAGTATCGGATAGTTTGTACTCGCCTGGATGTCTTTTTTCGCTGCATCGATCCGTCCCCAGTGCACCGACCTCCCGTCTCCACCCGGCCCGTCGGGCGTGCCATACCAGGGATAATAGAACGCAAGAACCTTCCGGGAAACTGTGCTCTCACGCAAGCCTTCGGCCTTTAACACCGTGCCGGCCTGTAATGCCATTCCAAGCGTGATAAGTACAAATAAAAATATGCGGATACGGTTGTCTCTGTGCATTGTTATCTCCTATGATCTCATAATTTAATTTGGTAATATGGTTACTCCTGGAAAGCGGCAATTTTCTCTTTTAGTGCCCGGCAGACTGCTGTCGGGTTCTTGGCTTCGGTAACCGCAGAGCAAACCGCAATACATTGAGCACCGGCTCTTAAAACATCTTCGACATTGTCCACCGTTATACCGCCGATAGCAACATGACCGATGCCGGTATCGGCAAGTTTCTCTAAGCCCTGCTTAACGTAATCCAGACCAACGGCCTCGACATTTGGCTTTGTGGGCGTGGGAAAAACCGGCCCTAAACTTACATAAGTTGGCGTCTCCTTACACGTGGCCCCCAACTCCTTGAGTGAATGTGTACTTTTGCCGACTATTAGCGGTGCCAGCGCGAGTTTGCGGGCCTGCTCGATCGGCAAATCATTTTGCCCAAGATGCACGCCGTCCGCACCGGCGGCAACTGCGATATCGGCCCGGTCGTTTATTACGCTAAGAACGTTGCCAGCTCTGCATATCTGTACAAATTCGTCGGCAAGTGCAAAGAGTTTATCATCTTTGGTGTCTTTTGCCCGCAGTTGAATACAGTCCGCACCGCTGGCTGCGCTCTTGTGCGTTAAAGAAATCACATCCGCAGGCAAACTGCTGCTGATTATCACATACAGCCCGACCCGTTTGAATTTTTCAGCTGGCTCACCGAAAAGAATAATATCTTTCTCAAGTGTATAGGCGTCGTATCGCAGTCTTTCGATTGTACTCGCAACGCCGGAATCTATCGTCTGCGTCACTTCGGTGAGCGTCCGCAGCGCCTCGGTCAGGCGTTTGCAGCCGGCTGTAAAACTGCTTCGCAGGTCCGTACGCTGAAGCTGTTTATCGACCGTTTTACCAACACCTACATCGCCGAGCGTATCTCGGCTTGCGATAAGCCGGCCGGCATCGAGTTTATCGATAGCCGCTGAAAGCTCGTGCCGAAGCTGCTTTGCCCGGCTGGTCAGCGACGTCGAATTCAACGCGAATCTGCAAAAATCCTCGATTACGCGAATCGCCTCACGCCCGCGATTGAAATTAGCATCGATAATCCTATAAACCGCACGCTCCATAACGACTCTGATTATACGCCCTCAAACCGCTCTTGAGTAGTGAAAAATAAATCCAGAAAATCATAGTTCGAACCTTAGTTTGTAGATGATGTGGTAAAGGAATCACTGAAAGCCGCCTCCCAAGACTGGCGGATTATTTCTTGATTTACATCCTGGCAGGAGTAATATAGGATTTAGTATTGTTTTTGAAAGTCTTGCCAGGGACTGGCACCGAATAAATGCAGCATGAAAGGTAGAGTTATGAATTGGCCAGGTGATGTCTTCAGTATAGTATTAGCCGTCGTGCTTGGTGCGGCAATCGGGATAGAGAGGGAATTCAGCGGCAAGGCAGCCGGACTTCGTACAAACATATTAATTTGCCTTGGTGCAGCGGCCTTTACCATAATTTCCAAACGAATGGCCGGCGAAAATGACTCGATTACAAGAATAGCCGCTCAAATCGTTACCGGAGTGGGTTTTCTTGGTGCCGGTGCCATCATCCAGGACAGGGCCGGCGTCCACGGCTTAACTACAGCGGCGACAATCTGGTTCGTGGCAAGTCTTGGGACGGCTTGCGGGGCTGGTTTCTACGAGCTGGCAGTTATAATGACTCTCCTTGCAGTCTTCGTTCTGATAGGCCTTCGCCAAGTGCAAAGACCTCTGAGACGCTATGTTCAGAAACACCAGTCGGAAGACGTTTCCAACGAATAGGCCTGAACCATCCACACTGTTACTGCTCGGT
>DATLBB010000187.1:0-3362 GCA_035527155.1 Sedimentisphaerales bacterium
GCTACGGTCAGCACAAGACCGTCTGAGGATTCCTGAAGACTCGTCTTCCGTGTAGATTTTTCAATAGAATCTGATTTGCCCCCGGCCTGGCAGCCGTACAGAAAAAGCAGTAACGCTGTTAAAAAGGCAAATTTACGCATATTTTGAACTCAAATTTACCAGCTCGACATAAGCGGTCCTGGCATTGTTTGTATCAATGATAAGCTCTTAGGCCGAAAATTACAATATAATACCAATTGTAATTAGTTCCTGTTGCGGAAAGGATTTTATGTAAAAACTTATACAAAAAAAACCTGCTCCTGTTATCATTGAGTTATTGAAAAATAATGAGAAAGGAACAGGCATCTGCAAAAAAGGCCGTCGTAACCAAGCCGAGTATAAGCGCGAAAGCAGCAAAGAATTCAAAGATGGCCAGCGTTTTCGTGCCGGCTGCGAAGGCAGTATCTCGGTGTTAAAACGCGTTTTTAACCTTGGCCTGTGCCTTTTCAAAGGATTTAAGAACTATGCAGCCGGCGTAGGCTGTGCTGTCTTTTGCCACAACCTGATTCTATTGACCCGATTGCAAGGCAGAAGTGGCCAAAACAGATTGTTTTTGAAGGAGTCGTTAGAGATGGTTTGTTCAGAAAGCTGATTTTTTACTTTTTAAAGAGCGTTAGCGGACAGTTTAACAAAAACGATGCTGAAACCGGCCTTGTCCTAAATTGGACGGTTAATTCTTTACCGTTTTTAGTGCTTTCCGCAACAGAAACTAATTAAACAGGAAAGGAGTTAAGATGAAACAGTTACGACCAAAGAAGGCGTGGGAGATGTCCCGGCGGGAGTTCTTACAGACGGTAGGTACCACTGCAGCAGGCGTTTCAGTAAGCTCTAAGAAGCTGCTTGCGGCTACAGGGCCTTCTACAAAAGCAAGCGGCCGACAAAAGAAAGCCGCTACGGTGCGTGGTGCTTTTATCTACCCCCCCACCGAATCCCTAAGGAAAGCAGGTTATTATAGCTGGCCGGGTTCAAGCTTTGATGCCGAAGGGCGTCAAAGGCAGTATATGGAAGCAATCAGACGGATGGAGCGAAATTTGGGGATGCGCATCTCGATGGATGAGAAACCGCTCGATGATGCAGCGAGTGTAGCGCAATTCATCAACGAAATCAAGCAGTCGAAACCTGACGGATTGCTGCTCATACCTTTCAAGAAGGGACATTGGGGACACGTTACCCGTATCATTGAAGAAGTGGGAATCCCTGCCGTTGTGCTTGCCACATTGGGTATCCTCCTTGTCGATCATATTAATCAACTGCACCAAAAGTCCGGTGTGTATCTGATCAATTCACTGGACAATCTTGAGGCCGTTAAAGATGGTATGAATATGATACGAACGGCGCACTGGATGAAGGAAAGCCGTATTGTCAACATTGTAGGTTCGGAGCTCAAGGAAAAAACAATCCCACATCTTGGCACTCAGGTTCGGACCATCCCGCACCAAAGGTTTTATGATGAATTTAAGCGTACTAAAGCCACAGACGCAGTGAAAAAACTCGCGCACGCGTATCTGAATAATGCTAAAGACGTGGTCCAACCCACCAAAACTGATATCCTCGAGGCCGCAAAAACATATTTTGTCCTGAAGCGGCTCATTGAAACCGAGAAAGCTGACGCGGTGATGATGGACTGTTTGCCGGGACTTAAAAGACCGCATAAGCACGTTCCACCTTGCATGGGCTTTATGAGTTTGAGGGACGAGGGTATCGCTGCCGGCTGTCAGTCTGACCTTAGCGCAACACTGACCTTAATGTTAGTACAGCAGCTCTTCGACAGACCCGGATTTCAGCAGAACGCTTCTATGGAGACGGAGAAAAATCACTATTTCGGTGCGCATTGCACCTGTGCCTCGAAGCTGAACGGTACAAATGCCGCTGCCGAGCCGTACGTCTTGATGAGCCATTGTGAGGCTGGCTGGGGCTGTGTCCCACGAGTTCTCTGGCGTCCGGGACGGGATGTTACCATGGCTCAGTACGTTCCAGGAGAAACACCCCAGATGCTCATTTACAGCGGGAAAGTGGTGGAATGTCCGAGTATTCCGCAAACAGGCGGCTGCCGCACGAACATAGTGATGACTATAAACGAGGTAGATGACGTATGTGATGTAAAGGGTATGCATCAGATTATATTTTATGGTAATTACGCCAAACAAATGCGAACTTTCTGTCAACTTTACGGCATCAACGTCGTCACTTAATGGCGTGAGATGTTTTTACCAGAATTGAAGATGAAACGCCGGCTCCAGGTGAAGAACATATTCTTAAGATGTTCTGGCGATAGGCAGCTCGTTCGGGTATTATGTTGTTAGAAAGCTCAGCGGCGCAGTTGAGCTTAGTTTGAACGGGAAATGTTAGTCTACAGAAGCTTTAATATTTTTGACTTAAAGGACACAGCGAACTTCAGCAAAATGGAGGGTTTAATTGAAGGCTCTAATTTATACGAAACCATATTCTTTTGAATATTCGGATTTTCCGGAACCGGATGTGGGCGATGATGACGTACTGATTCGTGTCAGGGCCTGTGGAATTTGCGGCTCCGACGTCCACGGCTCTACAGGCAAGACCGGCAGGAGGATTCCTCCCTTGATTATGGGCCATGAGGCGGCTGGTGTCGTTGAAGACATGGGCAAAAATGTAAAAGACTTCAAAAAGGGAGACAGAGTATGTTTCGACTCAACCGTATACTGCAACAAATGCGGGCCATGCCGAAACGGTTTTTATAATCGCTGTGAACATCGGCAGGTACTTGGTGTTTCTACTCCGGATTTCAAGAGGCACGGCGCATTTGCAGAATTCGTGGCAGTGCCGTGGTGGATTGTCTCGAAAATTCCAGAGCATCTGTCTTTCACACATGCAGCTCTTTTGGAGCCTGTCTCAATAGGTGTGCACGCCGCGAACAGAGCCCCCCTGTCGACTAACGATACGGTTGTAGTTATTGGGGCCGGGACAATCGGCCTTTTCATTCTGCAGGCTGCCAAGCTGAAAGGTGCCGAGCAGGTCTTCGTATCCGATATTAACGAATTCAGGCTTGATATTGCAAAGAAGCTGGGGGCCGATGTAGTCATTTGTCCTGATAAGTCAGACCTTAAAGAAATCATCTTCAAAAAAACAAAAAATAAAGGTGTGGATGTCGCTTTTGAGGCCGTCGGGTATGCAAGCACTTTTCAAGATGCCGTTTCAGTTACAAAGATGGGTGGACACCTTGTTGCTGTCGGCAATTTAGAAAAGACGGCTGAGTTTGATTTGCAGAAGTTCATTGCCAGCGAGCTTACCTTCGCAGGCTCATACGCCAGCTCGGGTGAATTTCGTGATTGCATAGAGTCAGTAGC
>DATLBB010000188.1:0-10000 GCA_035527155.1 Sedimentisphaerales bacterium
CTGCCCTCGTAAATGGCGTCACTTATCCAGAAAATCTGCAAATTCGGTACCAAATACCGGCCTATCGTGGCCCACACTTTGGCTCCAAAGATCTGTTTTTCTGCCAAACTGGCGAATGTATAATCGCTTACAAGCCCCAAAAGAAAAATCCCAATACAGGCTGAAAGCGTTACCACTATATTAAACCTCGCAGAAAGTGCCACTGCCAGAGCCACAATTATAATCGCAGCTAACAGAAGCAGCACCGAGCCGTAAATATCCACTGTGTTCATGCCATTATCCGCAGGATTAAATTGCCAGTTTCGGTCGATAAAGGATAAAAACACTATGCCCAATGTGGCAAATATACCGGTTAATACAATTGCGGTTGATGTGAATTTCCAGTCATAAACGTAGTTAAAAAAAGCACTTAATAGAAATGCGCCACCAACGGCAACTGCTGCCGTCCCCAAAACCGTCCAGTCGTGCGTATCTGATGTCGACTCAAGAACACCATGACGAATTGTCATAAGCAAGGCGATAGTACAGATATAGTGTGCCAGAATCACCGCAGCCGACACACCCAAAAATTTTGCAATAATGAATATCGGACGCTGCACCGGCTTGCTCAGAACCGTCGTTATCGTCTTATTCTCGATTTCCTCGGCAACAGCGCCGGAAGCCGAGAATATTGCTATGAACAAGCTGGCTAAAAACAGCGTAGACAATCCTATCTCGCGTAAGAGTTTATTGTCGTCGCTCATTGTGTACATCGTCAGCGACGGGCTTATAAAGAATAGAAACAGAGCAGCGATAATTATTATGGCATAGACCGGCTGCCTCAGGGTTTCGATAAAAGTGTTTTTTGCTATCGTAAACAGCTTATACATTGTTTCTACCTTTTCCTGCGGTCTGGTGCCTCTGTCTCTCGGCTCGTCTCCGAGAGATAATTTTTCGCATTTGTCTCTATACTAATATGACGGTTATTGTTATATTGCACTGCTTCTATCTTGTAAAGAGCTTATGCGGTATATTGGATAAATACTATTTTTGTAGTTCTTTTGTTCAAAGGACGATACTGTTCAAATATGAAACTATCTTCCCAACGCGCTGAACACGTAGCCCTGGCGTCCTTGATTTTAAGCGTCATTTTTTTCGGCGTCGCCTTTTTTATAGGCCGATGGAGCGGGGCCTTTGCCGTCTTCGCGCTAAGCTGGCTCATCCTCGCGACAGCTATTATTTGGTTCGTTTTGTGTTTGCATTTCCATCAACGCAGTTTGGCCGAGCGAGAAAAGCTCGATATGACCCAATTGGCCAAGGATGAGCAGGCTTCCACAATCTTCCAGGCCAAAGGTGAGCGAGCCACTTTATTTGCCGCCGCTCAACGTCGGCTCGGTGTATTCGAGAAATGGTTCATTCCGATATTTTCAATTGTTATAGCCGTTTACCAGATTGCTATCGGGCTTTACTTACTGAAGGCTGTTTCTGCCACTTCTGATGTTGAGCCAAAGCAGCCGCTGCTTGTTGCAATCTGTATGACAGCCATAGCATTTGTCAGCTTCTTAATGTCCCGCTACGCTACCGGCATGTCAGCTGAGCCTCAGTGGAAGCCGCTAAGGGCCGGCGGCAGCTTCCTTCTTGCCACAGCTGTTTTGTGCTTTGCCTTAGCTGTTAGCATGGCCCTGATTCAGCAGTTCAAGATTTTTGTCGTGATAAATATTATCAACTGGGTGGTTCCCATCTTACTTGCTGTCCTTGGCGCAGAAACCGCTCTGAATGTCGTCCTGGACATATATCGCCCAAGGCTAAAAGACCAATATGCCAGAACAGCCTTTGACAGCAGACTGCTGGGCGTAATAAGTGAGCCGGGCGGAATACTGCGAAGCGCCGCAGATGCCATTGATTATCAGTTTGGATTCAAAGTCTCCCAAACCTGGTTCTATAAACTGCTCGAAAAAGCGATAGTACCTTTGGTTCTGTTTGCCGCCTTTACACTGTATTTATTAAGCTGTATCGTTGTGGTAGCTGCGAATGAAGAGGCGATAATAGAGCACTTTGGCAATCCGCTAACCGATGCCAACAGTGTCAGAGTTGTTGGCCCCGGATTGGCTTTCAAATGGCCCTGGCCGATTGACAAGATTTATAAATATCCCACAAAAAAGGTCTCGGAAATCAGCATTGGCTTTGTCCCAAAGGTTGACCCAAAGACCGGCGAACTGAGTCGAGAGCCCTTGTTGTGGGGCGAGCATCATTACAAAGAGGAATACCAGTTACTCGTAGCCAGCGAGCAGACTTTTGAAGGTTCCACCGCTGGAGCTGTGCCGGTAAGTCTCCTGATTGCTGCCGTCCCTGTTCAATATAGAGTAAAGGACTTATATTCTTTTATTTACAAACATGACGAGCCGGAGAGACTGCTTGAATCCATCTGTTATCGTGAGCTTACCAGGTTTGCAGCCGGTCAGGTTGGCAGCAAAGATGAAGGCGCAGCCGGTGTGCAGGAGACCCTGCTCGGAGCCGGCCGTGCCGAGGCCAAACGCATTTTAACCACGAGAATTCAGCAAGCCGTGGATGAAGCGGTTCTGGGAGTTGAAATCGTGTTTTTGGGTCTGCAGGGCATTCACCCACCGCCCGATGTTGCAGCAGACTATCAACAGGTTATCGGCGCCGTTCAAAAGAAACAGGCACTTATCCTTGACGCTCAGGCCGAGCGCAATAAAACCTTAACCACCCTCGTAGGTTCTGTACAGGATGCTAACGAGCTTTACAGTCTTGCGGCAAAATACCAGGAGGCAAAGAAGCAAAACCAGTCGGAACAGATCCGGAAGCTCGGTAACGATTTGGACCAGGCCTTCGTGCAGGCAAGTGGCGATATCTATAAAACCCTCAGAGAATCACACAGTTATACCTTTGAAATAGCGACACTTGCTCAGGCTACCAGCCGGCGCTTTGCCAGCCAGCTCAAGGCATATAGGGCTGCTGAGCAAATTTATCTTCGTGAGCAGGTATTAGCCGCCCGTGTAGAGGCATTAAAGGGTATACGAAAATACGTCGTTATCGCCGACCCGAACAGCTTACAGGTTTTCATAGTCGATGTTACTGAAAAACAAATACCAAGTTTGTATGATTTTGAAAGTTCTCAGGAGAGCAGCCAAAAATGAAAAATATAGCTATTGCAATCTCTATCTTAATCTTAGTTATAGTTTTGGGGCTGTATCTTGTCTCATTCCAGGTGCGAGAGACGGAATCGGCTCTTGTGATGACCTTTGGCAACCCCACCCGTGAAATCACCAAACCCGGCTTGTGTTTCAAATGGCCCACGCCGATACAACGTGTCTATACATTTGATTCCCGGATGAAAGTTTTTGAAGCCGACCTCATCGAAACAGAAACCGCCGAGCAGGTCCCGATTATCGTAAATACTTTCATCGTTTGGAAAATCGCCGAGCCTTTGAAGTTTTTCAAAGCTATCGGAACTGTCGAAGAAGCTGAAAACAAAAAGTTGCTGCCCCTTATTAGCGACACTCAAAATACGTTAATTGGCCGACATCACTTTAGTGAGTTTGTAAACAGTGACCCGGACAAAATAAGATTCTCACAAATT
Organism: Sedimentisphaerales bacterium; assembly: GCA_035527155.1. GTDB lineage: Bacteria > Planctomycetota > Phycisphaerae > Sedimentisphaerales > Anaerobacaceae > CS2-K091. The sequence goes on from DATLBB010000188.1 coordinate 3,581, forward strand.
GAAGAGGAAATGCTCGCTGACCTTCAACAGACCGTCGCAGACGCAAACTACGGCATCGAAATTAAGACACTCGGAATAAAGCAGCTCAAAATCAGCGGAGATGTCACCACCCAGATCTTTGAGCGAATGAGGGCTGAAAGAAACCGCAGAACGCAAGCAACAATTGCCGAGGGAAACGCCGAGGCAACCAGGATAAGAACGAACGCCGATTCAATAAGAAGGGAGCTGCTCGCTGCAGCTAAGGCAAGAGCAAAGGGAATACGCGCCGAGGGCGACTTGTTGGCTGCGCAACATTATCGATTGCTCGAAGCCGACACCGAACTTGCGATGTTCCTGGCGGACGTCGAAGCCCTCAAGGAAATATTGGCCGAAAGGACAACCATTGTCTTAACCACAGATACCGATATTATCAGGATTTTACAGGAAATGCCTGACATCAAGCCAAGTGAACCGAACGAACCGAAATAATAACATTATTTAAGCTGCAATCGCTGATATTATGGCGAAAAAAAACCAGGAAAATAAAGATACGCAATACCCAGCCCCGCCCTCGAGCGCAGAGAAGGGACGCGAAACGCAATACTATACTGAGCTTGATGCCGCCGGCAAGTCACTCTCAGAGGCACTGAGAATCAGCTTTATCATCCTCAAGATAATAATGGTTGTGCTGGTTATTATTTTCTTAGCATCGGGTTTTAGAACGGTAGGCCCTGATGAGCAGGCGCTTGTTTTGCGGTTTGGAAAGATTCGCGGCATAGGTGCAGAAAGACTTCTTGGGCCGGGTCTGCACTGGGTGTTCCCATATCCGATAGACAAAATTATAAAAATTCCCGTTGAAAAAACGGTAAATTTACCGATCAATTCCTTCTGGTATTACCAGACGAAAGACGAGATGCTCGGCCTGACCCCGACAAGAACAACTCCCATACCGCCAAACCTCGACCCCGTAAGAGAAGGCTATTGCATTACCAGGGGTGAAAAGAGAACGCAAACTCTCGCGGGCTCGGCCGGTAGTGATTATAACATCGTTCATTGCAAGTGGCAGCTAACCTATCAAATCAATGACGCCGAAGACTTCTTCAAAAATGTTTATATAGAAGATGCCAAACCGGGCCAGCTTTACTTTGATGTTATGACAAACAGCATAAGCCCACTCTTGAAAGCCGTCTTTGATGATGCCGTTGTAAGCACAATGGTCAATTATGCTATCGACGACGCAATTTCCGGACGCGGCTCAATCTCGAAAGACGTCAAAAAAATCTTACAGAAAAAACTCAACAATATAGAAAGCGGAATAAAAGTCGTATCCGTCGAGCTTCCCGACTCAACCTGGCCTCGACAGGTCAATGCTGCATTTCAGGCCTCCATCGATGCAAGCCAGCAAAGTCAAAAGGCCATCAGTGTGGCCAAAGGTTACGCTGAAACGACACTTAACAAAGCCGCCGGCCCGCTCGCTCTGATACTCTTTGCGAGCCTGTCGGATAAAACAATCAACGAACATGAAAAAGAGCTGTTGTGGTCCCAGTTGGCCGGTGAAGCTCAGGAGGAAATCGCGCAGGCCCGCACCTATCGAACAAAGATTGTCGAAGAAGCAAGAGCGGATGCTGAATATTTGCACAAAATACTGCCCGAATATCGCAAAAGACCGAAACTTGTCCTTCAACAAATTTATCTCGATGCCATCAAGCACGTCTTTAACAACGCGGATGAGAAAATATTTGTTCAACCAACCAAAGGTGCAAAGGGAAGAGAAGTCAGAATCATTGTAAGTAGAGACCTGATGAAGAAACCAAAATCTCAGAAGGAGAAATGACAAAGAGAAAAAGATGAAGGTGAAGTTAGAAACGAGATACTCTGAATATGGCCCATGAACATTTACATTTTAAAGAAGAAGTTACCGCTGAGCACACCCACGGCAAGCAGATTCGGGTAAGTTTAGCTCTGTTGGGGACATTGGCCGGCGGAATGCTTCTCATCAGCAGCGGCATAGCCAGGTCGAGCTACATCTATGGCAGCGGCAGTTTTCAGGCAGAGTTCCTGGCTATGGCCGCCGCAATACTGCTTGGCGGCCCAATCGTCGTGCACGCGATTAAGAGTCTTATAGAAAAACAGATGCATATGGATGAGCTGGTGGCTTTGGCGGTAATCGCCGCCTTTGTAACCGGAAACTATGTTACCGCAGGCATCGTGGCATTCTTTATGCTCGTCAGCGAGCTTATTGAAACACGAACCGCCCTCGGCGCTCGCACATCAATTGAATCTCTGATTAAGCTGACACCGACAAAGGCAAATCTCCTCGACACCGAAGCTGGAGAAAAAGAGGTGGACGTCAGCAGCTTGAAGCCCGGCGATTGTATTCGCACCCGCCCCGGCGACAACATACCAGCCGATGGCGAAGTTACAAAAGGACTTAGCTCCGTCAACGAAGCCACGATAACCGGCGAATCTTTGCCCGTCGATAAAGTGCCGGGAATGCAGGTCTTCGCCGGCACAAGCAACCTTACCGGCGTGCTCGATATCACCGTAACCAAAGCCGGAAAAGATACAACTCTCGGCAAAGTCCAGTCATTGATTATGCAGGCCGAGCAGACAAAGATACCGATTATGCGGATAATCGACCGTTATGTTAAGTGGTACACGCCGACGATTTTGATGATTGCCGCGATAGTTTTGTTTCTCACCGCCGATATCGACAGGGCGATTACGATACTTGTTGTTTCGTGTCCCTGCGCCTTGATTCTCGCAACTCCCACGGCAATGGTTGCGGCGATTTCAGCCTCTGCCCGCCTCGGCATCTTGATAAAAAATGTAGCTGACCTTGAGATTGCGGGCAAGATGACGGCAATGGTGTTTGACAAGACGGGGACCGTAACAACCGGTCGGCTGTATGTGACCAAACTGACGCCCGCTGAAGATATTGAACCGGCCGAGTTGTTAGCCGTCACTGCTTCCGCTGAGCAGATGAGCAAACACCCCGCCGCAAGGGCCCTGCAGGAGGTTGCCAAAGAGGCAAATCTGTCTTTACCTGCCGTCGATGATTTTAGAGAAACACCCGGCAAAGGCGTAACTGCCCGCGTCGATTCTGCAAAAATTATGGTCGGAAGAGACTCCTTCCTGAAGGAAAACAATGTAGATACAAGCAACGTTTCCGACCCCACACTCCATGAGGAGCAGGGATTTAGTACCCTTTATGTAGCCAGGAATTCAAAGTGCATCGGCTGGATCGGCTTGCAGGACAAAACCAGACCCGAAGCCCAACAAGCCGTCAAGGAGCTGCTCGATATCGGCATAAAAAGGGTAACTATGCTCACCGGCGACAGGGATGAAGTCGCCAGTCGTGTCGCGGCCGAGTTAGGTTGTACCGATTTCAAAGCTCAGTGTTTACCTCAGGACAAACTCTCGATTGTTGAGCAAATTAAAAAAGATGGGCACACCGTCGTCGTTGTTGGAGATGGTATAAACGATGCACCTGCCTTGGCAGCCGGAGACCTTGGAATTGCTATGGGTGCCGCCGGCAGTGATGTAGCAATAAATTCCGCCTCGATTGCCCTCATGAGCGATGACTTAAGGCGACTTCCCTTCCTCGTGCGACTTTCACGAAAAACGAGAGGAGTTATTAATCAAAATCTCGGCTTTGGAATAATGTTTATTATTCTTGGTGATGCAGCGGCATCAGCAGGTTGGCTGCCGACGGTTTACGCCGCCATCCTGCATTTTGCCGGCTCATTGATTGTTGTTTTTAACAGTGCTCGGCTTGTCCGCTATGGCGAGGAGCTCGGACACGAACCACAAAAAATGTAAAAATCAAAGTCGAGAATGTAAAATAACAATGCAAACTATGGAATATGCTGTTGAAACTTTTTCTTTGACGAAGATTTTTTCCGATTGGTGGGGTCGGGACAAAGTGTACGCCGTCGACGACCTGAATCTGCAGGTTCGCGGAAATGAAGTTTTTGGACTTTTAGGTCCCAACGGCTCAGGGAAAACAACGACTATCAAATTGCTGCTTGGCTTGCTTTATCCAACAAAAGGAAAGGCTGTTATACTTGGCGGCGACGGTGCCGACCCAAAAATAAGCGCCCGTATCGGCTTTTTACCTGAAGAGTCCTATCTCTACAGATATTTGAATGCCCGCGAAACCCTGGACTTCTACGGCAGGTTATTCGGCCTGCCCGCAAAAGTGCGGACAATGCGTATTGAAGCTCTGCTCGATATGGTCGGCCTAAAGGCCGTTGCAAACAGGCCCGTCGGGACCTTTTCAAAAGGTATGGCACGAAGAATCGGCCTGGCACAGGCCCTGATAAACGACCCCGACCTGCTTATATTGGATGAGCCGACGACAGGACTTGACCCTATTGGCACAAGGCAGATAAAGGACTTAATCCTGGAGCTTGCAAAACGCGGAAAGACAATTCTGCTTTGTAGTCATTTGCTCTCTGATGTCGAAGATATATGTGATAGAATTGCAATCCTCTACGGCGGCAAAATCCAGGCCGAAGGTCAGGTTAGAGACCTTTTACTCCAGACAAATAAGATGCAGATTACTACCGGCACGATAAGCACTAACACTATTGAGAGGATAAAGCGGCTGATTAAAGGCGAACATGCTGACTGCGAAGTAACATTACCAATGGACAAGCTCGAAACATTTTTCATCAAAACTGTTACAGACGCCCAGCGTCAGGCCCGGCCAACAAGCGGGGCGGTCAGTACTACGGAAATCAGCGATTTTCTTGCCGCTGAGGCCTCCCAGAAAAATATACTCGATAAACTTGTTTCGGCGCCGATATCCAGGGAGACCCCCTCAGAACCTCCGGTAACAGAGCAGGTTGTCCCTGTTGACACTACCGAACCTGGATCTGATGAGCAGCTATTGCGTAAGCTAACCAAACCTGCGGAACCGGCCAGGCCCAGGCCTGTTGCTCCCGATAGAAAAATAACAACAGAACCGGTCAAGCCCAAAGCTCCGGAGCAGGACGAAGACAAAAAAAGCATTTTAGACCAGCTCACAGACCGCTCAACATCCTCAAAAGACAATACTGAGCAAACTGATAAAACCCAGTAAGGAGACTCTGGTGATGCATAGTATATGGGCTGTCGCCACCAATACTATAAAGCAGGCCTTGCGGATGAAAATTGCCGCTGTTTTTATAGTTCTGCTGATTGTCCTGCTGCCGGTTATGGGTGTTTCGATGACAGGCGACGGAACCCTGAAAGGCAGGCTTCAGACCTTCGTAAGCTATGGCCTTTCGCTCACTAATCTTTTGCTCTGTCTGCTCACGATAATAGTCTCAATCTATACGTTAACAAACGACATAAAGCAAAGACAGATATACACGGTTATTACCAAGCCAATTCGCCGTTTTCAGCTTCTTCTCGGCAAATTGCTCGGCGTAGTATTATTAAATATAGCTCTGCTCGTCCTCTTCTCGGCTATAATATACACCATTACTGTTTACACACCGAAATTTTACGATGCCAGTGAGGCCGATCTTATCCAGGTCGACAATGAGTTTTTCACCGCCCGCGCCGCCTTAACGTTACCTGAAGTAGACGTTACTCAGGAGGTGCTTGAGACCTACGAGAAGCTTGAAAAAACAGGCCAACTGCCGCCGGAGTCTGGTGAGAATGAGATTAAGGCCGAGCTTACCAGGCGCAAGCAGCTTGAGAAACGAGCCGCTGTCGTCGGTCAATGGCTGGTTTGGGAGTTTAATAATGTTAGAGTTCTCGACCCAAACGAGAGCCTGTTTATAAGGTACAAATACGATGTCTCTATAAATCCGCCCGATTTGCAGGTCTACAGCCGATGGGACATTGGCGATAATCGACAGTATCCGCCCGCCTATGAATCTTTTCTGCGTAAGGACCCCATTCGTTCTTTTCGCGAGCTGGAGGTTCCGGCATATTTAATCGCTGACGACGGCTATCTTGCCATCAGATTTCTCAACGTCCCCCTGAACAGGACAACGGTGATTTTCCCACCTGACGGCCTGGAAGTGCTTTACAAAGCAGATACCTTCACCGCCAATTTCGTAAGGGTTGTTCTGTTAATATTGTTTCGTTTGGTTTTTCTGGCGTCTTTAGGCACATTAGCCGCGACTTTCCTCTCCTTCCCGGTGGCCATATTGTTCTCTCTTTGCATCTTCTTTACAGCAACTTTCAGCGGCTTCTGTTTGGAGTCCTTTGACTATCTTGGCGAAAAATTAACCTGGGTTTATTATTACACTGTTAGGCCGCTCATTTTGCTCCTGCCTCAGTTTGATAAATTTAATCCTGCACAATTCCTGGTCCCTGCAAGATTAGTGAGCTGGTCTTTATTGGCCCAAGTCGCCGGCCTTATGATTTGTATCAAAGCGTTTTTGTTATTGCTGCTTGCACTGCTGATTTTTAAGTTCAGAGAAATTGCAAAAATTATAATCT
>DATLBB010000189.1:0-16588 GCA_035527155.1 Sedimentisphaerales bacterium
TAGGAATGGGAGTCGGCTTTACATTGACCTTGTGTGTTCTGGCGGGCGTAAGGGAGTTACTATCGACGGGAATGATATTCGAGGCAAAATTGATGCCAGATTGGTTTGTGCCGTGGGCAGCGATGGGCATGCCGGTAGGAGCGTTTATAACTTTAGGGCTGCTGCTTGGACTTGTGAATATACTGAGCAAAAAAAAGGCTTGATAGGAAAGATTTATGAGCACGCTTAATACCCTGCTTTTAGGATTTATATCCATAGTTTTGATTAATAACCTCGTGTTTACGAAGTTTCTGGGGATATGTCCCTATCTTGGTGTATCGGGGCGAATCGATATGGCCTTCGGAATGGGGATGGCGGTGACGTTTGTTGTAACACTGAGCGGGACACTGACGTGGCTGATTGACCACCTTATTCTGATGCCAACAGGCCTTGAAGTTACGCGATACGTGTGCTTTATATTGGTTATAGCCGGCGCCGTTCAGCTTGTGGAGATGTATGTGCGAAAATTTTTCCCCAGCCTGTATGAGAGCTTTGGGATATTTCTGCCGCTTATTACAACCAATTGTGCCATCTTAGGGCTCTGTTTGTTTATTAACCTGTGGGGCATTGACAAACTGCTCGAAGCAGTAGTGCTTAGCTTCGGAGCGGGTATCGGCTTTACAATGGCCATTTGCATTATGGCCGGTATCCGAGAGAATCTGAATATGGCCGACGTGCCGGAGTGCCTGAAAGGCGCACCGATTACGTTGATTACCGCGGGTTTGCTTACGTTGGCGTTTATGGGTTTTGCGGGAATGATAAGATGATATAGTTCGTAGTTATGAGTTCGTAGCTCATAGACTACGAAAAACGGACAACGAACAATGAATTATTTGGAATTATGGAATAGCGCGTGGCCTGCCGGTCTGACTATGCTGGGTTTGGGAAGCGGGTTTGCGGTGGTGCTTCTGATTGCCAGCGTAAAGCTAAAGGTCGAAGTCGACCCGAAAATCGAGCAAATCCAGCAGGCCCTGCCAAATCTTAACTGCGGCGCTTGCGGTTTTGCCGGCTGCGCTCAATATGCGAAAGGAGTTTCAGAAAATCCCGAACTACTCGGCAGATGCGCACCGGGCGGACCAGAAACAACAGCTAAAATCGCAGGTATACTGAACCTTCAAATCAGCGATTCCGGCCCTGCTGAAAGGCCGATAGTGTACTGCCGCGCCAGGACTTCGGACAAAAACGTATATGGACAATATCACGGCATACCAACGTGTACAGCCGCAAATGCGCTGGCCAACGTACAGGCGTGTAAATTCGGGTGTCTGGGCTTCGGCGACTGCATAAGTGCGTGCAAATTCGATGCGCTCCACATGGTTGACGGGCTGGCAACTGTTGACTATGAGAAATGTACCGGCTGCGGCGCGTGTTCAAGGACATGCCCCCGCAATCTGATTGAAATGGTGCCTTTCAGTTGCGAAAATATGATGACAGTGGCGTGCAGCAGTAAAGAGGCCGGTAAGAGCACACGGGGGATGTGCAAAGTCGGGTGTATCGGCTGCGGCATCTGTGCGAAAAAAAGCGATATGTTCACCGTTGAAGAGAATTTGGCCAGGCTGGATTACAAAAAATACGAGCGTACCGAGGAAACCGAAGCCGCCTTTAACAAATGCCCGACGGGTGTAATTATCTATGTCGGCAAATCCGCACCCAAACCACGCGTACCCGCCAAAAAAGCTGCAAGCGTCCAAACAAGCGAATAGAAAAACCAAACGATGTATCATTATCAACAAATCACTCTATGTATTTTTCAGCGCCGGTGGTCTTGATAAGCTGATACTCCGGGGATGGAGTCAAGAGGATTGCCTCGGTTCCGGGTGTTTTCTCGATTAAGGCAAGTCCTTTTTCTGCTCCCATCACGCTGACCGCAGTCGCGAGGGCGTCGGCATGAATTGCATTTTGCGAAATAATAGTTGCGCTTGACAAGCCTACCGCACCGGCCCCGGTCTTGCGGTCCATGATGTGACTATGTTTTTTGCCTTCTATTAAAACGAATCGCCGATATCCTCCGCTGGTAGCAACGGCGGCGTTTTCCAATTTCAAGACGAGCAAGACCTGACCTGCACCAACGACATGATTTTGTTCTCCGGCTTCGATTTGTGTTGGGTTCTGCAGGCCGACTCGCCAGGTGTCTCTGTCCTGCCGGGGCAGGCCAAAGCATCGAATGTCGCCGCCGACATCGACCATTCCGCCGATAGCCCCACCGGTTTGCATTGCCTCAATTGCCCTGTCAATTGCGTATCCTTTCGCTATGCCGCCTAAATCCAGCTTCATACCGTCAACGGCAAATCGCACAGTCAATTCGTTTGCGTCGAGGTAGAGTTTTTCATAGCCGACTTTCGAGCGAGCCTGCTCAAGTTCGGCATCAGTAGGGACAGAATTAGCCTCGGCCGCCGAACGCCAGAGCTTGGTGAGCGGCCCAATTGTTATATCAAACGCGCCTTCGGAAAGCCTGCTAAACTCGGCGCTTTTCTGCAAGACCTCGAATGTTGACCTGCTGACTTTGACCGGCCCCTTGAATGCGTCCCGGTTCACCTTACTTATTTCCGAGTTGCTTTTGTAATCGCTCATCAGGTCATCAACTTTTTGAATTTCTGCAAAAGCGGTCTCGACACATTTCTTTGCTTTGTCCGGGTCTTTAGAAACGGCTTTGAGGTGGGCGAATGTCCCCATAACCAGCCGATAGCCACTATCGGCTTCGATGCGCTTCTTAGGCCAGGAAACATACAAGACCGCAAGCAAAGAGACTGCGACAATAATGTCAATTGCAAGCCGACGACTTTTCTTTTTCATAAAAACCTTCCAATAACAAGAACAAGCACAATAACAGCGAACAGCACACAGGCTATACGCCAAACGGCAATTATACTGTATAATGCCGTTGTGAATAAGAAAGAAGAAACAATATTGTCCGAGCGCGTAGGGCGCGAGTTTCTGCCATTTGTTCGCAAGCCGAGCAGATACATCGGCGGCGAGATAAATCAAATCAAAAAAGACCCGGCTCAATGCAGCCTGACGGTCGCGCTGTGCTTTCCGGATGTTTACGAAGTGGCGATGAGTTATACGGGCCTGATGGTTGTTTACGATGTTATCAACAAAATGGAGGGAGTGGCCGCTGAGCGAGTTTTTGCGCCGTGGATTGACGCTGAAAAAATACTACGCGAAAAAAAGATCGTGCTGTTTAGTCTGGAATCGAAAGCATCACTAAAAAGTTTTGATATTGTGGGCTTTAGCTTAACCAACGAGCTCTGCTATAGCAATGTGCTTAATATGCTCGACCTCGGCGGCCTGAATGTCCGCAGCAGTAAAAGAAGCGAAAACGAGCCATTGGTGATTGCGGGCGGCGGGCAGACAAACTGCTGTGAACCCCTTGCTGAGTTCGTTGACCTGTTTGTGCTCGGTGAGGGTGAAGAAACTGTTTTGAAGTTGGTCGAGTTAGTTAAGAGCCAAAAACAGGCTGGGGCAACAAAAACAGAAATCCTGTTTGCTGCTGCGCAAAAATTCGATTGGGCTTATGTTCCGGCCCTTTATGAGTTTGAATATGACGGAGCAAAGATAAAATCGTTTCAATCGACAGCGGCCGAGCTGCGGCGTGGATTCAAAAATGCGGTGGTGGAGGATTTTGAAAACGCTGCCGCTCCGCTTCGGCCGATAGTTCCATTTACCCAGGCTGTTCACGAACGAGTGAGCGTTGAGATTATGCGCGGCTGTCCGGGGCGATGCAGATTTTGCCAGGCGAGCTTCTGCAGGAGACCTATTCGATACCGCAGTGTCGAAAGAATTATAGATATTGCAAAGGCCTGCTACGAGGCAACGGGATTCGATACGGTCAGCCTGCTGAGTCTGTCAACCGCAGATTATCCGAAGCTCGAAGAATTAGTCGCGAGTCTGCAGGCATACTTTCGAGATAAATATGTCGGGCTGTCGCTGCCGAGTCTGCGGATTGAGAAATCGGCGATAGCAGGACTTGCTGAATCACTGAGTTCGGTTAGAAAAGGCGGGCTGACAATCGCGATTGAAGCGGCCAGTGAAAAACTAAGGCAGATTATCAATAAGCCACTTAAAGATGAGGATTTGTTTGCAGCGGCGGAGGCGGCATACCGGGCAGGGTGGCATAAATTAAAGCTATACTTTATGGTCGGTTTGCCCGGTGAAACCGAAGAAGATATCAAACAAATTGTGCATCTGTCATTTCAATTGGCGAAAGTTCGTAAAAAGGTTGACGGCAAGACAGGCCAAATCAACATAACAATAAGCTGGTTTGTGCCGAAGGCGCATACGCCGTTCGGGTGGCTCGGGCAAAAACCGAAATCGTATTTCGAGCAGGCAAAAAAGATAATACTGGACGAGAAAAGAAAACTACGTGCAAGATTTTTGCAGTTTAAGTTCCACAATATAGAACTCAGCGTTCTGGAGTCGGCGATGGGTAGAGGCGACAGACGGCTGTGCGAGGTTATTGAAACGGCGTGGCGGGATGGTGCGAGGTTCGATTTGTGGGACGAGTGCTTCGGCTATATGCTCTGGCAGAAGGCGTTTGAAAAGTTCGGGATGGATGTTGAAAAGCTCGCAGAGAGAGAATTTGGGCGTGAGGAGATTCTGCCCTGGGAGCATCTTGGGGGGCCGGAGAAAGAGTATCTGCTTGGACATTTGGATAAAGTAAAAATAGTGAGTGGTTAATTGGTGAGTGGTTAATCAGGTGGAAGGAATTGAGAATTTATAATGCCGATTATTGCCAAGACGGTGGCTTATGGGTTCTTTAAAAATATGGGTATATGAAAAATTGAGTTATACCCAAGCTTCTCCTTCGACTTAGCTCAGGACAGGGCTTGAGGCTGCCACGCATCGTTTTGCATCGGCGTAGCGGTTATGGCCAAACGAAAATACCCGATATGATAAAATGGCAAGTTGCATACCTTTGGGGGATGTGGTATAAGGACAAGAGGACAGAATACAGAAAACAGAAGACAGAAAACAGAGGACAGAATATATGGAAGCAGCGGAATTAAGAACAGCGATACAAAAGCTAACGGCCCGGGTTGAAAAAATTCGGGACTGGCTTTGACTTGTCGAATAAGAAAACGGCCCTTGGAAAGCTGGAAAATAAGATGTCCGGAGTGGGTTTCTGGGACAATCCGGATACAGCCCAATCCGTAGTCTCTCAATTAAGCACACTTAAATCAGTAATTGAGCCGGTGGAAGAAATCCAGCACGAGGTCGAAGACATGAGAGAGCTGTTCGAGCTGGCTGAGGCTGAGTCAGATGAGGAAGAGCTGATACAATTAGAAGATGACCTGGCAAACCTGATAAAAAAGTGTGAGCAAATCGAATTGTCGGGGCTGCTGTCCCGGCCGGACGATATGAAGAACTGCTTCTTCAGTATTCACGCGGGGGCCGGTGGGACGGAAAGCTGCGATTGGGCCAATATGCTACTTCGAATGTATAGCCGACACTTTGAAAAAAACAAATACAAGTTCCGGGAGCTCGATATTACGCCGGGAGAAGAGACGGGAATACGGTCAATTACACTGCGGGTGAGCGGGCCTTTTGCATACGGGAAACTGTCGTGCGAGACAGGTGTGCATCGGCTTGTACGGATAAGTCCGTTCGATTCAAATAAGCGGCGACATACGAGTTTTGCGGCGGTGGATTGTATTCCTGAATTCGATGACGATGTCGATATTGAAATAAAAGAAGACGATTTGCGGATTGACTTTTACCGTGCCAGCGGGGCCGGTGGGCAGCATGTAAATAAGGTAAGCTCAGCAGTGCGGATTACACATCAGCCGACCGGTATCGTAGTGCAATGTCAGAACGAACGAAGCCAGCATAAAAACCGGGCCCAGGCGATGAAGGTACTCAAGGCAAAATTATATATGCTGGAGCAGCAAAAACGCGACGCCGAGCTGGCGAGACTGTATAGCGAGAAGGGCGAAATCGCCTGGGGAAACCAGATACGAAGCTATGTCCTTCAGCCGTACAAAATGGTTAAAGACCATCGCACTAACTTTCAGACGGGCAACGTGGACGCGGTATTAGACGGCGAACTCAACGACTTTATCGAAAGCTATCTAAGATATAGAGCTAAGAGCAAGTAAAAAAGCCATAGATGAATACAGATTAACACTGTTAGAAACTAAAAAAGAAAAAAATGGGTTCCTGCATCTGCTTTCGCAGGCACAGGATTGCGCAGGAATGACATAAAAAAGGCAAAGTAAATTAAGGCAAAAAAGATGAAAGAGATTATTGAAGTCGAGGTAAGGGCGCGAACGGTTGATTTTGGCAAATGCGAAACAGAGCTGCTTGCGTTGGGTCAATTCAGCGACGCCAAAAGATTAGACAAAGTGAGCGCAGAACTGGACAGGAAACTCGATGGTGCGATTGAGCGATTGATTAAATTAGGCGATTTCAAGGGAAAAGAAGGAACCAGCGCAGTTGTTTACGGCAATGGTAATGTAGGCGCCAAGCGCATATTGCTGGTCGGCTTAGGAGAAAGGAAAAAGGCGACGCCGGATACCATCCGCAAGGCGGCGGCCAACACGGCTAATAAGGCGGTATCAATGAAAGCGGAAACCGTCAGCCTGGGGCTGCACAGGGCCTTCGGTGGGCGGTTTGACTTGGGGACGATGGGACAGGCTTGCGCCGAAGGGACATATTTCGGCAGCTATCGGTATGATGAGTACGTTACCGAGAGCGAGGACGGGCGATTGGGCCGGCTCGGCGTTGAGGTGATAGATTCCGATTCGTCTAAAACAAGACAATTAAACAAGGGACTTTCTCGCGGGACCGTTATCGGCAAAGCGCAAAGCTACGCAAGGACATTGATGAACCGGCCGGCGAACGTAATAAATCCGGCTAAATTGGCAACGGCTGCGAAAGAGCTGGCCCTCGGGTGCAAGAGCTTAAGCTGTACGGTTTTTGACGAAAAACAATTGGCAGCAAAAGGGATGAACGGGATATTAGCAGTAGGTTCCGGCTCGCAAAATAAGCCTCGGCTGATAGTGCTGAGATATACTCCCGCTCAGCGAGTCGGCTCGCAAGTGCCCACGGTTGGCCTGGTCGGCAAAGCGATAACATTCGATTCCGGCGGGATAAGTATTAAGCCCGCAGATAATATGGACCAGATGAAATTAGATAAAACGGGCGGCATCGCGGTATTGGGCACAATGAAGGCAGTGGCAGGACTGGGATTGGGCGCCAGAGTCATCGGGATAATTCCCGCTGCGGAGAATTTGCCGAGCGGGACAAGCTATCGGCCGGGCGACATTATTACGACGTTCAGCGGTAAAACGGTTGAGGTCCAGAATACCGACGCCGAGGGAAGGATGATAATGTGCGACGCGCTCCACTACGCTGTTAAGGAAAACTGCGACGTTATCATTGATATAGCAACATTGACCGGCTCGTGCAAGGTCGCGCTTGGCAGCTATATGGCAGGCCTGATGGGTAACGATAAAAGACTGATAAAACAACTGCAAAAGGCAGCAGATGACAGCGGCGAGCAGGTCTGGCCTATGCCGAGCGGCGATGAGTATGCAAAAGAGATGAAGAGCAAGATAGCAGACCTGAAAAATATCGGCAGCAAGTGGGGCGGCGCGTGCACGGCAGCGGCGTTTTTGAGGCAGTTTGTAGGCGAGAAAAAATGGGCACATCTGGATATCGCAGGTACGGAGGTTTTTGAGAGGGCGACGGAATATTCAGTCGAAGGCTCAAGCGGATTCGGAGTGCGTGTGTTGACGAGTTATCTTATGAGTGTGGCGGGGAAGTGAGCCACGAATTTTTATGAGTTTTGAAATTAGGCAGGTTAGATGAACGATAAAGGCAAAATGAGTGTAGATAACAAACGGATTGAGAAGGCGGTCAGTGAAATACTTCTGGCGGTCGGTGAAGACACTAAGCGTGATGGATTAAAGGAGACGCCGGAGCGGGTGGCAAGGATGTATGCCGAGCTGCTGGCGGGGATGCATGAAAATCCTCAAGAGCATCTTAGCAGCGTTTTTACCGAGAACTATAACGAAATCGTTCTTCTGCGTGACATCCCTTTTTACAGTATTTGTGAGCATCATCTTATGCCGTTTATCGGCTCTGCGAACGTTGCATACCTGCCCTCGGGGGCGATTCTCGGGATAAGCAAATTGGCTCGAATTGTGGACTGTTTTGCCCGCCGACTTCAGGCCCAGGAAAGACTTACGTACCAGATAGCTGATTTTATAATGAACGGCTTAAAGCCACAAGGCGTTGCAGTGGTGCTGGAGGCTTCGCATAGCTGTATGACGATTCGTGGTATAAAGAAGCCGGGCTCGGTAATGGTGACATCGGCACTTCGCGGGATATTTATGAGAGACCCAAGGAGCCGCAACGAGGTTATGAGCCTGATGCAAAAGTAGCAATTAACAGCAGAGAACGCTGAGAGCGCAAAGAAAGAAATTCAAGAGGGATCTTGTTTATGCATAAAACGGGGAGGCAGGTACGATTTTCGATTAATCCTTTTTTGGCGAAGGACATTGAAGGCTCTAATTCATTTGCATCGCGGCCAACGGGGGAAGGATTGTCAATATTTTTCGAATTATTTGTAGAGGTGGCCGGCGAAGTTGAGCCTGCTACCGGATTTGTTGTTAACGTTCTCGATATCGACAGGAAAGTCCGCGCATTTGTGGTGCCGATTTTCGCCGAGCGAATAAGAGAAGAATTTCGGCAAGGCAAACATATCGGGTTTTTCGAGATAGCTGAACTTTTGAAATCCGGCTGGGGACAATTGTCTGATAAGTTTGGAACGGCGAGGATAAGCCAATTGAGCCTGAGGCTGAATCCTTTCAGGAAAGTGACGATAGAGTCGAAGGACTGCAAAATGATTTACTTTAGCGAGAAGTTTGAATTTGCGGCGACGCATAAGCTCTGGAACGAAGATTTTTCCGATGAACGTAATTTTGAGGTTTTCGGCAAATGCGCAAACCCTTCCGGGCACGGGCATAACTATATTGTTGAGGTTACGATAAAGGCACCAGAGGACAAAGAGGTTTTCCTCGTGGGTGATTTTGAAAGAACAGTGGATGAGGAGCTTATAAAGATTGTGGACCACAAGAACCTGAATGTGGACGTTGCTGAGTTTGGCAAGACGAATCCGACGGTAGAAAATATTGCGGTCTTTGCGTGGAACAAACTTGCTGGTAAATTCGGCGATGTCCGGCAAAATGCCGGACTGCACTGCGTTACGGTCTGGGAAACTGATAAGACGTATAGCTCGTATTATGGGCAGTGACCCGTCGCTCGCGGCTCGCGACTTGTGTTCCGGGGCCCAGTATATAAGGACAGCCAGCCGGCATAGAGTCCGGGGAAATTGATTATTCGTGATTGATAATTGGTTAATAGTTGTTATTCTTTTCAGATACAGAGTTTTTTAGACAGGTTTTATATGAGAACACTGGTTACAGGCGGGGCGGGGTTTATAGGGTCGCACCTGGCGGAGCGGCTGCTGGAAGAGGGTAACGACGTAGTCGTTGTTGATAATCTCAGTACCGGCAGTCTAAAAAACATTGAAAGTTTCAAAGACAAGGTTGGTTTTAATTTTGTGGAGGGTGACATCCGGAACGTTGAGCTGATGGACGCTGTGGTGGAACAGAGCGAGGTGGTCTTTCATTTGGCTGCGGCTGTAGGTGTCAAGCTGATAGCCGAGAGGCCCGTGCATACGATAGAGACGAATATCAGCGGTACTGAGGTGGTATTGGATGCCTCCAATAAGTTCCATAAAAAGATTTTTATTGCTTCCAGCAGCGAAATCTACGGCAAAAGCGAGGCGATCCCATTCCATGAAGATGACGATATTGTGTTAGGCAGCACGAGAGTCCCGCGGTGGTCCTACGCGTGTAGTAAGGCGATAGATGAGTTCCTTGCCCTTGCTTTTCATCAACAATACGGTCTGAGCGCCGTGGTTGGCAGGTTCTTTAACACGATTGGGCCAAGACAGACAGGACAATACGGTATGGTGGTGCCTCGGTTTGTTCAATGGTCGTTGGCCGGTGAGCCGGTATCGATATACGGCAGCGGCCAGCAGAGGCGATGCTTTTGTTATGTTGGGGACGTTGTTGATGCGATCATCGGCTTGATGAACTGCGAGCAGGCAGCAGGGGACGTATATAACATCGGCTCTGCTGAAGAGATTGCTATCGAGGCACTTGCTGATAAAATTATTGAAATGGCGGGCAGCAAGAGTGAAAAGAAATTTGTTCCGTATGACGTGGCTTATGGAAGACCTATGGAGGACATGATGCGACGTGTGCCGAGCCTGGAACGAATCAAAAAGACGACCGGCTGGGAGCCGAAAACGAGCCTGACGGAGATGCTACAGGTAATTATTGAAAGTGAAAAACATAAACTGTAAAACATACAACGATAGAGTAAAATCCAAAAAGAATTTTTGGTCAGGACCAAGAACGACGTAAGAGATAGATTCCCGCCTTGGCGGGAATGACACAAACAGATGTAAGGGACATTATGAAGAAGGCATTGATTACGGGTATTACGGGCCAGGACGGCTCATATCTTGTTGAGCTGCTGCTGAAAAAAGATTACGAGGTCCTGGGCATCCTGCGGCGAAGCTCATCTTTTCATACGAGCAGGATCGACCACTTGTATAAGGACCCACACGAGCAGCCCCGGCTTAGATTGGTTTACGGAGATTTGACCGACGGGAGTAATCTGTCACGCATTGTGAACGAGGTCAAGCCTGATGAGGTTTATAACCTGGGTGCGCAAAGTCACGTTCGCGTAAGTTTTGATACGCCTATCTATACGGTTGATACAGATGCGCTTGGGACGCTTCGGCTGCTTGAGGCGATTCGGGGGATGGAAAAACCGGCAAAGTTCTACCAGGCCTCGAGCAGCGAAATGTACGGCAAGGCAGTTGAAACACCGCAAACAGAGAATACGCCATTTTATCCGCGGAGTCCGTATGGCTGTGCGAAGGTGTACAGCTACTGGCAGACGATAAATTATCGGGAAGCATACGGGCTGTTTGCGTGTAACGGGATTTTGTTTAATCACGAATCGCCGAGGCGAGGTGAGACGTTTGTTACAAGAAAAATAACGCGAGCGGCGACGCGAATCAAACTGGGTCTACAGAACATACTTTATTTGGGCAATGTGGACGCCAAACGGGACTGGGGATTTGCGGGTGATTACGTGGAGATGATGTGGCTGATGCTTCAGCACGACAAACCCGACGACTACGTGATAGCTACGGGCGAGAGTCATTCGGTGCGTGAGTTTCTGGATGAGGTATTCGGCTATCTTGATCTGGACTGGCAGAAGTATGTTGAAATCGACCGGCATTATTTTCGGCCGACGGAAGTTGACTGTTTGTTGGGTGACGCCAGCAAAGCAAAAAGGGTCCTTGGGTGGGAGCCAAAGGTGACTTTCAAAGAGCTTGCGAAAATAATGACGGACGCCGATATGGAAATCGCCAGGCGCGAAAAGATAATTAAAGAGCATGAGGAAGCAAAATAAAATGACCGGTTTTTTCAGTAACAGGGAATCTGTGAATAGAAGCAGCCCTTTTTATTCGGAAGGTATTGTTTTTGGCACGCTTTGGAAACGCAGTTGACCGAAGGATTAAGGCGCATATGAAACAGCCCCACAAACCAAGTATAGCCGTGCTTATTCCGTGCCAGAACGAGCAAACGACGATAGGCAAAGTTGTAGATGACTTTCGCCGACAGCTTCCCTCCGCGACAATATATGTTTTCGACAACTGCTCAACAGATGCAAGCGCTGCGATAGCTGCCAAACACGGCGCGGTAGTAATAAAGGAGCCTCGTCAAGGCAAAGGTTTCGTTGTCGAAAGTATGTTTGACCGTATCGATGCAGATTTTTACGTGATGGTCGATGGTGACGATACCTACCCGGCTGATTATGTTCATAAACTACTTGAGCCGGTCTTATGCGGAGATGCAGATATGAGTGTTGGCTCACGGCTCTCAGATTACTCAGGGAAGTCTTTTCGCCCGCTGCATGTTTTAGGCAACAACCTTGTTCGATTTCTTGTCAACTGGGCCGCCAAAACACAACTTACAGATATTTTGAGTGGGTACCGGGTGTTTAATCACAGGGTTGTGAAATATATTCCGGTGCTTTCGTCAGGGTTTGAAGTCGAGACAGAGATGACTATTCAGACGCTCTATTATCGGCTGAAGATTGTCGAAGTTTCGATTCCATATCAGGCCAGACCTACTGGCAGTGAGAGTAAACTGAGAACTTTTAGCGATGGTTTTCGAGTGTTGTGGAAAATCTTCAGCCTTTTCAGGTCATTCAAACCTTTAACCTTTTTTGGAGGTCTTGGATTATTGTTTTTGATTTTGGGGATCCTGGCGGGAATTCCGCCAGTTCACGATTATCTCACTAATCCTAATCACTACGTGCATCACGTTCCGCTGGCAATTTTAGCAGTAGGTTTGGTAATTCTATCCGGTATATTTACTTTTCTTGGTATATTGCTTCACTCACTCAACTGGAGATTCAAAGAACTGCACAATGTTCTCACGAGAAAGGCCATGTCTGATTAGAAAGGGGATTTTCCGTGAAAGCACCACATGTAGTTAGAGGATATGGTCCCCTTGACTTGTTTTTGGCAAAACAAAGATGTAAGGCAGCCAAGAGGCAGATAAAATTAGCTGGAAAGCACGGCCGTATATTGGATATCGGCTGTGGTGCCTATCCTTTGTTTCTTGTTACTATAGATTTTTCAGAAAAATATGGTTTGGACAAAATAGCTCAAAACGATCATGTTAGTAAAGTAAAAGAACGGGGAATTACTCTTGTCAGTTGTGAAATTGAAAAAGAAGAGAGAATTCCTTTCGAGAATGATTACTTCGATGTAGTGAGCATGCTTGCAGTATTCGAACACATTGAGGTCGAGAGATTGGTTAAAATACACAAGGAAATATACAGAATATTAAAGCCAGGCGGGATGTACATTATGACTACTCCTGCATTTTGGAGTGGCCGGTTGCTTAGATTCTTAGCAAAGATACGTTTAATAAGCGAAGTCGAAATTAAAGAACATAAGGGCAGCTACAACTTCTCAAAGATTTCATCTGTGCTTCAACAGGCCTGTTTTGAGAAAGACAGATTACGATTTGGATATTTTGAAATTTTCATGAATACTTGGGTGACAGCAACCAAATGATGATATCTAAGTACCAAATGTATGCAAAGAAGTATTGTTCTTTTAAGTTCTGTCTTTGATAACCTGAATTAATTTATTTGCGGCAACAAAGCTTTTTGTTCCAGGCTTATCCGTCGGAACGATTTGTGCATAATTGCTGAGGAGTAGCACATGACAAAGAAGGCTTTCTTCAAATTATTGCCCATTTTCCTGTTATATTTTGCAATATTTCTGCTGACTGCCGAAGATTCGCTTGATTATGGTGATGAGCCAAGGTATGCGAAGTACGCCGAAAATCTCACTAAAGGTTTCTATGCTCCCACAGATACGCTGTTTCTATGGAATGGGCCAGGCTATCCGCTTCTGCTCACACCCTATGCGTTTTTCGGTGTTCCCTGGTACTGGGCGAAAATGCTAAATCCGGTCTTTATGTTTCTGGCAGTCTGTTTCATTTACAGTTCTATCAGAAATTATATGTCGGAAAAAACAGCTTTATTTTTTTCATATTTATTTGGTCTTTATCCACCCTTTTATGCCGAGCTTTGGTTTTTGTTGACAGAGCCTTTTGTTTTGATGTTAGTAAGTCTGTTTGCATTACTTATCATAAAATGGTTTGGCAGTGGTAAGTATCGTTACATGCTCCTTGCCGCTGTTATTTGCGCACTTACAATTTTGACAAAAGTTTTTGTGGCTTATGTGGCAACGTCAATGTTGCTGTTCAGTTTAATACTATGGAAATGGAGTTCGATCTGTCGAAGAAGCATTCCTGTATACGCTGTTTCCCTTTTGCTTTGCACGCCCTACTTATTATATACTTACTCTGTCACCGGCAAGATTTTCTATTGGGCTAATTCCGGTGGTCAAGTTCTCTATTGGTTGTATAATCCCCATCCTGAAGAATTCGGTGATTGGAAATCCTCGGTAGCAGTGATGACTCAAGCCGAGCTGGCCCACCACAAGCCTCTTTTTAACAAGCTTGCAGAGCTTAACTTTGTGCAGCAGGATGAGCTGTTGAAAAAGATAGCAGTGAGGAACATCATTAATAATCCTGGCAAGATGTTTCTTAACTGGGTTTCAAATCTCGGCCGCTTGTGGCTAAATCTCCCGTATTCCTACAAGTACCAGCACCCGCGCCAACTAGTATATCTCGTACCTAATTCATTGTTGTTGGCTGCTACATTATTGTGTCTCTATCCCCTGATAAGATTTTGCAGACAGCTCCCAACACCAATCACCCACGCGCTTGGTCTTTCCGTAGTATTCCTGCTCGGCCATTCTCTGGTGTACGCAAATGCAAGATACCTTTGCACTATAGTGCCATTTATCTTTATAATAATTGCCTACACCGCAACAAACCTGGTAAAATTACAACACCCTTTGAGTGAGGAATAAATGATAATGAGCGGTTTTTTTGAGGACAGGCGGGTTGTCGTTACCGGCGGCGCGGGTTTTCTGGGCAGTTATTGTTTAGAAGGGCTGGAAAAACGCGGCTGTAAGAATATCCTCGTGCCCAAAATCGAAGAGTATGACCTGGTACAGATGGACAATATTGTCCGGATGTATGAGGATATGAAGCCGGACATTGTCATTCATCTTGCGGCGGTTGTCGGGGGCATCGGTGCCAATCGTGAGCATCCGGGCGAGTTCTTCTACAAAAATCTGATGATGGGAGTTCAACTTATAGAGCAAGGACGTCTGCGTAATATTGAAAAATTTGTTGCAATTGGTACGATTTGTGCGTATCCGAAATTTACGCCAATACCGTTTAAGGAAGATGAGCTTTGGAACGGCTATCCGGAGGAAACCAACGCACCTTACGGACTGGCCAAGAAGATGCTGCTGGTCCAATCGCAATCATACAGGGCGGAATATGGTTTTAATTCAATATTTCTGCTGCCGGTAAATCTATACGGCCCCGGTGATAATTTTGACCCTGCGAGCAGTCACGTGATACCTGCGCTGATAAAGAAGTGTATCGATGCAAATGAAAGCGGTGCCGACTATATTGAATGCTGGGGGACGGGCAACGTGTCACGCGAGTTTATCTATGCGGCTGATGCTGCTGAGGGTATTCTATTAGCGACTGAACATTACAATGGTGCCGAGCCGGTCAATATCGGCGCGGGGTTTGAAATAACGATTAAGGAACTTGCTGAAAAGATTGTCAAGTTAACGGGCTTTGGCGGCGAGCTTCGCTGGGACCCCTCGAAGCCGGACGGTCAGCCGAGACGGTGCCTGGATGTATCGCAAGCCAAAAAACTTTTTGGTTTTGAGGCAAAGACGACTTTTGAAGAAGGACTCAAAGCTACAATTGAGTGGTATAAGCAAAAACGGCAAGAGTAAGTTAGCAGCCGGGATTATCAAAAAATTATAGTTGGAGATGTTTTTAATGCAGATACCTCTATTAGACTTGAAAGCACAGTACGCGAACATAAAAAAAGAGATTTTAGCGGCAGTTTCGGAGGTGCTGGAATCGCAGCGCTGCATCGGCGGCCCGAAAGTGGCTGAATTAGAGGAGAAAATAGCGGCGATAAGCGACAGCAGGTTCGCGGTGGGAGTTTCCAGCGGTACGGATGCACTTTTGAACAGCCTGATGAGTCTGGATGTCAGCGATGGAGACGAGGTCATTACTACGCCGTTTACGTTTTTCGCCACGGTCGGTTGTATTATCCGCGCCGGTGCAAAGCCGGTATTCGTGGATATTGAGCCTAAGACATTTAATATTAATCCGGAGCTTATTGAGTCGGTGGTAACAAAGAAGACCAAAGCGATAATGCCGGTCCATTTGTTCGGGCAGATGGCAGATATGGACCCGATTATGGAGATTGCGAATAAATATAATCTGGCGGTTATTGAAGATGCGGCGCAGTCGATTACGAGCAGCTACAAAGACAGGAAGGCAGGCAGTATCGGGACAACGGGGTGTTTTAGCTTTTTCCCGAGCAAGAATTTGGGCGGTATTGGCGACGGCGGTATGATTGTAACGAATGATGAGCAGCTTTATGACCGGCTTTTTATTATGCGCAATCACGGCAGCAAGCCAAAATACTATCATAAACACATTGGCGGCAATTTTCGTCTCGATACGATTCAAGCGGTGGCGCTTTTGGTGAAGCTGCCGCATCTGGATGAGTGGTCTGAAGCCCGGCGTCGGAACGCGGCCTATTACGATAAAAGATTTGCGGGGACATTCGTTACGAGCCCTTACGTCAGTCCTGAATGCGTGTCGGTTTATAACCAGTATTGTATTCGCGTACCGAAGCGGGACGAGGTCTTGGCACATTTGAGAGAGAAGAATATCGGCTGTGAGATATATTATCCCGTGCCGTTACACCTGCAGGAGTGTTTCAGGAGTCTCGGATACAAGGAAGGAGATTTGCCGGAAGCAGAAAA
>DATLBB010000190.1:0-5292 GCA_035527155.1 Sedimentisphaerales bacterium
CCGCCGGTTACGTCGAGATTAAAAAAGAGTTTGTGGAAAAAATCCCGCGAACACTCCTCAGCCTCACCGAACAGGGAAGAAATGCCTTTCTCAAATATCGCCGCAACATGCAGCAGGTCCTCGATAGTTTATCTAAGTAACAGCCTTATTTTCGCAAAAAGTGCTGACAATGCCCGAAAAAAAATATTGCATAATAGAAGCTGCTTGCAGTCGATAAACAATAACCGCTACTTGAGGCCGGCCTGGACACATAACGGCTCAATAAGAACAGACCTCCCATTAACGGTAATCACAAAGAAAAGGAAAAGAGTAATACAAGCCATCGGCGCCGGACAGCTCTTTTGTGTTGGCAGAATCTACCTAAAGACCCACAACGACACAATAAGTAAAAAAGTAACAAAGCTGTCCCGCTATCTTTAACTCATAATCCGCGTAATCCCCATAATCCGCATAAGCCGCATAATATCCACAAACCTCGAAAATACCGCATTTTACCGGATTTTCCGCATTTTTGAGCAAATTTTAAGGCTGATTTCCAAGCCGTTTGGCCGCTTCTCGACGCATTATCGGCCTTTTTTGCAATATTCTAACGCCTAAACGCGTCTTACTTCATAGTGAAAGAAAAATAGGAGCAATGGCAATTGTATGAGGTCTATCGCATACGAATTCCCTGGAAGGATTACTGCTTAAACCTCTCTTGTACGAGGATGGGGGCTTTGAAGGGTTTTTTATGGAAGGACTAAGTCCGCGATTTTCTGATACGCCCGGAAAATCAATAAATCAGATGTATGCCGCATTCTCAGCGTTTCGTTACAAAGACGGCTACACACTCTCCGTCATCGATTTGGGGACACAGGGCGTGAAGATCGAATTGATTCAAGCATACGATATTGGCGGTGCCATTATACTCCCGCCAGAAAAGGTTCAAGAGTGTGGCAGATGGTTGCTGCAAAGCCTCGGCCAGGACAGTTTCGGTTTGCCGAAGGAATTGTCGGATATTTTGCAGAGGCTGCTCAACCACAAAAAATCTGGCCAAATATTTGAGCGCGGCGACAAGACCAAAATAAGGGATGCCCTCAAGGTCCTAAGACGTGACCAACGGAAACTTGAGAGGGAAGGAAAAGTTTTAAGGCTAATTTCAAGCAACGCTATATGATAATCCTGCAATTTGCAATTTATTGCTGGATTGTTTAGCCCCCTGAATTCCTAATTCCGGCTTATAAATCCCTGATGTTTCATCACTTTTTTGTTAAGTTGATGCCGCACCGGCTCGATAAATTTATTGACGCAGACTCTTTGGATATGTATTCTTGTACCTGGTGTGAATTGTCAAAATAGTTATTTGAAGCAGGTGAAGTTATGAGTAGAACAGATTACCGTATATATAGTATAAGGCTTTTGCTCTGTGTTGTTCTGTTATTGGGCTTTTGCGGATGTGCCTATCAGGCCAAATTGTTAGCCCCCCAACAGATTGAACCAGGTTCCGGTGTAATCGTCCGGTGCAAAGTCGTGAAAGAGCCTATCATTAAGGTTTCCGAGTCGGGTAATTTCATCTTCTGGTGGGCAGGCGGGCCCGGCCCTGTCACTTATAGTGTCGCGAAGGTCGTCAACGAGAGAAATAATGACATGTATCGCAAAAGGTTAAATCCCGCACTTGAGGTGGACTATTTCTGCGAAGAATTCGAAGCCAATCTCAAACGGGCAATAGAAGAAAACGGCCTCCGGGTCGAGCAGATGAGTATAGAGCACGTGGAAGCTGAAATACCTGTCTTGTCGGATGTCCAAAATATTAATCTTTTCGGACCATCGGCGAAAAAAGGCGATTACAAATATGTTCTACAGCTAAAAGTTTCCTGTGGACTTTTCAAAAGCGAAGCAAAAACTGTTGCACAGCTTGAGGGACAGCTCACCAGACGCGCCGGAAAAAAGGTCCTGTGGAAAAACAAACTGAGCTACGAAGGACAGGCTGGAGGAGAACACAAGAAATACGGACACGGAAACGAAGCGGTAAAGCAATGGGAAAAAGATGATACCGTATTACGCGACTGTTTAATGGAAGTCGTCGATGGCGTAACGAAGCTCTTGGCCCAGGAGCTTGCCGACACCACCGAGCAACAGCACTGGGAGCTGACAAAGTTGAAGCTAAAAGACGGCACAAAGATAAAGGGCAGCATCATTGACGAGTCGCAGGAGCGTCTTGTCATCAGGCTTGAAGGCGGCTCGGTAAGGTCTATGCTGGCGGAAAACGTTGTCGGTATGAATCAGTAGTATTTCAGGCATCGACCCGGATTCGAAACCTCAAAATTCAAAACTAACTGCCATCCTCCCAATTTATTGCGGGGGTTGATTGTTTCCCATCAATAATAGTTAGCTCCAAAATCTGTACGTGTTTAGCAAATCGGTCGATTGAGCACTAAACGATGCTTGTGGGCCAAAAACTATCTGGGTGTCAGCCTCAAAGCCTGTCCTGAGCGAACCTGTCCTGAGTTCTATCGAAGGAGCCGAAGGGCCGAAGTATGAGAACGTCATTGCGAGCATCGCGAAGCGATGCTGGGCAATCTCAACTTCGTAATTTGATATTGCTTGTTCGATATTCTTTACCGTAATTGCGAGCGCAGCGAAGCAATCTCGTCCCCAAATTTGAAATTTGAAATTGCCTCCTCACCATCTGTTCAATCAGCGTTAATCCGTGTCTAAACTCTTCGTGTCTTTGTGTCTTAGTGGCAAATATATTTGTGAAAATTCGTGCCAATTCGTGGCCAATATCTCTCTGTGTCTTTTGCGCCTTTTCGCGGCTAAAAATCCGGCAAAATTCCCGGTTTAATCTTTCGCAAGCGCCTTTTTCAAAGCCGCACGTGCAAGCAGCCGAGTCGAATCCAGACCTGGCAGCGGACAATCGTTTGGGTCCACAATCAAAGGAATCTCGGTGCATCCAAGAACAACCGCGTCACAGCCCTTTTGCTTAAACTCTTGTATAACATCATTGAAATAAAGCCGGGATTCTTCACTAAACACACCATTGACGAGTTCGCCGAATATTATATCGTCAATCCGCTCTCGCTGCCGCGCCTCAGGTATCTGATAATTTATACCGAACTTCTTAAGCACATCCGGGTACACCGGCCCTGTCATAAGATATTTTGTCCCTAAGATTCCAATGTTTGTAAATCCCCTTTGACTGGTTTCTTCTGCGACCACTTCTGCGATATGCACCCACGGAATCGGCGATTGGCTTACCGCGATATCGAAAGCCTGATGGATTGTATTGTCGGGGCAGATTACAAACTCGGCCCCCACCTGTGCGACTATCCGGGCCGAACGGGCCATAAGCTTGCCGACCTTTTCCCAGTTCCCGGCCCGTATATGAACCATATATTGAGAAAGCGGATAAGTGTGCATCGTTATTTCCGGATGGCAGTGCTCGCTCATCTGCGATCCCGCCTCTGCACAAATGGTTCGATAGCACAGAGCTGCTCCTTCTGCGCTGCACGCCACTATTCCGATATGTTTTGCCATTTCCGCCTTCCTCTTGCCGAACCAGGTTTTATATAGAGCCGAATTTTGGGATAAAAAGAATGCCGAAGGAGGGAGTCGAACCCTCACCCTGTTGCCAGGACGGGATTTTGAATCCCGCGCGTCTGCCTGTTCCGCCACTTCGGCCGATTTGCGACGATTATTATCAATCAGCCGAATTTTGTCAACGCAAATTCACCATTGACCCCCGCACTCCCAAAAATCAATCAAATCCGCACTTCCCGGAATCTCGGATTACGCCCCCACTTTAGTGAGATAACGCTTCGCTATCTCACGTGGTAAACAGATTTCACAGATTAGTGAAGGGCTTTTTACCACAGAGAACGCAGAGAAAATAATCAATTACCAATCTCTAATCCCTAAAATCGTAATTGACTTGACCAACCTGTGCCGATTAATATAAGTGTGATAAGAAGAGTGCCTTTGTTGGCCGAGTTTAATTTCTAAAACGATAAGCAGGAGGTACGAAGATGTGCAATACATGTGGCTGCAGAACAAAAAAGAAAAAAGCTAAGAAAAAGGCCAAAAAGAAAGCCAGGAAGAAAAAGAAGTAGCTAATCCGTTCATTTGCTAATCGAATTCACGAAGTCGGTCGTTTGCTTATTACCGCAGACGACTCATTAGGGGGGAGCCATCTTTGATTTTTCCCACATCTAAATACTATCGGCTAATTCGCTGCTTTCTTGCTAACCCTGCCGGCTCCTCAAGGGGGATGTGTCATCTCTACATCAGCTTAGCAGGCTACATTCCGCACAGATAGTCGGGCTTGCGGTTGCAACTTAGCCAGTTGGAAGCAAGCAGGGAAAAGTCCCTAAAGTCAACCTGGCAGTCATTATTCACGTCACCTTCTATCGGCTCGCTGCACAGCCAGTTGACGTATATCCACAGTTCGCGACCGTGCGTTCCTTCGGTGGCAGAAAATAATAGCGCGCTGTTTATATTTGTTAGTTCCGTGGGGTTTGAGCTGGCCGGCCAGGGGCCCGGGTAAATGTCGCCTACCATTACGGTTCTTTCCACGGTCCCATCAGTTTGCCATAACTCATATCCGTTGGGCTCAGTATAGTCTGCAAAAAACAGCGTGCCGTTTACGTCGGTCACGGGGCCGGGGTCGCGCCCGATTGAGCTTACCATAACCGTTCCTGCTTCGGTTCCGTCACTTTTCCATAACCTCATTGCGTAGTCGTTGGGGTCTATGGCGGTAAAGAAGAGTATGCCGTTTACATTCGTAAGATTTTTTGGGTACGATCCGCCCCCGCCCGGCTGAATATCCTTGACCATCACGGTACCAGCCTCTGTCCCAACACTTTTCCACAGCTCATCCCCATTGGTACCGTCGGTTGCCAGAAAGAACAGCGTGCCGTTTACATCTGCGAAGGTGTGGGCCTCCTGGTACATAAGGAAGGCATCCATAAAGCCCGGATTGATGTCCTTTACCATCACGGTGCCGGCCTCTGTCCCGTCACTTTTGCACAACTCGAGCCCGAAGCTTCCGCCCCCGGCAAATGCAACAAAGAACAAGGTGCCGTTTACATTCGTCAGATTCTGATAACCGAACATATGTGAATTATGGCTGACAACCACCGTTGTTTCCTCGCTTCCGCCGCTTTTCCATAACCAGTTACCATTGGGGTCGCCGGCTGTAAAGAACAGGGTACCATTTACATCAGTCAGATAATCCATGTACGAGCCGGTTGAGCCCGGCCAGATGTCCTTTACCATCTCGGTGCCGGCCCCGGTCCCGTCACTTTTCCATAACTC
>DATLBB010000191.1:0-13613 GCA_035527155.1 Sedimentisphaerales bacterium
GCGGCGATTTTGTTACAGGCATCAACCATTGCCTGGGCGGTGTCAATATCGGGACAGTTGAGTACGGGATGAACTCCGTATTTGTCCTTAAGCTCAGCAGGCTCAATTTTTGGAGCTTTGCCGCGTATATCTTCTATCTCCTGCTCGACCTCGGCAAGCACTCTCATTTTTTCCAGAAACCGCATATCCATCGTTATCCGGTTCTTGACGTAGATTTCCTGGTAGAACGGGTCGAGGTCGCGCCGCATTTTCTTGTAGTTGTTGGTGTAGTTGACGGCCTCGGCGTGGGGTACATCTTTGCATCGTACGCCGGCAAGCTCCTTGATATAAGAGAATATTTCAATTCCACATTTCTTCAGAACTTTCTTGGCGACGTATCCGGCTGCGACGATAGTGGAAGTATAGCGTCCGCTGAAAATGCCTGCGCCGATAGCATCGTCATCGGGGCCGTATTTGATGAACGAGGCGTAGGATGCGTGGCCAGGGCGGGGTGTACGGTTCGTGTCCTGATATTGCTTGATATGAATGAAGTGGCGGTCCAGGTTGGGAATCAAAATCGATAACGGAGTGCCGTTGGTGTGGTTTTTGTTCCCGGCGCCTTCGACAGTATCGGCTGCGTTTAAGCCGCTGTAGATAATCGGAAGGTCGGGTTCTTTTCGCGGGCTGGAAAGCTCATCGGCACCCGGCTTTCTAAGAAGCAGGTCTCCATAAATTTCCTGCTCGGCAAGCTCCATTCCGGGCGGAACGCCCTGTATGACGGACGTCAGACCCTCCTGGTAGGAACCGCCGGCTACCGTTACCTGAAAACAACGACCAATGTGACAACCTAACATTTTATATTCTCCTGAAAAAACATTTATTGATTCGCGTTATCCCTTTGCGCCCCTGAGGATATTTCGATTACCATCGGTCCAGTTATCCCTGTACCAGGTACACTGTTGGAAATTGTCGTTTAGCGACTTCATCTTGTCCGCAAGCGCTTTTCTAAAGCGTGCCATAGTGTTTCTGTGCCCGGGCTGCCGGGCCAGGTTCGTCATCTGGTACGGGTCAGCGACATTATCAAAGAGCAGTTCCGATTTGTCAAGGCGGTATTTGGCATAGGTGTACTGCTTGTCTCTGAGAGCGCGCCACTCATGGCCGTTTTCCCAGGCTGCACAGGCGCCGGTATTCTGTAGAAAAGCAGCTTCTGGCTCCGGCCCTTTCTTGCCCAGCGCACAGTGGGCCAGAGCCATACCTTCGACATGGTCGGGAACCGGCAGGCCCATCAGCGAAAGGATTGTGGGCATAATATCGACCGTGCCCAGGCAGGCATCCGAGACAGTACCGGCAGGAATGTGTTTGGGCCACCTTATCAGAAAAGGTACACGGGCAGCTTCTTCGTAAAAGATATTCTTTGCTCTCCGCCCCTGGGCACCGAACATTTCGCCGTGGTCGGATGTGAAAACGATAATAGTGTTGTCGCCGATGCCTGCTTTTTCGACGGCGTCCAGCAATCGGCCGATATTCCAGTCCAGGTTGGCCACCATCGCATAGTAGTTCCGCCGCCAGTACTCAAGTTTGTTGCCTTGCTCGGATGACAACCTGCCCCAGGCATCAGCGTACTTATCGTTATTGCCCTTGTAATTGGGTGGATTGGGAAACCTGGCATCCTTGAACATATCCCTGTATTTTCGCGGGACGTTGTTGTCTGACCACGGGTCGTGTGGCGTACCGTAGGACAAGAATAGAGCAAACGGCTTGCCTGATTTAGCTGTATTCTGCAGGAAGCTGGCTGCCATCTCGGTCTGTGCATCCGGTTCGTAGACTCCCTTGCCGTAGGAGATTTTCTTAGTGGAATCGGTGTGATAGTAGGTGTTGTAATAGTTGTGGTGGAAATTGTAGGCGGCCCAGTATCCATTGAAGCCCAGCTGGTCAGGTCCCGGGGGCACGTAGCTGTTTTTCGGGTCGTGATGATTTCCCAATTGGTTGGCGTAAAGGTGCCATTTGCCGATATAACCGGTTTGATAGCCGGCACGTGTCAACACGTGGCCGAAGCACTCGTGATTAGTATTCATCCGCAGTTCGTTGATTACCATACCGGTAGTCGTTGGGTATTTGCCCGTAAACAGTGAGGCACGATAGGCCGAGCACACGGGCATATTCGAGACTGCGTTGCAGAAGTTTACTGCGGCGAATGCGAGTCTGTCGATATTGGGAGTGCGGGCTTTTTTTGAACCGGCGTAGCCGCAGTGTATGTAGCCGAGCTGGTCCGCAAATACATATATCAGATTTGGACGTTTCGTCTTCGTCGCAGGGACAGACAGCCGCACTGAGGTGCCGACACATCCTGGAAATGCAAGGCCGGTCGTTCCTAAGACCGCGGTTTTGATGAAATTGCGCCGGT
This sequence comes from Sedimentisphaerales bacterium, assembly GCA_035527155.1. Classification (GTDB taxonomy): domain Bacteria; phylum Planctomycetota; class Phycisphaerae; order Sedimentisphaerales; family Anaerobacaceae; genus CS2-K091. The sequence goes on from DATLBB010000191.1 coordinate 2,384, forward strand.
TCAGATTCCTGTCCATTCCAAAATCGCTCTTGACTGATATCAATTAATTGTTTCCATTTTTGCGCCGATACTTTTCATCAATTCCACGTAGTCAGGGAAAGTAACGCTCATTGCCTCGGCGGTATCAATGCTGGTTTGACCATCTAAGTTTAAGCCGGCTAACGACAGGGCCATCACCGTTCGGTGGTCACTCCTGCCGTGCAGCTCGGCCGGTTTCGGCTGGCCACTTCGTATTATAAGGCCATCGCGCAGTTCCTCAACATCTACAGCCATTTTTTCCAGCTCCTCGGCCATACATTTGATTCGGTCGGTCTCTTTACTTCGTGCCTGGGCGACGTTTACAAGGCGGGTTGTCCCTTCGGCAAAAGCGGCGGTAACAGCCATAGCCGGCAGTGCATCGGGCGTTTTATTCATATCTATCTCAATACCTTTGAGCGGGGAAGCTTTAATGGTTACTGAATTTCGCTCGATGCTGATGTCGGCACCCATCGCTTTCAGGTAATCGACCACCGCTTTGTCCGGCTGACTGTCTGAGAAATCCAAACCAAGCAGTGTTACCTCATCTGCCGCCAGAGCGGCGGCGCAGAGAAAGAATGTGGCACTGGAAAAGTCGGCTGGTATCGTGGCATCAAAGCTCTTGTACTTTTGACCGCCTTTGATTTTGAATTTGCGTAACTGCTGTTTTTCGTATTCTATTTGCTGTCTATCGAGCCAGTCGAGCGTCATTTGCACATAGCCCGGCTCGTTGAGCAGCGTAACGTCTATCTCGGTGTCTGTGGCCGCTAGAGGCGTGCACAACAGCAGGCTGGTGAGATATTGGCTGGTAGTTGCAGCAATAGTCGTTTTTCCGCCTACAAGTTTTCCGGTTACCTCAAGAGGTGCCTTGCCGTTGTTTTTTATGCTGGTGCATTTTGCTCCCAAATCGGCGAGAGAGTCCATTAACGGCCCGACAGGGCGGGTCTGGATTTGCTCATCGCCGGTGAAGGTTATGGACTGGTCGCTCCCGGCAAGGGCAGCCGAACCCATTGCAATACGCAGCGTTGTGCCGGAATTGCCCACGTCGATAGGTTGTGGCGGTGCGGTGAATTTGGCGCCTGTGCCGACTACCTTCCAGAACGCCGAATCTGATGTGTCAATCTGAGCGCCTAATGCTCGATAGCAATCCACTACCGCTTGTGTATCACCTGAAACCAGCGGCTTACGGATGGCGCTTTCGCCCTCGGCTAAAGAGGCGATTGCGACGGCGCGGATAGTATGGGATTTTGATGCTGGAATAGTCACTTGACCTCTGAGCCGGGATTTTTTCACAATCAGCTTCATAATAAAACCAGTGCATAAGAGGACAAGATACTTGTGACTTATGCGCTTATGCCTTGTGCTCTTTTATTACCAGAAATGACGAATAATTGAAAGAAGTTTTTGACTTTGCGGCTAAAGCCAACAAAATAAGGATGAGTAGGTAGCGTGCAGTTTTTTTTTACCTTTCGGATTGAAATTTGTCAGGAATTTTTTCCTGAATTTTTGGTTTTTGGGCTATTATAGTGTGTTTTCTTCTGTTGTGTGCCAATCGGCTCCGGTGCATTTGTGATTTAGGAGGCTTACTATGTCATAAGCGCCAATTACACCATCGATATTGGTATCACCAAACAGCGTTGGTGTAGTTGTTGAAACTGGGGTTGCTAACCGCGATCAGTTCAGGCAAGAGCAGGAAATTGGGGTCGTTAGCGCTATAGTTAAGCCCGTGGATCGCTATAACATTGGCACCCATCTGCAGGTCGCTTATGTGGTCGGAAATGTCGAACTCTACAAATGTTTTAGCCAATGCGTCCGGGCGATCGATGAGGGCCTTGGAGTTCCAATGCGGCGTACACGGATCAGGGAAGAAGTTTTGCCGTTCTACCTCGACACCATTGAGGTATGCCACGAACCCGTCCTCATACTTCATACGCAGCGTTAAGGTATCGATGGTAGCGGGAACTTCGGTCATATTAAATTCAATCCGTCCCCACATCGAGCTGTTCACGCCCAACATGTCGGACCATACATCGGTCTTCACATCGGGATTCCCTATCTCTCTCTGAAGCATAAACCCGCCAAAGGGATACGCCTTGTCGTCTTCAGAATCTGCGGTAGCTTCGGCTCTGACCTTGAAACTTCCGCCACCGTCCGGAATGATATCATCCCATCGAACTACGTAGCCGGTGCTGCTATTGTCCCCGGCCAGCAGCACAGTCATATCGTCGGTCTTTGATACCACTCCGTCACTGCTGTTGTTGACTGAGCTGGTGTGGCCGAAGATGGTGAAAAGTGATTTTCGCAGTGGGTAGCTCTTTGAGCGTATGGCGGTTCCAGTAAAGGTGTACATCCTGGCTGGATTAAGGCCTGTGAACTCAATCTCTACCCACCAACCCGTGCCGCCATAATAAACGAGGTTTGGGCCGAAGTCCACTATGTTATTGAATATCTCGTATGCATCCGTACCAACTGCGGGGTTGCCGCCAGAGCCGCTGCTGCTTGTCTGCAAACCAGCGAGTCCCATCGTGAACGTCACGGTGGGCATTCCGACCTCGCTGCCGGTGGCAAAATCCTTCAGTTTCCCGGTGTTGTGGCTGGTGTTATCATCGCGGATAGTCCAGTCGGTCACGTTCGCTGCTGTAGAATCCCCAGCCTCACGGAGGCAGTCGTTATAGGCGCTAAAGGTATTGCCCTCATCGGCCTGGCCCCAAAAGCCAAGGCCTGTAAAACCGCTCTTCCATGTCTCTGTGACGATAAAACCAGGCTGCATCCACGTGTCCTCCCAGGTGGCGTCGGTCGCCACATAATAATCAGCACTTGCCCCGGAATCCACTAAGACAGTGGTGATCGGTTCAATGGGTTCTGTCGTTGCGCTTTGGCTGCTCGACCAGCCGGTCTCATTATGATTCGCTGACTTGTCTCGAACCTTGACCCGGTATGTGTAAGTGGTGTTTGGGTCGAGTCCTGTATCAAGATAATAAAAGCACTTCTGGACCGGCCCGGTCTGCCAGCCATTAAGATAACAGGGATCGTGAACCGGGCTGCTCAGCCAGCCGCTGTCGTGATTGGGGTCGGTAACATTATTGAAGTAATACTCCACTCCAACGCCGTTGAAATCCGTGGCAAAGCTGGCAGTCATTTCGATGGAATTGCTGTCGAGGGCAACAGGAACCAATGCCCAGGTCATCGGGTCAGGTGTGGGACAGCTCACATCCGGTCCGGTCCAGCCCTCTGACCATATCGCGAAGTCAGTAAAATTCACCTTGTCGTCGCCATCCAGATCGGCCCTCAAATCACCCGCTTCTGTCAGCCACTCTGCCGCCAACACTTCTAAATCGCGAATCTCTGCATAGCCATCCTGATCGAAATCACCGCGAGGGATGTCTCGGATGTGGGCCACTCCGATTGCATCTTCGCCCCGCCCACAATAGAACAGATACCACTGACCGTCGTTGTCCTCGAACAAGTATGGGTCGCGCAACTGGTTGACGTTTTCCGGGGCAGTACTGCCTTCTGAGTTGGTGGGCACGATATCGCCGCCTTCCCAATCGAGCTCGGCATAAAGAATTTCCTCAGGCGGAAACGTCGGGTCCCACACGTCATAATCACCCACGCTCATATCGATAGTGGACATCTTGATCCGCTCAGGGCAATCGCCAATGCGGGTGTAGAGCATCTGCACCGTGTCTCCAACCCGACGCACAGTGGAATGGCGTACCCGCAAGGGATCGTCAGGAACGCCCGCAAAGTTGGCGTCATCGATGTCATTCTGGAACGGGCTGTCGGAGCGTTTGGTCCACAGGTCGTTACGTAAATCGAAGCCCGGCGGCGGCGTCCACGGGTCGTTCGGGTCCCGTGCCTTGAAGATATAGCCGCTGTTGGAAGTAGCGTACAGATTGCCGTTATACTCGAACACCCGAAAGTAGAACCGGCCAAGAACCACTGCCTCAATACCGTTGTTGAACTCCAGGCCGGTGCTCGATGTAGCCACGAGGCTTTTCTGGCCCAAGCCGCTGCCATTGACATTGACCGATCCGGCGTGGAAGTACATCACAATCCGCTGGTTCTCATCGTCCACAAATACATCAGGTGAAGCAACATGATTAGAGATGGTGACACCATTGTCAAGGTCGATCTTGTCATCGCTGCCCAGGTCGAGCACGCCGCGGTCTCCCACGCCCACGCCGGAACCAATTTGGTACAGGTGCCAGGGGCCCTCGACGTCCGCCGACCAGGCCATGCGGATGTAGTTGCCACCGTGGTGCGCGAAGTACATATAGTACGTGGCATTAGGGTCGGCCCGGTTTTCGGGTGCGATCCAGTCCGGAACGCGGATTACTGAGGGGCCGTTGATGTTATAGCTTTCATAGGTAGTTGCGCCCAGGGCGTCGAACATCGCCTCGGTAATAATCGGCTGACCACTGTTGAGCCGGGTGATGATAAAAGTTTCGTCCTCACCGGCATCTGCTTTTGTTGTGTTTGTGCAGGAAAGCAGGAGAGTGATTATTGCCAGCCCTATGTTTAGGTTTGTTCTCTCACGCATTTTCATCCTTTAATATAACTTGCTACATGGGGCCGTTTACAAGGGCTGTTGGCAGTCCACGTTAGGCGCGCCCGGAGTGGCTTCGTCCCCATTAGGTATCTCGTGGCCGGCAGGGCTGTTGCACCAGTTGTTGGGGTCGTTGTTGTCTAACAGAAAGGCATTGGGGTCAAGGCTTAAGGAGCAGTAGGTGGCTCGGGGCCAGCCGGCGTTTCCGTCGTACCAGACTTCATCTACTATCACGCCATCAAAGTCCAGAATCAACTCATCCGCAGTGTTAGTAAGGGTAAAATGGCCATACTCATAGTCGCACACAACACCGCCATTGAATTTCGCGGAGAGAGTGTGGCAAAACACTGCAAACCCTCCAGGTGGAACAACCACATCGTCGTTGACCACCGCAATAACCTGCGTAGTGCTCGGTTGGTCCCTAAGCAGCCACGTTCGCATGTTGACGGGAATATCAGTGGGATTGAAGACCTCGAACCATTCGAACTGTTCATCGGGTACCTCAGATGAATCATATAGTATTTCGGTGATAATAATGTCGCCCGGTGCAATCAGGCCTTCGTCGGCCTTGCCATTCGGGTCGCAGTTGTTATCTTTGCCATCTCGCACTTCGGGGGCTCCTGGGAAGACGTTGGGGTCCCGGTCATCACAGTCAACATCGGCTGGATAACCGTCGTAGTCACGATCATACAAGTGGTCGAGGTCTGCTCCACCGCACCAGTTGTTGGCGGCATTGCATTCCGTCTCAAGCCAGTATCGGGCGAATATTGCAAGGTCGCGGAAATCGACTATTGGCATAATCCCACTGGTGTCCTGGGGGCCGAAGCCTTCAATTCTACTCGGCTTTAACTCATATTGGCTGGCTTTTGAGGTTGAGGTTGGTGCAATCGTCAGCAGCCACACAAATAGATACATGGTAAGTTTCTTGATAATCACATAGGCGCTATTCTTTTTCATCGTGAAACTCCCTGATAGCGAGCCTTAACAAACCTGTCCAGGCACTCTTATTTTGTTCATCGTATATTTCTTTCCACTCATGCTCGCAATCGGTGCGGAACCTCCATGAACCGCGTGCGCTTTTGCCTGGTTTGTGCTATTGGGTAGTATAGACGGTTAACATAAATTTATCAAGCAAATTATAGGACTATTTTCGGTTTTTCAGACAGAAATTGTTTTGGCCGACACAATGCAAACAAGGAGCAATGAATTGCAGACAGAAGATTTCAAAATTCTTAATCAAGAAGGGGCAATAAGTAAGCGGCGATTAGGACACTGCTCTAAGTCTGCTGGAAGAAATCGACCGTTGGTAAAATCGTACAAGGGCTATTTGTCCAAACCTTTGCTGTCTTTGGATTAGAGAAGAACCGGTGGAGTCGTGTGTACTGAGTATTGTGTGTTCTGGCATATATTTTGAACCATGCCGTACGAATTTCGGGTCTACATGGTCAGAAGTTTATTGCTGGACATTGCAGGAAGGGTCAAACGGATTTGCACATTTCAGCCAGTCCTCGACGAACATAGCGAAATCTAATAGATTAACGTAGCAGTCACCATTCAAATCACCGTCAAGCTCTTGTTGGCATTGGAATACTGTGAATACATCATCGCTGGTATCGCTAATGCTTGGATCGGATAAGTCGCTAACTCGCAGCAGGCACTGGTTCGAATCTGTAAGTGGAATATCCCACGGGTACGAACCGGTGTTCTCGCATATATCGATGTTTTCCCAGGTCTCTCCGTTGTCAGAGGAATAATTAATTATCACGTGGTCTATTTCTGCACCTTCAAGCGTTTTCCAGGTTATCATGTATGTTCTTGCTGCTGCGAGATTCTCACCTCCGTTTGGTGACAGTACAATTGGCTTTGGAACAACGGTGTAATTCCATACCTCGTTGTGCTCATATATACCTGGAACACTCAGGTTGTTAGTGTGGCGTTGAACCCAGTTCAGGGTCACATCGAGGTCGTTAATCTCAACTAAGACATAGCCGTAATGTTTTGCATGATGCCACTGCTCCACAGTGTAGTCGCTGTTGTTGCCATCGTATGGCGGCGACCAGGTATAGAGTGGTCCTCCAGCGGTTCCAATGATGTACTGGTGAATATCGTTATTTGGATCACCGTCGCCGTCATCAACCCGGGCGTGGTCGTAGAAGTGATCGTGACCGGTAAGATATACTCTTCCGCTGGCGTTTCTGATGCTTGCCCAAAACACATCGCGCTTGGCAGGATAATAGTCGAGGCAATCATTGTGGTGCGCTCTGAAAGCGGGTTCGTGGCCGGTAATGAAAACGTGCGGTTTTGTATTTGTCGTTAATTCGGCATCAAGCCAGGTCTGGTTTAGCTTATGGGCGAAATCATGCCTCGTTCCGGCATATTGATCGAGGCAGACAACAAAGGCGTTTTTGTGCGTGACAGAATATGTCATATATTTCTCGCTCGCTGGGCCATTGCCGGGCAGCTTCTGATTGGGTTCGGAGTCGCTTCCGAACACGTTAAGCCAGCGATGTGAAAAATTGTCATTCGGATCGGGCTGTGTACCAGGATTAGGATAATGACTCCAAACATCGCCGAGCTCGTGATTACCACGACAAACATAGACGGCAATATTGGCATCGTAGACCGGCTTCATCGTTTGTACCCATGTTCTCAATTGGCCTTCAAATTGAACGGGAGTGCTTCCCACGCCGTTAACAAGATCGCCGGGAAAGAGTATGAAATCGACATTCTGACTTGTAAACTCCATGGCAAGTTCGCCCAGGATGACTGGATTAATCCCGTTGGTGCTGCCGCGGCTGTCGCAGGTGACGACGAATTTCCAGGGAGTCTCGGCAGAATTTGTTGAAGAGAATACTGCCAGAAAAAGGAGGGTAAAAATAAAGTTCGCTGCAATTTTCTGTCTGATTTTTCAGTCCTCCTCGGAAGAATTACTGTCGCTTCGGAATGGTTTCCACACTACTTTGTGTACCAGTCGGCCTGGCGGTTTGTGTTGTTCAAGAAGAGTTGCAGGTCATTGACGTCGAACAAGCCATTGATATTGATATCTCCGAATAGATAGCTGTCCGGCGATGTGATGCTTGCAATCCAGTTATCAAGGACAACAGTAAAATCTGAATCGTCGACTATGCCATCGGCATTTAGGTCATACCAGGAGATACTGTTACTGTCGTTGTCTGAAGTATCGCTTGTCTTCCACGCCAGGCCGTAGGGCTCGGTTTCAGCTATTTCATTTTGCTTAACAACATCGCTGTAAGAAAGAACGATTTCGTAATCAGTATAGTTGGCGTCCACGCGGCAGTAAATATGCTCGACGTTATCGACATCACTGTCGCTGTAATCGAGCAGATAGTCGTTGCTGCTGTCTTCCGGGTCAACCGCCCAGAGCTCAAGTCGCAGGTTGCTGTCTCTCTCAGTTTCCGCCTCAAAGGGGTATACGCTGTCATAGTGCTTGTTCCAAACGGCCGTTACAGTAATGAATTTGTTTGCCGTTTCTGATAGGCTGATTTTGTAGATGTTTTGTTGTTTCTCGCTCTTATCCAGTTGATTCAAGTCCCAGCCTGTCGTTGAGATATCGCCGGGTTTATTCAACCCTGCAATTAGAGTTTTGTAGGCGCCAACGGCATTTAACATCCCCGCCCCTTGAATGTAGTCTAAAGGCACCTGGTGGTCATCGTCTTTTTGCAGCCGACCCTTATGCCAGTAGGGCAGTTTCTCTGCGGAGTTCAGCAAAATGGCTTTGATTACGCAATTACCACCTTCTGCTGAAACGGCCCCGCTAAGAGCCGGGTCTTGTTTGGCTTTTTGAACCAGCAGGCCGATTGTTCCGGCGACTATTGGCGTTGAGAAGCTCGACCAATCCCCGGTTGGCTCATAGCGATTGGGCTCAGCGTCATGGGCAGCAAGACAATTACCCGGAGCGACGATATCCGGCTTGCATCTCCCGTCGCCGGTCGGGCCAAGACTTGAATGCTCCGGATGGACTAATGAAAAATGTGTTAGATTGGTAGCAAGGTCATCAGTGTTTACAGAGTCAACTACACCAACGCCGATGACATTTGCTGAAGCGGCGGGATAAAACAGAGGGTCCTGAGCCTCCAAGCCATTGCCTATTCCGGCGACAACAATAAGGCCCTGGTGTTCTGCCAATGATTCAATGCCCCTTGTCCACCAGGCTTCAGATTGGCTGCCGATGCTGGCGGTTACAAGGTCTGCGTCGGGTGGCAAGTGGTGGAATACGTTATTGATTAAAAAGTAATAGAATTCATAGATATCGGCCTTGGCCTGCGGTGCTGCCCCCTGGTAATAGAAATGTCCTAACTGCGAATTAGCTGCACTCGAGTCTTCGCCAAGCAGTATGGAGCAGATAGCTGTTGAGTGTGATGAAATACCCGGCTGCGGTTCGCTTTGGTCGTGAAAAGCTAATTCCTTGCCTTTGAAGCAGTTATGCTCGATATTCGGACGGTAATCGTTTTGTGGTTCATCGTTGGCATAAGTAATGCTCCGGCTGACAATAGCAAATTTGACGCCGGAACCTGTCAAATTCGGGTCGGTTTGTCTTAAAGCGTAAATTCCAGCGTGTTTTAGCGCTTTCGGCTGCAGCATTGTCCCTGTTGGCTGGCTTTCGGCCCCGGAGGCAGTGCGCATACCTACCACCATTAGTGCCACACAGGCCATAAGGGCCAGTACCAACATTTTTTTAGGACTTTGCACCATATCCCCCACTCCGGAGGCACCGGCAAAAGTCAAACGTCACAAGTTTGTTCCTTCAGGTGCCGACCTCCTTAGTTTGGAGTTTCCTGCCTTTAAATCCTTGCCAATATGATACCATAAACCGGCTTTGTTTTCAAGAATATTGTTGGTCTAATTTATGCGAATTTAGCGTTTTTCAATACTAAAAAGTAGGTTTTGAGAAACTTAATTTAGAAAACTTGCCTTATCAGGCTGTAGTTGCTATACTCAGGCAAATTTTAGAGTTCAACTTTGCTAAAAGGTTTGCAGTAATTATGAAAGTAATTCTGGATTCTGAACAAATCGAGCAGATTCTCAATGATTTGGCAGGTCGTATTATTTCTGAAAGCCCGCGCGAATTGGATATTGCCGTTATTGGCATTCGCAGCAGGGGGGAGATTCTCGCCCAGAGATTATCGGGCCGATTAACGCGGCAGCTCGGCAAAGACGTTCCATACGGAACCCTGGATATAACGCTTTACCGGGATGATTTGAATTCGCCGCAGGGTACCGCTCAGCCGCAGGTTAGAACCACTGAAATCGGCTTCGATATAGACGATAAAATTATCATTCTTGTTGATGATGTTTTGTATACCGGCCGTTCCGCAAGGGCGGCGATGGATGCCCTCATAGATTTAGGCAGGCCCAGGGCCATAAAGTTAGCTGTCCTTGTTGACAGAGTCGGCAGGGAATTCCCCATACAGGCTGATTACGCCGGTTATAAAAGCGATGCCGCACCCGGCCAATTAGTGCAGGTCAACCTTGTCGAATCAGACGGAAAAGAAGAGGTAGTTATTGAGTAAATATAAACGCATACACTCGTTTAGGCATTAACGCATATACGAGATTATGGCAATAAAAAGAAAAAGCAAACAATTCAAGTGGCGCCGCAAACATTTACTTGGGCTGCGGGAGCTGAGCGTCGAAGAGATTACATATATTCTTGACACGGCCAAAGGTTTTGAACAGATAAGCACCCGCTCGGTTAAAAAAGCCCCGCCTTTGCGCGGCAAAGTTGTAGTGAATTTGTTCTTTGAAGACAGCACACGAACGCGGAACAGCTTTGCCCTGGCCGCAAGCCGATTGAGCGCAGATGTTATTGAATTCACGGAGAAGGCCAGTGCCGTGAGTAAAGGGGAGACACTCCTGGACACAGCCAGGAATCTGGAAGCAATGGGGATTGATATTGTCGTGATTCGGCACAGTGCCGGCGGTGCACCGAAACTATTGAGCAGGAACATCAATGCTTGTGTTATAAATGCCGGCGATGGGTTCTGTGAGCATCCCACGCAAGGTCTTTTGGATGTTTATACGATTCGCAAAATCAAAGGAACTCTCGAGGGCCTCAAAATAGCAATTGTCGGCGATATAGCGCACTCGCGCGTTGCCCGCAGTGATATGTGGGCGATGACGAAACTCGGTGCCGAGGTTATATTTGTTGGTCCGCCGACACTTATGCCGACTCAGGTAAGGCGTTTGCCGGTAAGTGTGAGTTATTCTCTTGATGAGGTTATCGAAAAGGTTGATGTGATAAATATGCTTCGGATTCAGTTTGAACGGCTCGGCGGCAACCCGTTTCCATCGGTGAGGGAATACTCGCATTATTTTGGACTGACTGTCGAGCGTATGAAGAGGGCTAAGCCGGACATTCTTGTTATGCATCCCGGCCCGATTAACAGGGGGCTGGAGATGGAAAGCGAAGTGGCCGACGGCCAGAACAGCGTTATCCTTAAGCAGGTAACAAACGGATTGGCTGTGAGAATGGCCGTGCTGTTTCTGGTGAACCAGGCAGCAGCACAAGGGGATTGATAATTGATTATTGATAACTTATTGTTGTGTAGGAGTACCTAATGAAGTACATGGTTAAACTTGAGAAGACTGACGAAGGTTATGCCGTCTGGTGTCCCGGGTTGCCTGGATGCTGGTCCCAGGGTGCAA
>DATLBB010000192.1:0-6900 GCA_035527155.1 Sedimentisphaerales bacterium
TTTGAAAGGTACTGATTATGGGATTTGACCTTCGTATTTTCAGGGATGAGCAGCTCGAGGCGGATTACATCGAGTGGCTTGTGGACGAACGCTCCATCGATGTACAGAGGCACTTCGCGAAGCTGTGGGAATATTACGCAAACCCCGTGCATGAGGCCCGAAGTATCGCCGGCAACGAAAGAAGCACAAACGCATCGGGGCGATGCTATGTGCAGGCACAGGAATACGGGCTGCCTCCAAGGATAACGGGGCTCGTACACTCGGCGAATGCAGGCACCTTCGGCGGCCAGCGGGTACGAAATGTGCAGAGAAAAGAGGTCGTAATCGAAAACGATATCGGGTGGCGGATAAACGCGGGGGTGGAATTTTTGTTCGGCAGGCCCGTCAGTTTTGTTTCGATGTCGCCGGACAGCCAAAAACGAGCAAAAATCGAATCTGTATTAAAGACAGTGTTTGCGGCTAACGGCGGCATCGAATTCTTTCAGAACATGGCAGTGCTCGGAAGTGTTTACGGTTTTGTCGATTGTCTCGTCAGGCCGGGTGATGACATCTTAGAAGGCATTTCAGGCACATACAAAACTCTTTCATTCGAAGATGTACTGCAATTGGCACGAACAATCGGCCTGGAACTGATTGAAGCACCGAGGGCACTGCCTGTCCTGGAAGAAGACGACTACAAAAAAATCAGATATTACGTGCAGCACTTTTACCAGAAGAGAAACGCCCTGAGCAGGAAAAACTCGTTTCTTGCAAAACTATTGTCGCAGGGAAGAAGGAGCAGAGACCCGCTGCGACGCATCGCGGCGAGTAGTCGGCAGGTGGTTGCGGTGACGGAGATTACTTCAGCGACGGCTTGGCAGAGGTATGAAGACAAAGAGCTCGTTGCAGAAGGTGAATTGCCGTGGGGATTTCTGCCGGTGGTGCATCTACAAAACATCGCTCAGCCATACTACTACGAGGGCCTGAGCGATGTCGAGTCGCTGGTACCGCTGCAGGATGAGCTTAATACCAGATTGAGTGACAGGGCGAGCAGGATTACATTCCAATCGTTTAAGATGTATCTGGGCAAAGGGATAGAGGGTTTTGAGGACAGACCGATATCGCCCGGAAGGATGTGGTGCACCGACAATCCGGAGGCGGCTATCGAGGAGTTCGGGGGAGATGCGGCGACGCCAAGCGAGAATATGCACATTGCCGAGATTAGAGAGGCGATGGATAAGGCGAGCGGGGTCACACCCGTGGTGGCGGGGGTCCTCAAGAATAAGCTCGGCAATCTTACCAGTGCAGTGGCGCTTAGGCTGACGTTCATGGGGATGCTCTCGAAGAATGAACGAAGGAGATTTACTTACACCGAAGGACTGAAAAAAATCGCACACATGGTTCTGGCTGTTCTCGACAGGGCCAACATCTACAAAACCAGTGAGGCGGATAAGGAGATTGATATTATTTTCCCCAGTCCGCTGCCTGAGAATATGATGGAGAAGCTGAAGGAGGCCCAAATCAAAAAAGAATTAGGCGTGCCGTCTGAGCAGGTGCTCAGAGAGTTAGGTTATGATACCGTAAACCACAGAGAAAATTCTAATCAGGAGGTTTTATGAATCTGAGTGAGACGCAGGACATTTTGTCAGCAGACATAGCGGAGCCCGGCGAGAATGACAACATGAAACTTGTGCCGGTTTCCGAATCCATCCGTTATCGAAGAAGGGCACAGAGTGCCGAGCAAAAAATAGAAGCTTTGGCTGAGCAGTTAGCTGAGGCAAAAGCTGAGGCAAAAACGACGGCTGAACAGTTGAGCAGAATTCAGGTTGAGCAAGAGTTGATACGCAAATTAGCTGCTGCCGGGACTGTGGACCTGGAAACGGCGGTGTTGATTGCCAAGGCCAGAATAGAAAGTGACGCCGAAGCGGATGTGGACAGTGTTATAAGGCAGTTGAAAAACGAAAAGCAATATCTGTTCGCGGGTACCGGCAGGGCTGTGACGGCAAAAAAGACAGCAGGGGCTAAGGAGCGAGCGGACGGCAACCAGACAGTTCTTGAAAGAGCGGCGAAGAAAGCAGCAACGACGGGCAGTCGAACAGATTTGCAGGAGTATTTGAAACTGCGAAGAAATTTTGTTTGATTGGATAAAATGGCCAGTGACATAACTGGTTGTAAACGAAAGGAGAGAAACAGATGGCTTTTACAGGAAAAGCAACTTATTCAGCGGGTACGACTCTGCCGGAATTGGCTGAAGATGTATCGGATTTAATCGGGATAATTTCGCCTTATGAGACGCCGTTGCTGGATGCTCTGGGGGACCCAATGCGGGAGGCGATGAGCACACACCACGAATGGCTCGAAGATGAACTTTTACCTAATAAGGACGCCGTTGACGACAGCACCTTTACCGACCCGGCAGCCGATACTGATTTTGTGGTTGATAACGGCAGCAGGTTCCGAATAGGTGACCAGATTCAGGTCGAAGGGTCGGAGGAACTGATGCTTGTTACCGGTATCAACGGTGATACGCTAACGGTGGTTCGCGGCTATGCGGGCACTACACCGGAAGACCTTGCCGATAACCAGGTAATTAACATTCTCGGAAATGCAGCTCTTGAAGGCGACGACAAACCTGACGCGAGATTTACCAATCGAAGCAGGCGCGGAAACTATACCCAGATATTTACCGCTGCGGTGGAAGTCAGCGGTTCCGATATCGCTGCCAGCCAACTTGGCCTGGCTGATGAGATGGATTATCAAAAGCAGGAACGGCTGCGGGAGCTGATTCGTGACCTGGAAAATACGGCTATCAACGGTGGACAGCCGACCAGCAATCCCGAAGGAGGCAGCTCGGTGAGAAGGTCGATGAATGGCATTATTCAGCACCTCTCAACGAATGTTTTCAATACCGGCGATACGGGCTTTCCGAGTGGTACCGGCCTTGATGAGACCAAGGTCAATTATGTGCTCAGGAAGATATGGGACAACAGTAACGGCAATGTGGATTTGATTGTCGTCGGCGGTTTTCAGAAGCGACAGATAAACGCGTTCTGTGCCAACAGCCGAACCTACGCAGCTAACGATACCACTTTCACCAATATGGTTAGTGTTTATGAAAGTGATTTCGGTATCTGCAGAATTGTTACGTCGCGATGGATACCACAGGACGCCGCACTGTTTTTGGATTCGTCTCGCATCAGTGTGCTGCCTTTAGCAGGACGGAACTTCCATTTCAAGCCGTTAGCAAGCAGTGGTGACTATGAGTGTGGCGAGCTGATTGGCGAATATACGCTGGAGCTCAAGAACGAAGGGGCACACGGGCTTATTCGCGAGCTTAGTACAAGCTAAACAGCGGGCTTCGATACCGGACGCAATCCTAATATGTAGGGGCGTCTTGGTGTGGGTGCCCAAAGGAGAAACAGTCCTTTGGGCACCTGACCGGCCCGCTCACACAAGAAAGGGACAAAAGACAATGGTTAGTTTTTCAAACGATGTGGACATTTTGAAATACGAGCCCGTACTGTTCGGAGAATTACACCCGTCGGGGCAGGTATTGGCAGCAGGGACTGGCGGGACGCTCAGCGGGACGACATTTACCGCAAGTGGAGCAGATTTTGTAAGTGCGCAGGTCTCAGCAGGGGGGGTTGTATATCTGCAAACCGGAGATGGTTCACTGGACGGTGCGTATGAGATAGTTTCTGTGGATTCGGCAACGCAGCTTACCGTTTCAGTAATCAGGTCGAGTTCAGATGCTGCTGCCGTAGCGCCACCGGCAGCTACTGATATATCCTACCGCATCAGCACGTACGGGCCACAGGCCGGTGAAGTTGGTTTTCGGTTAACAGAAAATTTCGGTATCAGGCCGGGCAATTCTGCAAGCATCTATGATGCTGACGATGTTCTGGATACGGATGTTTTAAAGAGGGCGTCGGCTTTTGGGGTCATCTCAAGTATCTATGCAATGTTAGCCAGTAAGGCAAAGGATGAGAATTTCTGGAAGAAAAGCCTGCACTATCAGAGGCTCTTTGAGAGGGCAAGGGAACGGTGTCGACTCAGTATTGACATTGGCTCCGACGGAGTAGCTGATGTTACCAGAGTTGGAGGGTCTATAAGGTTGGTCCGGGATTAGCCTGTGAAAGGAAAAAGATGAGCACCGCTTTGGACGGACAAAGTTTGTTTGACGAGCAGCAGTTAGAGATTGAGTTGGGCAGTGTCAGCCGCGCTTCGATGGAGAGAGCGTTGCCAGGACTGGACGGCGTGCTTAGTGTTGATATGGGCGGACGCAGCAGGAAGATAAAACAGAAGGGCGTTCTGCGGGCGAAAAGCCGAACGCAAATGGATGAGAGAATCAGCGCAATATCGGCCTATATGGATGGCAATACGCACACGTTGGTAACTGACAGCGGCGAAGAGTTTGATAATCTTCGGATGGATGTTTTCAAGGTAAGCAAAGAGCGAGCAGGCGGCGGTGGTATAGCAGTTGATTATGAAATCGTTTATACGCAGTTAAAGGTTCAGTAATAATGGCACTTATCAGCAGTGGGATAGAAAAAGTGAGGGCGTATGAGCTGCCTTGCGGCGTATGGGCGGACGGCGGGTATGTGGGGAACCCACGGACGGCTTTGGTAAAGTGGCGGTCGGTTTGGGCTGATAAGTTTTATCAGATTTATGTCAACGGCCAGTATGCGGGGGCTACGGTTGACAGTCAGCAAAGACAAACGATTGTTCAGATACCTACCTCTTTAGAGTCACCGGTTCGGATTGAAGTCTTTGCCATCGAGGCTGAGCAAGCGGCTACTGATTTTAGCAGTGAGCTTGAATCGTCAATTGGCCAGAGTGGCCGGGTGAGGGTCATTATGCTGCGTGGTCAGAGTTTGCCTATCGGTGCAACCGCTCAAATCTACTTTGACAATGGTACCGGTGAAATCGCCTATGACAAGGCTCTTAATGATTCGCCGGTGAGAATCTGGCCGTCCCTCCAGGATAAGGCAGGGTTTGGTATGAGCAGGTTCGGCGAAGGTGATTTTGGTTATGGCTCGGCGGCTGCGGTAGGTTTTGGAAAGGGTAATTTTGGTAATGGTCAGTTTGGTCTTGATGCTGATTCATTAGAGTGGACAAGCCCAGCGATGGGCGTTGGAATTTACCAATTTGCAGTCAAAATTTTTGACGCGTTGGGTAATGAAAGCGTCGGAAGCGAGACCGGCCAAGTCACGGTGACGCCAGCAGCAAGCCCTGCCGAACAGGTTAGCATTTCTTCATTCGATAAGCAGACGAACCAATTAGTGTTGGGTATCTCGTAACAGAGTAGCAAGGAGAGTATTATGGCTGAAGTATATCCATCTGATAATGAATTATTAAACATACAATCTGACGTTGAGACTGGTGTTGAGTATATCCCTACGGGCACATCGCCGTATTATTTGCAGTTTAGAAAATTGCTGTATCGTCTATTGCTGGCGACGCGGCGAGCGAACGATTTGCGGGTCTATGACGAGGGCGAACTGGATATTGGCGTCAAAGACGGCAAGTTCTGGTTGGGTACGGAGTTGGTCAGCTATGACGGCTCGTCGAGTAATACTCTGGCGGATGATAAGGCGAATATTTACGTGTACCTGGATTCGGCCGGCAATCTTGTGACCAATGAATACGGCAGCTTCCCTAATATGGCGACCACGCCTCATATCCGCCTGGCGATAGTAAGCACGTCAGGTGGGGACATCGAGTCGATAACCGATTGCCGCGTGGGTCATAATTTTGTGATGCCGTATGAGGCTGGGGGGGTGAAGAAGACGATCGAGGTGCATACTGCTGATGATACACTGACAGTGGAGGAATCCGGCAGCGTTCACACGAATTTAGGCGCCACAGGCACGGTTACGCTTACGTTGCCGGCATCGGCGCCGGAAGGTACGGAATTTGCCTTTGAAGTCCAGGCCGACCAGGAGCTGCGGGTCGACCCCGGGATCGCAACAATTCGAGATGACAGCGGCCTGACGGCTGATAAATACAAGGTAGCAGATGCGATAGGTGAATGCCTGACGCTTGTTGCCGATTCGAACGGTGACTGGGCAACCATTGCCAAGCACGGGACGTGGGCAGAGGAAGCATAAAAGTGCAGGGAAAAAATGAACAATCATACTTTCTACAAAAAGTTGAAACAGATAGCCCTTGATGGTAATTACAGCATCGAGCAGGTCCAGTCCCTGGGGTTCAATCAGGCGGCGGAATTGCTTGGAAGCCGGGACTTTACCATTACGTTTCTTAACAATATGAAATGCGGCGTCATTGACGCTCTTCGTAATCGTGATGATAAAGCGAACATGGAGCAATTGAAGCAAATGGCCAAGGTTTGGCTCGATGCGAACTTTCCAGACAGGGAAGCTGAAAGAGGTAGGGAAGGAAACAAACGTTACGTAACTATCTGGTTGAAAGGTAAACCATAATGCCGATAATTTTTGACTCAAAAGACGCAGTGTTCTTTGTTGGTGGAAGAGGCACTAAAGAAGGGGATACGGTTGCTGGTGGCGGATGTACGAAGGACTTCTGGGGGGATTTGAAAAATCCGAGCAAGACATTAGCGGAGGTGATGGATGCAAATGGAAAGCCGCTGTCCAGTATTCTGGCGAGTTTGGGTAATACTGCCTGTGACGTGGTAAACAATGGCTCGGGCAAGGTCCGTATCACTAAGGCGGGTCAAGGTTACTTTATGGGTTGCTGTGCCGGATTGATAGCCAGGATTGATTTTGCGGCTGTTTATACTGACGGTCGATATGAGGTCATTGCCGTAGACGGAGCTAATGGTGACTGGGTTGATATAGACGAAACTTACAGTGCGGATACTACGTGCGGCACGCAGGTTGGTGGGGCTTTCCCCAGCTTACAGATTGCTTCTGACAATACAGATGCAAATTCTACCACTCC
>DATLBB010000193.1:0-4212 GCA_035527155.1 Sedimentisphaerales bacterium
AATTGCACTCGACGCAGGGGGCGATATTGAAGTTGCGAAGGCGTATGTATTCGGTTTCTGCGCCCGCGGCTTCGGCACCGGCGAGGGCCTGTTGCAAAAGCAGGTCGCTGTTGGAGTCACGTCGCGGGCTTGTCGAGATGCCAAGAACTTTGATGCTCATAAAGAAACCTCACATCGGCACTTAGACGTACTCTACAGTTGCAGGCGGCTTCGGGGTCAGGTCGTACAGGCAGCGGTTGACGCCGTCTATCTGGGTGATTCGCTCGGAAATCTTATTTAACTTGTCCCAGGGAAGCTCGGTTACGGTTGCGGTTCTGGCGTCGGTGCTCTCGATGCAGCGGACGACAATGATTTGGCCGAATTCCCGTTTGTTCTCCCGGATGCCGGTTGCATAGTCGTTGAGCAGGACGGCCAGGTACTGAAACGCGCCACTATCGGCAAGCTCTTCTTCCACGATGGTAGTGGCGGCGCGGACGGTTTCGAGGCGCTGCGGTGTAACTTCGCCGACAATTCGCGTGGCGAGGGCCGGCCCTGGGAATGGAATCCGCTGGGTGATTTCGGCTGGCAAATCCAGGAATTTGCAGACCTCGCGGACACCATCTTTTCGCAGGGTCTTTAGCGGCTCAATCACGGAATAGCCATAAGCTGACTGCGGGTCGATGCCGAGCTGAGCGAGAATATTGTGCTGCCGTTTGATTCCGGCTACGGTCTCTTCGATGTCGGTGAGAATGGTGCCGTGCAGTAAGAACTTTGCGCCGGACTCTTTTACGAGTCGGCTGAATACCTTTGCATAGAATGTGTCCGTAACGGCCTGGCGTTTTTCTTCGGGGTCAGTTAGGCCGGCCAGTGCAGAGAGGAACTCTTCTCTGGCATCGACCAGCTCGGCCGGTATGTCCATTGAGGCGAAGATGTCCACGACCCGCTGTGGCTCACCTTCGCGCATCAGGGCGCTATCGACAAAGACGGTTATGAGCCGGTCACCCAGGGCGCGGTGCCCGAGCACCGTTACAAGCGAGCTGTCCACGCCGCCGCTGAGGGCGTTAATGGCCTTTGCGTCCCCCACCGTTTGCCTGATATCAGCGATTTGTTCTTCGACGAATTTCCTGCAATCCATTACAATCTCCTTCCAAGCTTATCTTGACTGACATTGATGGGACGGTAACTTTAATGGCGGAAATTTAACAGTTTTGGCAAAAACTGTCAAGAATTGTTGGAGATTTATGGGTGGCAGGGGTGCGATGAGTGGATAATTGTGAAAAATTGTTGCAATTTCCGGGCGTGGGTATTAGGATGCGGGCGAGGTTTTGGTAAATGGCTAAGCAGGCCGGAAATAGTGATAAGGGCAGTGAGACCGCTGTCAGTAAAGTCGTCAGCGATTTTGTTGAAGGCTTGAGTGACGAGCACCGTATGCTTGTTGTTCTTAAAGCGCAGTTGTACGACAACACTTGGGAGCCGATGCTCGATGACCTGCAAAACCGCCTGGCGGGTAAGCCTTATATATTTAAGCTGGCCAACCGAATACAAGACGACATCAGACGCATTGAAGAGATGCAGGAATTCGAGGCTGAGCATAATGTTGATTTGGCTGACTATGTAAAAGTGTGAAGGGAAGTAAAAAGTAAGGAATGGAAGTTCCTCAGTTTTTCATTTTTTTCACTTTTAACTTATAAAGGACGGACGGTGCTATGTTGAAAATATGGCGATACGGATTTGTTTTATTGGCGGGTCTTTTGGTTTCGTGCAATGGGGCGAGGGACATAGTTGTGGAGGATGGTTTTTCGTGGCTTGTTCCTCCGGAGCTGCTTAAACACGCCAAGCTGGAAACAGTATGGCAGATGCAGCTGCCTTTGAAGCGGGGAGAAAGTTTAAGGGATTTGCATATTCTTGGTAATCGTATCTACGCGCTGTCAGACCGCAATTATATTGTTTCACTGGACCGCGAAAGGGGAGGCATGATATTTAGCAGGGCTTTTGCGCCGGTTGGTTTTCCGATTGTGGGGCTGGAGCTTTATGAAGATGAGCTTTTTTCTATAGTCGGCAGTGAGCTGGTTGAGATTAATGAGGAGTTCGGCACGGAACGTGGTACCAGGCTGCTGGAGTATCGTTCAGTTTGTCCTGCCGCTCGTAACAGCTCTTATTTTTATTTGAGCGGGGCTGACAGGCGTATACATACATTACGTGCGGAGGACAAGGTTCAGGTTTTTCAGGTGGCTGCTGATAACGATTCGATGATTACTTCGATTATTGCCGACGAGGATTTTGTGGTTTTTGGAACCGAGGCGGGTAATGTGGTAAGTATCACGGCGGATGGGCCGAGGAAGCTGTGGCAGTTTGATGCTGCCGGAGGCATTGCCGGGCCGATTGTCAGAGATGGCACGTCCCTATTTTTTGCCAGTAAAGATACAAACGTTTACAGGGTTGATATGGTCGAAGCGGCGGGGAAGAAGTTTGTCTGGAAGTATCAGACGGCGGCGATGCTTGACAGGGCACCACGGGTGACGCGAGAAGTTGTTTATCAGTATGTTCGCTATAAAGGTTTATCGGCGATAAGCAGAGAAAGCGGCAAACTCATCTGGGAGGTGCCGGGAGGGGATGATTTGTTAGCTGAGGTGGCTGGAAAGGCTTATGTGATTGCAAAAGGCCGGCTCGTGGTGATGGACAATAAGAAGGCCAAAAGGCTGTATTCGGTCAACTTCGCGGGCGTTTCGAAATATACGGCTAATGTAGATGGTTCGAAAATGTATATTGCTGATGCGGCCGGGAGAATTGCCTGTTTACGGCCGGTTAAGTAGTTCATAGTTTGGCGTCGATACGTTATTAAAAGCTGGATGCGAGAGGTAATGTGCGAGGCCAGGGTAAATTAAGATTAGATGTTGTTGAAAAGGAGTAAGTACGAATGGATGTGAAGATTAAGACGGCGTTGGTAAGTGTTTCGGACAAGAGCGGTGTTGTCGATTTTGCCAAAGCGCTTGGCAAAATGGGAGTCAAGATAATCAGCACCGGCGGTACGGCAAAAGCGCTGAGCAATGCAGGGGTGAAAGTGGTTGGTATTGAGTCGGTTACCGGCTTTCCGGAGATGATGGACGGCAGAGTAAAGACACTTCATCCGAAGATACACGGCGGGCTGCTTGGGCTTCGGAACAAAAAGGGACACGCGGCGGCGATGAAGGAGCATAAAATTGAGCCGATTGATATGGTGTGCGTGAATCTTTACCCTTTTGAAGCGACAATCGCCAAGCCGGATTGTACGCTGGAAGATGCCATTGAAAATATTGATATCGGCGGGCCGAGTATGATTCGCTCGGCTGCGAAGAATAATAAGTTCGTTACGGTTGTTACAGAGCCCAGGCAATATGAGCGGGTCATCGGGGAGATGCAGAAAAACGGCGGCGCTGTGAGCGAGGAGCTGCGGAGCGATTTTGCGCGGATTGCCTTTGGGCTGACAGCTTCGTATGATGCCGCCATTTCGAAGTATCTTAACAGCAGGCGGGCGGTAGAGTATCCGGAGAGGGTTTCAATTGCGCTTAAGAAAGAAGCGTCGCTTCGTTACGGCGAAAATCCTCATCAAAGCGCATCGTTCTATAAGCTGGCTTCGAGCCCGGAGATGTCGGTCAGCAGTGGCACTTTGTTGGAAGGCGGCACGGGCTTAAGTTTTAATAATCTTCTGGATACAAATGCGGCGTTCGAGCTGGTAAAGGAGTTCTCGAAGCCGGCGGCGGTCGTCGTCAAACACCTTAATCCATGCGGCTGTGCAGTCGATGAGGATATTCTTGAGGCATACCGAAAGGCCTACGAGGGCGATGTCATTAGTGCGTTCGGGAGTATTATCGCTTTGAACAGGAAGGTTGACGTTGAATTGGCCCGCACGATTATGGAATCGTACAGCCGGTTCGGCAAGGCGAGGGGGGCAAGCGGATTTTTTGCTGAGGTGATTATTGCGCCGAAATTTGAGCAGGAGGCGGTTGAGCTAATCAGGACGTTGAAGGCGTGGGGCGGCAGGGTCCGGCTGATGGAGACGGGCGAGATTGACCGGGCGAAGATAGATGTGGCGGAGTATGACGCTCGGTGCGTCATTGGCGGCATGCTTCTGCAGAAGAGGGATTTAGTTGGCTGGGAGCCGGCTGAGTTGAAGTATCCGACTAAGGCCCGTCCTACGCCGGAGCAGCTTGAAGATTTGAGAATTGCCTGGCTTGCCGCCAAGCACACAAAGAG
>DATLBB010000194.1:0-8454 GCA_035527155.1 Sedimentisphaerales bacterium
CCTTCGAGCTTCTTGCAGATGTCAATTACCTTTCTTGTCCGCTCGTCTTGCTCATAAGCCTGTTTCAATTGCGGTTCGGTCTCTAAGGCCTTATCAAGTGTCATATCAAGGGAAAAGGGGACAAGCTTGGCTAATCTGTCGGCCTCATGTAATTTCACATCAAGCACCCGACATACGTCACGGATAACCGCCCGGGCTTTCATTGTTCCGAAGGTTATTATCTGCGCGACGTGGCCGTACTTTTGGCGGACATAGTCAATGATCTGGGCCCGGTGGGCCTGACAGATATCGATATCAACATCGGGCATTTCGTCGCGCTCAGGGTCCATAAAACGCTCGAAGAGCAGGTCGTAACGAATCGGGTCAACATCGCACAATCCGAGGCAGTATCCGACGAGGGTGCCTACGGCACTGCCCCTGGCACCTACGGGGATATTGTTTTCGTGTGCGTATTTACAGAAATCCCAGACGATAAGAAAATAGCTGGCGAACCCTTTCGACTCGATTACGTCCAGTTCCCTGTCGAGCCGGCCTCTTATCTGCTCGGTAATTTCGCCAAAGCGCTGCTCCGCCCCCTCATAGCACAATCTCGTGAGAAACTCTTCGGGAGTTGAGCCGTCAGGTGGTTTAAAGCGGGGCGCATGGCGCTTTTTCAAACCAAGCTCGACATTACAGCGGTCGGCAATCGCCATCGTGTTGTCACAGGCCTGGCCGGCATCGGCAAAAAGCTGGTGCATTTGCTCCGGAGTCTTTAGATAAACGTCCGGCGGATAAATCATTCTGTTGGCGTCATCAGCGCGTTTGCCGGTGCTTATGGCACAGAGGCAATTGTGAGCTTCGTGATCATCTTCTTGAAGGAAGTGTACATCATTGGTCGCCACAAGAGGCAGACCCATCTTTCCTGCAAGGTCAATAAGTGCCTGGAGGACGTTGGGGTCATCATTCTCGTGCGTTTGGATTTCGATGAAGAATCTGTCGGGGCCGAATATCTCAAGGTAGCTTTCCACCGCCAGGCGCGCTGCTTTCTCATCGCCGTTAGAAAGCTGGGCTGCAATCTCGCCTTTGAGACAGGCCGACGTTGCAATCAGGCCTTCGTTGAGCTCGGCGAGGATTTCCTTATCAATTCTCGGGCGGTAGTAGAATCCCTCTGTATAACCAGCGCTTGCCAGCTTTAGCAGGTTCTGATAACCGGTGTTGTTTTCAGCTAAAAGTATCAGATGATATGCGGCATCGGAAATACTGGTTTTCTGTTTGTCGAACCTGCTGCGCGGGGCGATATATGCTTCGATGCCGAGGACTGGCTTGATGTGGGCGGCTACCGCCTTTGTATAGAATTCGACAGCACCGAACATATTGCCGTGGTCGGTAACTGCCACTGCGTCCATTTGGAGCTGCTTGCAGCGTTTGAACAGTTTGTCGAAGGTTATTGCGCCATCGAGCAGTGAATACTGACTGTGCAGATGAAGATGGGTAAATCCTTTATTCGACATGGACGTATAAATCCTTTATTAAAAACAAGTTAGGCTCTTCTCTGAGAGCACGGCAAGTTCCTGTATGATAAGCCGCTCCAATCCTTATGTAAAGTAAATTTTCATTAGTCTTTGTTACCCAGGCAACCACAAGAAAAGGCGGTTTTAGAGCCAATAAGAGACACCTTCGCTGGAATCTTCCATGCAGAACCACTCTGATTCAGTCTGAAAAAAATCCAAAAAAAACAAGATTTTTTAAAAAAAGCCTTGAACTTTGTGTTTGTTTCTGGCATAATATCACTATCTCGATTGATATAGTGAAGATAGATATAAGAATCACACAAGAAAACAGGTGGCGTTATGGCAGGACCAAGTAAACTCTCAAAAAAATGTAGGTATGGCCTCCGGGCGATCTTTGAGCTTTCCCTGCGCCATACCACTGACCCTGTTAAGATACAGGATATAGCATCGGCTCAAGCAATCCCGCAGCGCTTTCTCGAGATAATTTTGGCCGAATTGAAGCAAGGTGGTTTCGTGGAATCGAGAAGAGGAAGCAATGGAGGTTATATGTTGGCGCGGTCGGCTGATAACCTAACTGTTGGGGAAGTGATTAGCTTCTTTCAAGGCGATAGCAGAAAAGGAGAACAAACCGGTAGTCGCAACTGGAAGTTGAGAGGGGATTATGTTTTTTCCAAATTATGGAAGGAAGTAAGTGCCGCAATTTCCGGTGTTTACAGCACTACTACCTTTGCAGAGATGGTTCAAGAGGAATTAGCTCAAAGCCGGTTTTATGTAGCTAATTATGCAATTTAAGAAAAAGAAACTTTTTTTGCTTGTCTATCATAGTAATCCTATAGGGATAATAGTTTAAGGATTGGGGCATTGGAAACACATTTGAGAAGTATAGTTAAGGCTGTAACCTGGCGGGCAGGCGGTACAGTGGTCACATTCATGGTGGCATGGATTGTCGCCGGCGAATTAAAGTTGGCCGCGCAGATTGGAATACTCGATACCGCAATTAAGATTGGGGTATTCTACGCGCACGAGAGGTTTTGGAATCACCTGAGTTTTGGCAAGCAAAAGCCGCCAGAGTATCAGATTTAATGTCTTTTTTAGAAGATGAAAGGGTTTGAACAAAATGTTGAAAGAGTTGTTGGCAGAAAAGGTAGCTGAATTGGTAGAGCAGTTGAATTTCGCCCAAAAGGTGGAGCGTTCATTGCAGTTGATAGAACAGGCTTATACCGAACACAGCGACGGGCTGGTTGTGGCGAACAGCCTTGGCAAAGATTCTTCTGCTGTCTGGCACCTTGCAAGAAGAGTGAATCCCCAAATACGGGGCTTTATCGTGACAACACGTTACAAGCCTGCTGAGACAGTTGATTTTATGCATGCTGAGGTTGCCCGGTGTCCCGAAATGAAGATATTCAGCAGCGATGAGGAAATTCCTGAAAAGCTTTACACTCATGATCCGGACCGATGCTGTGAAATTCTTAAGGTAAAACCCACACGGCGAGCCATCAAGGAAATGGGAGCTTCCTGCTGGGTAACGGGACTTCGCTGTACCGAAGGTCGCACAAGAACAAACTCTAAGGAGATTGAGGAGCGCGACATCGGCCTGATTAAGCTCAATCCCATATTGATTTGGTATGAGCGTGAGGTTTGGCAGTATCTGGCCCTCAATAACGTACCCGTTAATCCTCTTTATAGCAAAGGCTACAGGTCGCTTGGTTGCTGGCCTTGTACAAAAATAGCGCAGGGGAAAGATGAAAGAGCAGGCAGATGGATTGGTACAAGTAAATGCGGAGGTGAGTGCGGTATTCACACAAAGGCACTCATAGATTACCAGATATAACATAGGGACATATTATGAATCTAAAAGCGAAACAAAAACCTGCTTTGGAACAGGATACTGGGGATTCAATCACCAATCGCATACTCGGGGTTTACCCTCAAAAGCAGGATGGATTGTTTATGCAGCGCATAAAGATCTTCGGTGGACGAATAAACTGGGCCCAGTGGCGCAGAATCGCCCAACTCGCCGCCTCTTACACGCCCAGCTCCAAATTGCACGTGACTACCCGTCAGTCAATAGAGCTGCACGACATCGCAGGCAGGGACGTTCCTGTAATCCAACAAGGTTTATCGGAGGTCGCTTTGTTACTTTTCGGAGCCGGCGGTAATTCATTAAGAAATATAACAGTCTGTTCCGGTTGTGATTTTGATACCGAGTCTGCTGACGTTTTCCCTTTGGCCCGGTTCGTTGATCAACACTTATCATCAAAGTCCAACATTCTTGACCTACCTCGCAAGTTCAAGATAAGTTTTTCCGGCTGCGAACGGGCCTGCGCGAAGCCGTGGCTCAACGACTTGGGCTTTATTGCGCAGCAGGACGGAATATTTACGGTTATCGGTGCGGGTTCACTCGGCGCAAAGCCCGCCCTTGGCATTGAGCTTTACAAGGATTTGGCGGCGAGAGATGTTACACCTCTTTGCGTCGGGGCTATAGAGTTTTTCGAGCAATATGGTGACCGTGAAGACAGGCGACGTGCTCGCTTTCGTCACGTAAGAGAAAAACTTGGAGAGCCCGCCTTTCGCGCCGAGCTTGACAAGTGGTTCAGTAACGCCAAGGCCCGACGGTCCTGGCCCGAGATTTCTACAACTACGACAAATAAAAATACTAAGCTGTTATGGCGTCTTCAATTACCCAACGGTAATATTAAAGCCGAACAGGCGATACTGCTTGCTGATGCTGCCGAGCCACAGGGTGCTGAGCTGCGTATTAACCTCGAACATGGACTCGAACTTTACGGCAAGAAAACAGTTGAGCTTCCCAAAACGCTGGCTGCCTTCGAGAATAATCCAATAGTTGTTACGTGCCCTGGCTCGACAACCTGTCCACATGCTGTTGCAAATACAAGGCAAATAGCCGATAGTATAAGAACAGCCCTCGCGGACCTTTATCATCCGGATGTACGGATCAACATCTCAGGTTGCCCGAACAATTGTGCTCAAAGTTCTATTTCAGGTTTGGGGCTTGTTGGAGTGCTGCGCAAGCAAAATGGGAAAGCGACACAATGCTGTCGTCTTTTTACCGGTGGAGGCAACGGCAGAAATGACAAATTAGCCAGAGAAACCGGAATTCTGAATGTTCAAGATATTCCGAACACCATAAAACAACTGGTGAAAAGACAGGAAAGATGAAAGCCTCGGACATTTTGTAAGATAAAAACACTTGCTGCAGCTAATGAATGCTGTTATAATGCTCTGCAGAATTTAAATTTGCCAGGGGAGCTATCGGTCGGCTAACAAAGCCAGGCTGAGGCTGAGAGATCGCTGGTTAAGCGATGACTTGCCATAACTTATGCCGTCCTTATTGATGTATTATTAACGTTTGTATCATAGGCTTATCCCTTACCCTTGTCAATCTCAATCCCAATAATCAATCATCAATTATCATTAATCATTGATATGGCAGGGATCCAGACGTCTTTTTAACCAAATTCTAAATTCTGCATTCTCAATTCTAAATTCTCATCCTTAGGTGAGTTTATCCTGAGCCCAGTCGAAGAATTCGATATTCTTTCCCCCCTTTTCCCCGCCAGTCCCTGAATGCTTTAGGCAGGGATCCAGGCGTCTTTTTTATATCATTTTTCCCTTTTCACTTATCACTTTTTGTGTTATTTTCTGTGACTAATTGCGTGATGTGGACATCTTGAACAGTGCAGCGAAATAAGCTCGCCATCGGCTCGAGCCTACAGCGTAGCCAGGAGATAAGAAATTGTTTGGCGGGAATCTGATTATAAAGATGTAGAAAAGTTGACACAGGAGGCTGTCTAATGCCAAAACGATTGACCATTAGCCTAAAACCAAAACATGCAATGCAGGTTACCCGTGTCTCGATTGGTAAAAAAAAGCTGGTATATGCGATCCTTGTGAAGAGGGCTTTAAAATACAAGTGGGGCCGCTCCAGAATTGCTTATATAGGTACCACGAAGAAAGGCGTTGCCCGAATTGCCCAGAGTGTAGCTGCGAGGGCGCAGGACGTCTTGTCGATTCATGGTGTGCGTGAGTTTATGGTGCGTATTGTGACCTGCTCGCCAAAACCGGGCGTCAAGACTTGGCAAAAACTGGAGCGGGCGCTTCTGCTTGTTTTCCGCCACAAGTATGGCGAACTGCCCAAATGCAATACGCAAGGAAAGAACATGAAACAACGTGACGAGTTCAAATACTTTACACGTCGCCGCCTGTAATCCGTGGTAAAAAGTCCGCGTTAGTCCGTGGTTAAAAGTCTGTGTTAGTCCATGTCCTCTGTGAAATCTGCGGTTAAATAAAGCACTTTTTTGGTCATTTTTTTGTCTCTTTTGTGCACTTTTGGTCATTTTTGCTAAGAAAGACAGAATTATTATGGTTCTTATCCGTTAAATCTGTTTACCCCGTTAGAAACATGCCTTCTGTTTTCTAATGGGGCGTTAATATAGGCAAAAATGCGCAACCAAAAGCGCACATAGTAACCGGCCAAATCCCAAAAAAATAAAAAAATTTTAACTCCTTTGCCCACAACAAGTTAATCCTGTAAATCCTGTCAAAATAACACAAATTTTCGCATCAAACGCGCACATTCGTGCATTTATAGAGGCGCTTCTTTTTTTGCAGCCCTCATTTCGGGACTGTCCTCCCGAAGCTTTTGTTTTGAAAATTAAGGATTTTGGTCATTTGGATTTGTTTAGGATTTCGGATTTCGTGCTTCGGATTTCAAACTACCAGATAACTCCTTACCCAATATGATGATACAGTCAACGCAACTATGTGATTTTGTAGTACCAGGAGGCCTGCCCTGCGTAGCATTCTGCGAAGCAGGGTCCTCTACATTTGTAGAGGATTCTCTACAAATCGCTCTTTTTATGCAAAACAAAGCCAATTTACCGGATGCTCAAATGAACGTAACTAATTTATTAACAACGAACTACGAACAATTAACTATGAACTATGTACAAAAAAACAAACCCAATACAAACCCAATCAAACCCAATTTCCGAAAAGCCCAAATGAATGTAAACTTAACTTTAACAAAGGATTACAGAAAATACGATGATTTCGCAGTCCGAAAAAACAAACCCAATTCAAACCCAATTTCTGTAAAGCCCAAAATGAGCGCAAACTTAACTTTAACAAAGGATTATGACAATGTTACCGCCTTCCGGCCCCAAAAAAACAAACCCAATCAAACCCAATCTTTGGTAAAAGATTTGATTGCGTTAGTAAATGCTTGGATGTTTATTAGCAAAACCGAAAAAAATTCTTGTGCCCGCCTTTGGGCTCTATTAAAATGCTTCTCAGAAAATTGTGATAAGCCAGGGGAGCTGAAGACCAAAGGCAAGTTTAGGTTACGGCTGAGAATCCCGCTCCTATTGAGCATAGGCTCACGCCTAATAGGTGCGGGGGACCCTATGAACCTGCTCGGGATAATGCCCGCGAAGGAAGGCAAAATAGATTTGAAGCACTCCTTTTACGGTAGTGCTTTTTGTTTTGAGTTTTCCAAAACAGAGCCGCGACCGTAAGGGAGCGGTAATTGCTTTAGAAAACGAAAGGGAACAAAAATGATAGAGACTGATATTTCCAGAGTGATTATCCAGGAGTACACCAGGAGATTGTCCGAGCATCTTGAAAATGATGTGGTCATAGTCGGTGCGGGGCCTGCGGGTTTGGCTGCCAGCTATTACCTGGCCAAATCGGGGATAAAAACCACCATAGTCGAAAAGAAACTTTCGGTAGGTGGAGGAATCTGGGGAGGGGCGGCAGGCTACAATATCGTTACCTTCGAAGACAAAGACATCTTAGATGAAATAGGCGTGACGACGAAAAAAGACGGAGATTTATATATAGCGGATGCAATAGAATTTGCCACCGGTTTGGCCTATAAGGCCAAGAAGGCGGGAGCAGCTATATTTAACCTGATAGAGGCCGAAGATATTGTACTAAAGGAAGAAACTGTTCAAGGCGTTGTAGTCAATAGTGCAAGTGTACGAGCGCTCGGGCTGCACGTAGACCCATTTTGTATCTGTTCGAGATGCGTGATTGACGGGACGGGCCATCCGGCTGAACTGGTCGGTATGCTGAGAACAAGAAAGCCGGAACTCTTTCCCAAAGAGCTGCAAGAGTATTTTATGAACGTTGAGGCCTCCGAAGCCGGCGTGGTAGAAAAGACGGGCGAGGTTTTCCCGGGCCTATACGTTGCGGGTATGTCGGTATGCGATGTTTATAACCTGCCGAGAATGGGGCCAATCTTCGGCGGAATGTTAAAATCAGGAAAAAAAGTCGCAGAATTAATAAGAAACAAATTACAAAATTCAAAATGAAAACAGTCCCGGCGAGTCAGGACGTTCGAAAATTTCTGAACTTTGAATTAAGTCCTGCGTCTTGAGTCCACAATCAATTATCGATAATCTTTTCGATCGGTGGCACAAAATATAAAGCGAAGTTAGAGATGGTCGGACAGACCCGCGAATCTAAAACCCGGATGCGCACCTTATCCGCTATAACCTTTTCTGTGCGGCAAATCCGCTTATAGCCCACTGTCTGTCCCTCGGCGATTTGCCGCCATTGGCCGTCTACCTGTGCGTCAACGGCAAAGCTGGTAATGCGCTGGCCGTAGTCGCGGATTTGTTCCTGGAACATCACACGATTGAAGGTCTTTTCCTTGTCCAGAGTAACCACCAGTTCGGCTTGTTTAGTCCAATCGGGCGGCATCCAGCACGTGGTTGTATCACCATTGAGCGCGTTGGCGGCTTCAAAGCCTGACCCGCGGCTCACTGAGGCGGTCGCAGTTGCACCCTCGGCCAGGTTGACCTTGAACGACTGGCGGAGGATTAGGCCGATTTGTTGGAGTACCTTGCTATCTCGCTCAGGAAAAAGCCCGTCGCGATTAGGAGGAATATTCAGCAAAAACACCGTGTTGCCCCCGACTGAGCGATACCAGATATCGAGC
>DATLBB010000195.1:0-2799 GCA_035527155.1 Sedimentisphaerales bacterium
CGTACCGAAGCGGGACGAGGTCTTGGCACATTTGAGAGAGAAGAATATCGGCTGTGAGATATATTATCCCGTGCCGTTACACCTGCAGGAGTGTTTCAGGAGTCTCGGATACAAGGAAGGAGATTTGCCGGAAGCAGAAAAGGCGGCAAAGGAAGTTATGGCACTTCCGGTTTATCCGGAGCTGACGGACGAGATGAAGGACTATGTAGTTGACGTGGCCCTGGAGGTTGAGGGTAACTAACGAAAGGATTTTCAGGATATTGTTATTTTTGCACCTACCTTTATGTTTAGTTTATCGTTGGCATTTCCATTTTTCAGGCTAATCTCCAGTGTGCTGCATGAGCCCTCGAGCAGGAACACTTCATCGTCTTTTGCCGTATCATAATTGGGACAGTAATTCATCACGTATTTGTTGCCGGCTATCTGTACAGCATATTTATCTTTATCCTGCCTTGCGAGATTAGTTATTATATTTCCGAACCTGTCGATTCTGACAACTATTCCTTCTCTCTGGCTTTGATAAAGTTCCAACCTCTGCATTTGTTTTGTTTTTTCCCCTATGCCGTCGAAATTTCCGAGGTCGATATTCGCGGCTGCCTTTGCGAATACATCTCTGCCGTGAAAAGTTCGGGTTGCATCTGCGGGGATGGGAATTTGCCTTATGTCAATTATTTTCTTCTCTTTTAGCGTTTCCCAGAGCAAGCCGTTGTCCGGGGCTACAAAAAAGAAATTTTCTGTTTTTACTGCCAGCGCTTTTCTTTCAGTCCCGACGCCAGGGTCAACTACACAGCAAAAAGTAGTACCTTCCGGGAAGTATTTGTAATTGTTTTTGAGGAGCCATGAGGCTTCGGTGATACTTTGAGGTGAGATATCGTGGCATAAATCAACTATTTTTGCATCGCGGGCGATGCTGTAAATAACCCCCTTCATTACGCCTACATATTCGCTTTGGCCGAAGTCTGTCAACAAAACTATCATATCAAGCTCGATATAGATCAGTTATCGTAGCTCAGGTCACCTCCTTTGAGGCGCTGCAATTGTTTGAATCGCTTTGGTCGTTTGAATTTGGGTACCTGAGCGATGGTCTTATCATACAGGTCTTTGAGGCGTTTAACAATGTCGGGGTGCTGCCTGCTAAGGTCGTGCTGCTCTGCGGGGTCGGCGTCAATGTCGAAGAGCATCATATCCCTGGGGCCATCGCCGCCGATAACGCCTGGGTAAGCATTGGGTCGGGCCTGCTCGTATGGAGCGATAATGGTGACGCCATCGGGACCGCGAGGGTCGACCCAGTCGTCGCCTCGCTTTGGCGGACGGCCGGGTGAGCGGACGTGCAGTCTCCATTTGCCGCTGCGGACGGTCATCAGGTTTGTTCCCT
This sequence comes from Sedimentisphaerales bacterium, assembly GCA_035527155.1. Classification (GTDB taxonomy): domain Bacteria; phylum Planctomycetota; class Phycisphaerae; order Sedimentisphaerales; family Anaerobacaceae; genus CS2-K091. Next base: position 1,376 of record DATLBB010000195.1, read on the forward strand.
GCATTGCAAAAAGCGCTTCGTGGGGACTCTTGGCACGTTCGGAGGTCAATAGCGGCCAGATGTCTTTGCCATCTATAATCATAATGCGGTCTTTGGGCACATTGACACCTGCGGCATTAAGGATGGTTGGGAAAACGTCAATTGTTCCGGCTGGTGAATTATTGACTATACCGGCAGGGATTTTGACCGGCCAACGTGCAATCATTGGCACGCGGAGGCCACCTTCCCAGGTCTTTCCTTTCATACCGCGCAGGCCACCTGTGCTGCCGCCATACCAAGGTCCATTATCTGAAGTGAATATAACCAGCGTGTTATTGTCGAGTCGGAGCTGCTTGAGCTTGCTAAGGAGCTGGCCGACTGACCAGTCCAGTTCTCTGATGACATCGGCGTAGAGGTCATCGGGTGTGTCCGGGGTGTAGAATTCTTCAGACGCAGCCAGCGGTTTGTGCGGCATTGCGTGTGCTAAGTAAAGGAAGAAGGGGCGATTGCGTGCGGAGCTGCGTTCGATGAAATCAAGCGCCCTCTGTGTGTAGCGTTTGGTCAGTGTCGCCTGCATGACTGGGTACTCGACGACTTTCTCATTTTCGATGAGCTGCACGGGGCGCATGTCGTTTGAGTAGAGGATTCCATAATACTCATCGAAGCCGTGTCGGCGGGGCAGGTACTGGAGTGTGTGGCCGAGGTGCCACTTGCCGATGCAGATGCTGGCGTAGCCGGCGTCCTTGAGCGCTTCTGCAATTGTAATCTCGGAGTGGGGCAGAGCTACATCGTTTATGCCGGCGTCGGGAGCGGGATTAAACACGACGCCGTTACGGAACGGGTATCGTCCGGTCAGAATTGTTGCCCGCGACGGAGCACAATAAGGGGTGGGTACATAAAAGCTGGTCAGCTTTGCGCCCTCGGCAGCCATGCGTTCGAGATTGGGCGTCTTGAAGGGTGATTTTTTCAGGCCGAAACCGGAGATGTCTCCGTAGCCTAAGTCATCGGCGAAGATGAGGATAAAATTCGGCTTTTTGCCCCTGCTACATCTGCCTACTGATTCGGGCAGCGTTACGGTTGCAATACCCGTACCTATCAATCCAAGAAAATCACGGCGACTCAGATTTTTGTCCATAACTAAGCCACTTTTCCACTTTTGTAAGTTTTTTTGCAAAATAACTGAGATTTTCCCTATAAAACCGGCTGCAGCTACGCTGCTAAGCCTTTCGTTAATATAATACCATAGCACTGAGGGCAATCCAAAAGACAAAAGGATGTTGACAAGCCTGCATGGTTATGGTAAGTGTACGAAATGAAGTGTTATTTAAGTTAAGTTGTTTATGGAAAAGAGAATATAGCTATTGGCTGTTATGGTGTGCAGGGTCGAAAGGAGAATATATTATGCAAAAAGGTAAACGAGTAACGCGTCGTCAGTTCCTGAAAGG
>DATLBB010000196.1:0-3145 GCA_035527155.1 Sedimentisphaerales bacterium
TGACAGGCGGCCTGCCCAAGACCCACTTTCTGGGCAATTATCCGACGGTGTAGCACACGTGAGGCATGAAGCGTAGCTCGTTAAGCAAAAGCAGGAGCCGGAGTAAAGCCAGCTGCCAAAGCGGGTAAAGTGTGAAGTGCAGCTCATGAAGCGGAAACAAGTTTTATTTGTTCCTTGATGGATTTCCCAGCTTCGCCGGGTCAATTTTTGTAAACTGCTTCCACGTTGTTTCGATGGCTTGCTTTGATTTCATATCGCTGTGAATATATAGTCCGTAACGAAGGTGCAGGGGTTTATCGGGATGAATTGTCCTTGGTCCATCAAATGTTAGAGAAGCGCCCATCCAGCCGTCATTTCTCACGTGAAAATAAGAGGGGAAATTCGGATTGTCCGGGTGGTCAAAGATCGCGATGCCTTCTAATTTTTCATTTGTAATAGGGCCGGAATAGTCAATCCATCTGGCCCGTTTCCAGAAGACCTCTTTTTCGTTGACCGCTCCTTCGGAATTGCGAATAGTGCCGCCACCATCATTGACGCCGATGGTTTTGGCCATTCGAACGCCAATCATACCGAAAGGGGTTTTGCCAAGTACAACCGGTGTGTCGTCGGCTTTGAATTCCATATTGATAATCATAAGCCATTCGGAGTCATCGAGCGGCACGACTGTTACCAGGCGTGTTTCCAAAAGAAGGACTTTACCTTTATTGGAAACCCACTGGTTTTCTGTGATTATAGAGCAAGCCCGGTTGCCATCTTCAAATTTAACAATCAGTTTGTGGCGAATCTTTCCTTTGCCGCCATCGCTCCAGAAACTTATGCCGCCGACGTCATTGTGCGAAATCCAGACCGAATTGTGGTGGCTGTGGGATTCCGGGTCGTGAGGGTGGCCCATACGTGTGAGGGAGCGTCCCGAAGGGCCGATTACAGGAAAGATAAAAGGCCGATTGAGAGAAGGGCCGAAATGGTATCGCGCAATCTCTACGCCATCACGCTGAAACGAAACCTGATTGTAGGGCAGCGGTATGAGCTGCATAAGAGGAACCGGTTTTGGCGCTGAGGATGCAATTTGTGGGCGTGTGTTTGCAGTTATCAAAACTGCCAACATAAGATACGCGAAAATCGGTTTATTTAACGAGATGTTGAGAGAAAACATTGTTCAGACCTTTCCTTATCGCTCCTCTGCGGTGAAAACTGCGATTTCAGCTAAGCCGATATTCTGAGTTTGGAGCTTGACGGCAGTAACAACAAACTTGAGCCAGGTAACTTTTTTGGGCGGGAAGGTGATTTCTTTAGCTGCAGAGGCATCGTCGGGCAATTGGCCTACGGTTATCGTGCTATCATCACTGAAAATGAGCGTGCCTGCATTAACCTGGTCGGCGTGTGTGTTAGGCCTGTCAAAGAGCCAGACGCGGTCAATAATTTGTGGTTTATCCCAGCTTAATCGCAGCATCGCCGATGCCTTTTCGCCATCGGTGGCCCATTCAGCCGATATATCTTCCGGGTAGCCGCCAACCACGCCATCAATCGCTGCCTCGGCGGTGTAGCCTTTGTAAGTTGAACTGACGGTTACTTTGGCTTTACGGGCAACGTTGTTCTTGCTTTTAAGCGGGTCGTGCTGCTTTTGTGTCTGGAGTTTCTTTTTGTACTCACGATGCATCTTTGGGTCGAGCAGTTTGACCTGCTGGAGGACAAGGCCGTAGCGGCTGCCCGGCGGAATGGCCTTGAATCGGATGTTGTTCCAGCCCTGACTGAAGTTGCCTGAATAGCACAGCCAAAGCGTTAGTCCGTCTTTGCTGATGAATTTGGAGGGGAAATTGAGGAAATAACCCTGTTCACCAAACTCCTTCATATATGTTACGAGCTTCCACGGCCCTGTGATTGTGTCGGATTCGAGGATGTAGGAATTCATTTTGGCGACTGTCGGCCAGCCATCGGTTACACACATCAAGTATTTCTTCAACGGCGCGTTATAGGTAATCGTAACGCAGCCCATATTGTTGTTCCATTCCAGCAGCGGCTTGATGTCTTTGAAGTCGTGCGACCAGATGGATTTGCCTTTCTTATTGTGTCCGGCGAAGTATTCATATTTTGATTCATCGTTGATGTTTTCGATGCTGGGAGTTACGCGGGTCAGATAAATCTGGTCGCCGGATATCCAGCTCAGGTTGGCATATCGCGGCTTTGGGTCGTTTTCTTCAGCTCCGTAACCGACGAGGTAAGCTTTGCCATCTGGCGAATGCTCCATATTTTTTCCGAAGTCGACGAATTTTGGTGAGCCGATTTTTAGCGGGCCCATAAATTTGGCAGGTTCGGGAAAAAGTGGTCTGGCCGGGGTGTGTGGTGTGTCTGTCCATGTTTTGCCATAGTCGGTTGAAATGCGAAAGCCCGGAATCGGCCCCAATACCGGCCAGTTCCATCTCATACCATCGTGCATGACACTTCCGGCAGGGCCTAAACAGTAGGTTCCGTAGTACCAGACGCCGTTGTGAACGAGGCTTCCGCAGGGATAGCGTCCCTGGTAGGGATGCGGGTCGCCCTTGGTTATGCCGAGGGCCTTGATTTTGAGATTGAGGGGGTCGTCGCCAATCATGACCGCCTGTCCGGTGGTGGCGTTGCGTCCGCCGGAGCCGGAGCTCATTCCATCGGTTTGTCCGTCGGTCCAGGGAGAATACAGGTTGTCGTCTGATGCCCAGGAAGGATACCAAGTGTCCGCTGCTCGATAGTCACTATGCAGCCCGGTAAATAATATGCCGACCAGCTCTTTGGATTGCTCGAATGGAATGTCTTCCGGCGGCTGCGAAGGCCAAAGCAATAGTCCGGACTTTGGCTGATATTTCACGAGTCTTTCTTCGGCAAAGATAGTGCTCGCTAAAACTGTTGTCAGTAAGCCGGCCAGCAGCAATGTGCCTGTTTTTGTTGCTGTGATTGCTGAGGCTTTCATTATTTTGCTCCTCCAAAAGAAGTGATGTCAATTAAACAATGCCTCTACGAATGTCTCTGGGTCGAATTCGGCGATGTCTTCTGGTTTTTCGCCGAGGCCGACAAATTTTACCGGTATGTCGAGCTGGTCTTTAATAGCGATGACGATTCCGCCGCGTGCGGTGCCGTCAAGCTTGGCCAGGAATATTCCCGTAACGTTAATTGC
>DATLBB010000197.1:0-3120 GCA_035527155.1 Sedimentisphaerales bacterium
TCTTAGTATCAGGCCCCCATTTTAACCTGTGTTTTTTCCGCTCCTCCCCGGCACCTTTTGCAATTGCATATCCTGACCTGCCTTAGATGTGATGTCCCGGCCAATCTCTTGGTCTCAATCAGCTTTGCCCCTTTCGCCTCCATCTTGCGAATCGCCAGCCTCGCCTCTCTTTGATTGTGCGAGCCCACCGCATCAACTACGACTGTCACTTTCTTGTCTCTCTGCAGCAGTCCCAATGCCATCATCATAACGGCACCCTCGGCACTGGCACCGACCAAAACAAACTCATTGGCCCGCACTTCACTCAACAGCCTCTCAATGCGCGGCTCTTCAAACGGGTCAATGCTGCGCTTGTGAAGAATAATCTGTCTGTACCGCCGAAGTATATCTCGCGGCAAATCAGTACAGCCATCCGCGGGGAAACTGATCCGCTTGCCAAGCAGTGTGTACCGTATCTTTTTCTGTCCCTCTGTTCCGTCAATGCAGTAGCCAGCCCTGAGCTCGCTGTTTGTGTCAGGGTAGACCTCAACAATCGAGATTATCGGAATATTCCTGCTCCTCGCCCATGCCATCAGCCGGCGAATATGCGTCAAAACCCTGCGGTGATTTCTTATGCAGGCTTTACCCTCCGCAAGAAGGAAATCCCTTTGCGTATTAACGTCTATCAGAACCTGTCTGCGTCGTGCTCTGGTCAGTTTGAGTATCATTGCTCTAAATGCCTCACGTAAAGTTCCGTTATATAGACCTAATTAGGATTCAATCCTAATAGTCAATACGTCCTGTCCAACAATACGTTCACACTTTTTATCGGATACTCCTTATGTTTAGTTTAGCTGGAATAAGGCCAAAAAGCAAGCTTATTCTTGGTCTAAGTGTCTGTTTGTTGTATAATACAGCCGCCGAACTTTTGCTATTTTCTCTATTTTGTGTATTTTGAACCTGGTGTAACTAATGGCCCGAACCTTAAAGGATTATCTTTCGGTCGCACTAAAAGCCGAAGATTTGGACGGTAAGATAGATTTTTTCCGGATTTTCGGACGTCGAGGCCCCGTCCACGTCGAAATCGGCACCGGAAAGGCCGCCTTTCTGCTCAAGGAGGCCAAGGCCCAGCCGGACGCAAATTTTTTCGGTATCGAACGCGCCAGCAGATACTACCGTTACGCCATCGACCGCATCGGCCGATGGGGACTGACAAACGTCAGGATTATCCGCACCGATGCCGTGTACTTTTTAACCGACTTCGTACCCGATAGCTCCGTTGACTGCTTCCATATCTATTTCCCCGACCCTTGGCCAAAAAAACGTCATCACAAAAGACGCTTTTTCTGCCCCGCAAATATGCAGCAGCTCCTGCGCGCATTAAAAACCGGCAGCGACTTAAAAATCGTTACCGACCATGCTGAATATTTTAAAGTGATAAAGGGGCTGACAGAGACCGAAAGCAAGACACTTGAGGAAATTGAATTTATCCGGCCCGCGGGCTCCGAAGTCGGCGAATGGGTCGGAACAAACTTCGAGAGAAAATACCTGAAGCAAAATATACCAATCTATACCCTCGCCGTCCGCAAAATCTGAAATGCAATCGGGCTTACTTTACTTCGTAAGCAGAACCTCGTTTCGAATTTGTCCTTCGGCCTTGCTCAGGCAATCGGCAATTACTAAGAACTTTAACAAAACCAATTAACCTAATAGAAGGAACCGCTTCGCTGACTGTTTTGAACAGATTTCCCGACTCCGCTACGCTCCGCTCGAAATGACAGTATGAGTTTTGTTAGACGCTCTAAATAGAATCGGTATCACTTGTTTTCGAGCTGCTTCAATATCGCTTGTGTCACTCGCTTGACGTAACCATCCGAATTGTTCAGGCAGGCCCTTATTTGCGGCAGTGCCGGCCGGGCCTTTTCACCGATCTTATTTAACGCAATCACTGCGTACAGACCGGCCTTATTTGTCTTGTGCTCAAATGCCGTCTCCGCCAAAACCGGCAGTCCCTCTTGCTCTTCGCCCCAGTCGCACATCGCATGGGCTGCAGCGATACGAACAACCGGCGCTGGGTCCTTCAGCATTTTCTTAAGCGCTGCTTTTGCCCGTTTCACTTCTTCGGCGCTCTTGCAGTTATTGTGCAAGCCAATTACAGCCCAGTAACGAACAGAGGCATACTTGTCGTTTAGCGCCTTAAAATAGCCGGGTATCGCTTTCCTGCCTTCACCGTCCAATTTTTTGATTTTACGCAATCTCTGAAGCAAATCCGTCTTATGGAGCTGCTCCCTCCAATGTGGTGTGGTTGCGGGTGCCGGACCAACTGCTACAGGATCACCGAGCTTGAACCTGACCTCCCTGCTGTCTATAAAGCCAATGCGGCAGGCCTTGGCGCGCAGAGTTTGCCCTCGTTTTAGCCGCACATGTTTGGTGTACAATTTCCATCCGCTACTCTTGTTTCCACCGCCTTCAATTCTGTACGCGATCGAGGCACCAGGCGTCAGACTCGCGATCCCTATCGTGCCTTCGGCTATCGCTCTCTCCGGGCCGGCGACCAACAGCGGCTCATTAGTCGTTTGCCGTACACCGCCCGGCCGCTTCATCTCGTCAAACACGGGCTCAGGAATCAGGCCGATATCGCCGGTCTCCTGCGCCCATTCAGCATGAACTTTGCGCATTCGTTCGAGCACCTTCTTGTACTTTGGGTCGCCTGCGAGATTCTTGACCTCGTGCGGGTCTTTCTGTGTATCGTACAACTCCTCGACGGGCTTTGTCGGCTCGAAATACTGCTTCTTGGGCCCCTTCAATTTGCCCTCGGCGTTTAGCCGGCGCATCTCCTGCATTGCCGGCATCCGGTTCATGTATTCGATGTCCTGGCCGCGGGTAAGATGCGGCATATAGTTGCGGATGTATTTGAAGCGTTTGTCGCGCACCGCACGAATAAGGTCGTAAGCTTCATCCATACGGTCACGCGCAGCGAAAATATACTCGCGGGGCTTTGCCTTCTGGCTGCCGAGAAACGCCTGACCCTGTATGTGAGAGGGAATCTTGACGCCCGCAAGCGAAAGCATCGTCGGCGCAAAATCAATGAACGCAACCAGCTCATCGTTGACGGACTTAGGCTTGACGGCGTCGGGATTG
>DATLBB010000198.1:0-35391 GCA_035527155.1 Sedimentisphaerales bacterium
CCGCTCGTAAACGGCAGCAGTACCGCAGCCGCTGCGACACCCAGCACGACAGTCGCCATCATTGCCTCGGCCAAAGTAAATCCCTTACGTTTAGTTCGTGGTTCGTAGTTCATAGCTCGCAGTGAAATAATCAATTAAAAGAGGCCGACCTGCTATTGGCAACCACCTCAATACGGTCAGCCCATTGACCAAACGAAAATCCCAAAAACATTATCTGCCGTCGGTTATCTAATCGTCCACCGTCGAATAATCGAACCTTTTGGCTTTTCAAAGACCCGCATGCGCATCACTATCGTCAGCCCGGAATACACCAGTCTCGGTATCAAGTCTCCAGCCTGCTGTTCCGGCCCCTGCCGGTTCGCCATCAAAACGAACCGTGTTAAGGTCATTAAAAGGATTTGTCGGAATCTTCCTGACATACGGACCGTATCGGCCAGTCTTTTTTGTCATAGCGGTCTGAAAACCTGTGAACGAATCGACATCAGGAAGACAGCCTGCGTACTGAGCACGGTATAAATCAAGCTGTGCACGCATCTCTTGAAGTCCGTCAATCAGGTCGCTAATCTGTGATTCCGGGCCTGCTTCGACAAACTGTGGAACTACCCTCATCCCAATTACGCCGAGTACGACTGCTATGATTATAACCTCTACATAAGACAGACGACTCTTCTCTTTCATCATCCCCTCCCGAATTTTCAAAAAGGCTGACCAGCTCTCGGCTATCGCCCAAACTGGTCAGCCCATTTTGTTTTCACCAGTAATTAATCATCACCCGTGGCTTGCCGTCTTTATAATCCCGGCAAGATTTTCACATAATTAATACGTACTATGCGCTTCAAGGGTAGTCGGATTAACTTCAGCGTCATCGGCCTGGAAGCCACCAGTATCCGTATTAAACACCCAGTGATGTGTATTTGCACCAGCCGTTGATACTCCAGCTTCTTCGCGAACTAAGTTAGTGGCAGGGTCAGCCGTACTAAAGGGATTCACGGGAATTTTCTGCATGTAAGGACCTTTGGATCCAGCCGTACCTACAGCCACTTGAAGACCATCAACGTCGGTGGGCCTTATCATAGCTTCCTCAAAGGTAGTGGCTGCGTTAGCACCGGGCAGCTGATCACTGAGGTGCTGAATCTTATACAGCTCAACCTGCGAGCGCATCGCCTGGAGGTCACTGACCAAAGCTGATTCCCTCGCCTCTGTACTTGCGCTGGTAAACTGAGGAATCACAATGGCCGCCAGAATACCAAGGATGACCACCACAATCAGAATTTCTACCAGTGTAAAACCTTTTTTAGCTTTCATCTTTTTCTCTCCTTTTGTTAAATAAAAGTTACAGTTACTACACGTTAGTTACATTACGTTTCTTTTCTCTTCCATTCTAAATTGTAAACACAGCTGCAATAACACTAAGTACACCCATCACAATCAAAATTTCAATCACTGAAAAGCCTCTCCTCTTCGTTTCCATCTTTCCATCCTCATTCTTAAAATTGCACACATCTGACGCGAGAGTTCTACAGTTCAAGCTATCGACCTAATCGAAACAGGACTTAACTGCCCTCTTACGTTTCTGTGCTGTAAATCCCTCCAAAATGAAGATACTTCAAAAATACCGCTTAAAAATACTTCGAGAGTTTCACTCGGACACTCAAACTCATACGTCCGAAAAACACTTCTGACTGTCGCAAACTAAAGTCTATACAAGTGTTCTAATAAAAATATAAAAAATAAACTCCATTGTGCCAAATTATCAGGTGTGAAAAATAACCGGATTTGCAATTTAAACTTGCTAATAAGGAGGGGTACGGTAACAGTTTTACAATGCGATGTAGTCGCCAACATTTTGGATGTGTATTTTTCTCTTAGTTTCACCGCCGTGTTGAAGTTCTATCCGAATGTAATCTACCGCCTCCAGGGCTGATTCGATTTTATCGGCCCACTCAATCAGGACCACTGACTGCGGCCGGCAGTATTCATCGAAGCCGAGCATCTCGAACTCGGCAATCGAATTTAACCGATAAGCATCCACATGATAAATATCCAGTCGTCCCGCATACTCTTTTACAATGACGAACGTGGGACTATTGACCCGCTTACCGTCTTCAGCCCCCGCGCCGGCTGCAATCCCCTTAATCAAATGCGTCTTGCCGCTGCCCAATGGCCCACAAATACCGATAACCTCACCGCCTTTTAATTGTGAGCCGAGCCTGCGACCAAGCTCTATCGTTTCCTCCGGCGAATTAGAAATAATGTCAAAGCACATAGTTAGTGGCCAATAACCAATTACCTCAGACCGTTATTTCCCCAATTGAGCCGGATAGTAATAACCCATCGTCTGGGCAACGACACCCATACGGTATTGATGGTCCTGCATAAGACACAAACGCCGGTCGTAGGCTGGTATAGTGGTGGTGTAAATCCGAAGCTCTCCTTTCAGGCTGGTAATCACTTCTTCCCGGTAGTCACCCAGGCAATCCACAACCGCGATGACCCGACCTTTAATAGGCTGTATCGCCTTTTCGCCCCAATCGCGAATCGCTCCGGAGACCACCACCTCTTTCTGTGGGTCCGCATCCCACCAAACCGGACGTGGGCTTAAAGTCCCTGTTTCGCGAAATTCTATCAGCTTGCCCTTCGCGCTATAAAGCCAGCGCTCTTTCAAATCTCTCTCACCCGCAAAGACCTCCATACCCGGCGAATCTGCGAGAATATCACCGGCCATACCCTGGCCGTGAACGTGGCGGGTGGGTTTTTTATGGGCCCAAAGTATGCGGCCGGTCCTGGCGTCCACCACGCATATCGCATCGCTGTTCCGACGCGGTTCGATTCCGTAAAAAACCTCTAAGCCCGGATTCGTCGGGTCGATATCAGCCACGTAGCAGACATCAGGGTGTCCCATCTCCGACGTCCAGAGACCTTTGCCGTTATCGTCCAGCACAGCAGAACCGATAACCAGCTCGTCCCGCCCGTCCCGGTCAACATCGGCAGTAATCAATCCGTGCGCTCCCTGGCCGTGATATTTTGCTTTTTCCTCCGAAAGGAGTCCTGTGGACTGCGGTGATTCCCAGTACCAGATTCTTTTGAAATCCTTATCCATCGCCTGAGTTTTGATGAGATTATAGGTGCCCCGCTGCATAATCAGCGATGGCTTCTTGCCGTCGAGATACGCCACGGTGAGGAAATTACGGCAGTAATAGTTGTAACTGGGGTATCCGTCCCTACTAAGCCAGTCGGTCTTAGCCACAACCTTGCCGGTTTCGCCATCAATCTTGACAAGATATTCAGGGCCGCTTTTGACGTGCCCGGCTTCCTCCCGCGGATCACCGACACCAGCCTTACAATAAACCTCGGCTTTGCCGTCTCCATCGACGTCGTAGACAATCCACGGTGAATACCAGATGCCCGCCTCGATGGCCCAGCCCATATCGTACCGCCACATCATTTTGCCGTCCAGACGATACGCTTCGAGCTTGTACGTCGTGGGGCTGCGCTTCCAGTAGCCGGTTCTCTGGTAAGGGTCGGTATTGAAATTCGGCTGTTTGATTACAAATTCATAAGTGCCATCGCCGTCCAGATCGCCGATACCCACCTTCTGGAAATCATAATCACCCTTCAACGGAATACTGATGTACGGTTTGGCCTTGCCGGTCAGCCCCACCGTACGCGACCCCAATAACTTTAACCTCGCAACAGGTGCACCTTCAACGTATCGATACAGCTCATATAGATATGTCTTTTTGCCTTTGTCCTTTTCGGCGACCTTGTCAACAAAGTTAGTTTCTCGATACGGACGGAGCCCTGTCAACGGAGCAAACTTGACATTGCCGGTTGTGCCCTCGCCGCGCACGAGCCGAAAAGCAATATCTTCAGGGTCGGTTTTGAGCAAACGCCAGCTTAGGAATACCGAGCCGTCTTCGCGTTCAAGGGCCACCAACCCACGGTCCAGCTTCTCTACGCCTGATACAGCGTCCGTAAAAGCAAAAAGCAGCGAAAATCCTATCATCCAGCTAAACAATAATCGACATCTCATAATTCACACCTTCCTTTCAAATGGTTGTACCCTTCGACTTTCAAATCTTTAATCCGGCCATCGGGCGTTGTTATCTGCATTTTTTTAGAGTCGGTAATTTCACCGATTCGCGTAATCGGTATCGCCCCATCCCACTTTTGTAATAATTTCTCACATTCGGCCTGTGAAAGCGTAAAAAGCAATTCAAAATCTTCGCCGTCGTTCAACGCAGAACTTAATGGATTTTCACTTTTTTGAGCTTCGTCCGATATTGGAACCTGCTCTGAATTTATGACAGCTCCCACCCGGCTCGCTCGGCAAATACGGTTCAAATCACTGCTAAGGCCATCGCTTATATCAATCATTGAATTCAACGTTACCATTTGAGCGATTTTTATCGCTTCTTTGACCCTCGGCTCAAACTCCAAATGCTTGCGACTTATCGCACTACCTAACGACCCTGTTACACAGATACTGTCGCCGACCTTCGCCCCTGACCGCTTAATGGGTGTATTGCCTGCCGGCCTGCTGAGCATCGCCACGCTTATTGCCAACGGTTTTTCATCACCCCAGCTCGTAATATCACCACCCACAAGCGCACAGTCATACTTCTTACCAGCGTCGGTAATCCCTGCATGAAGCTGCTTTAATTCTTTTTCGCCATACCCTTTTGGCAGTGCAACAGACACAACGGCAGCTATCGGCGCCGTTGCCATCGCCGCACAATCGCTCAGGCTGACCGCCATAGCTTTGTATCCGGCTTGTCTTACGGTCGCTTTTTCAAGGTCGAAGTGCACACCATCCAGGAGCATGTCCGTGGTTACAAGGACGGACGTATCTTTTCCCAACTGAACTTGGGCCATATCGTCACCAATCCCAATGGGAAAATCTGCCTCGGTTAATTTGCTCTGCCGGGCAAACCAGCCGGTTATTTCATCCTCACTCGCACTCATCGCTGTGCCAACTGTTTGTTCCAATATGCGATTTGCTCTTTTGCCTGCCTGGGCCCACCTGCACCCTCGGTAGCATATTTAGCCACGACATTTGCCGCACCGATGCTTTTGTACACATCTTTGGCAATTAGAGACGAATACTTCCTGAACTCATCCAGACTCAGCTCAGCCAACTTTTTCTTTGCCTTTTCGCAGTAAGCAACTAAGGAGCCGACAATGCCGTGAGCCTGGCGGAAAGCAATGCCCTTTCCAACCAGATACTCAGCCAAAGCAGTAGCATCCAAAAAACCTTCCTCCAGTCCAGCCGAAATCTTCTTCGTATTAAATTTCGCGTGTAAAACAATCGCTCCCGCCATATCCAATGAAGCCTTGACCGTATCAGCCGCAGAAAAGATATGAATTTTATCTTCCTGCAAATCGCGATTATAGCCCGACGGCTGACTTTTCAGAATCGTCAGCATAGCAATTAAAGCCCCATAAACGCCGGCCGTCTTTGCGCGAATCAACTCTAGGACATCAGGATTACGTTTCTGCGGCATCATACTCGACGATGTACAATACTTATCGTCAATCCGAATAAACCCAAATTCGTCCGAAGAATAAATTATCCAGTCCTCAGCCAACCGGGACAGGTGTGTGGCAATCAGCGCGCAATCGAAAATAAAGTCCGCGCAAAAGTCCCTGTCGCTCACCGCATCGATACTGTTGTAGCTAATGTCGGAAAAACCTAATTGCTTTGCTGTGCTCTTTCTATCCAGTGGCAGCGTTGAGCCGGCCACAGCACCACAGCCCAACGGCGAAACATTAAGCATTTCCTTACAGTTTTTAAGGCGAATAAAGTCACGCTCGAACTGCTCCACAAAACTAAGCAGATATGATGCAATAATTATCGGCTGGGCACGCTGAAGATGAGTATAAGCCGGCATCACGTCCTTGACATATTTGCCTGCCAATTTAACAAACGCCTTTTGAAGACCGGTTATCTTTGTTTGCAGGACTTCTATCTCATCTCGCATCCAGAGCCGAATATCGGCAGCAACCTGGTCGTTCCGGCTTCTGCCGGTATGCAGCTTCTTACCCGGCTCACCGATTTTTGCTACCAGCGCCGCCTCGATTGCCATATGAATATCCTCATACGTCTTATCGAATTTGAAACGCCCTTCGGCGATTTCCTGTGATATTTCGATAAGGCCGTCTTTAATCGCTTTGAGTTCCGTTCTCGTTATCAGCTTCTGCTCAGCCAGCATCTGCGCATGAGCAATTGACCCGACAATATCATATTTATAAAGTCGTTTGTCGTAGGATAGCGATTCCACAAAAGCAACTGTCATCGGGTCCGGCTGACCAGCGAGCCGTTTCTCCCAGCTCTTTTTCGATTTACCCATCGTATATACTCCAATAAGCAAACCTCCTCTGCTGAAATAATACGCCCAGGCTCAACCAGTGTCAAGTCCTCTGTCTGTTCCTTGCAATATGGACAAACAAAAGCTATCCTATCTTTACAAAAGATCCGAACAAGAACCAATTTGACTGTTTTTAGCAAAGGGGTATTTATGAACCAGAAAAACGACCATCTTGAGAATGAAATAAATGACCTGAGGGAAGAGTTGGAACACTTTCAGCAGGAAAAAGAACGTGTCAGAGCCATTATAGGCCAAATCGGGGGCATGCCTAAATTTCGCACCAAGCTCATTAACGCCTTATTTATCGCGGTAATTGCCGTCTCGGTAGTTGTTTCGGTCATAGCGGGCGAAAGGCTGCGTCTCTTGATGATTGAGGTGGCAACCGTAACACTTTCGTTAAAAATCATATATCTCATACACTGCCAGATGCGCATAAATCACTTCAAATTCTGGATACTCTCGTCAATCGAATGGCGGCTTACTGAAATGAGAAAAGAGATAAAACAGCTAAAAACCTAAGTCCCCCCTGTAAGGCATCCTTAGCAGTTCGCCGTTCACAGCTTAGGCAAGTCTTTTCCTGATGATATCCAACTTTCCAAAACAAATAAGCTCATCGCCCGAAAGAATTTTGTTTTCTGAAACAGGATTTGGTATAGTTTTGTCGGCTCGAACTATAGCCAAAACTGTAATATCATCCTTTCTCAGCTCGGATTCTGAGAGTGCTTTACCCAGTATCGGATTGTCTTCCCGGATTTTAATTTTAGAAACACCATAACCACCGGTCGCCACTGTGAGCTCCTCGCACGAAACAGATTTAATAACCTCTTTCTTTATGATACGTTTTCTCAAGGCATCCGTCAATCTCCGAGCCATTTTTGTATTGGTAAACACCTTATAAATGATATATATCGCAGCCACAATAATTATGAGATTTATCCATGGCTGGAGCCCGGGCGGAACGTAAGCCGGCACAAATGGTATCGACAACTTTGTGGCTCGCGGCCGTATCGTGTTGGCAAAAGTTGCAATCATTGTAACAAAACCGGCATGTCCCAAAACGATAAGGACTGAAGCAATTCGCCGTCTTCGCGGGTCACTGGTAATAAGCTCAGCCTCTCTCGTTGTAAAGCCCGTAGCCGTAAAACACGATAACGCCTGGAATTTCGCCAGAGACCACTCAAGCCCGGTCAATTGAAATGCAATCGCTCCGATTCTCACAACAATAAAAGATACGATAAGCACAATAATGAATAACAACAAATTCATAAGCTATTCTCCTTAAATCTGTGCGCTACGAAACACGTCGACAGACCTACAGCCATTTCTTTCTTCTGAAGTATATCAGCATAATCACTGCGACAACAGCCATAACCAACCATACAGCGGGATATCCCCAGTACGAATTAAGCTCCGGCATATTCCACGGCGATTTCTCAGGGTTAAAGTTCATACCATAAATCCCGGCAATAAACGTCAATGGCATGAAAATCGTCGCGATAATCGTTAAAACTTTCATCACTGCATTCATCTTGTTGCTGATGCTCGACAGATATATATCCAGCATCCCTGAAACCATGTCCCTAAAGCTCTCTATGGTATCAATAATCTGTATCGTATGGTCGTAAACATCCCGCAAGTAAATTCCCGTCGATTCCTTGATAATTGACGATTCGCTCCTCTGCACACCGCTGATAACCTCCCTTAAGGGCCATATTGACTTGCGCAGCGATATCATCTCCCTTTTCATGGTGTGAATCAGATGGAGTGTATTTTCTGTGGGATTGGTGACCAAATCTTCCTCCATAGACTCAATTTTTTCCCCGAATTTCTCCAAAACTGCAAAATAACTATCAACGATGGCGTCTAAAAGCGCGTAGGCAAGATAATCCGGCCCCATCTTACGGATGCGTCCCCTGGCATTCCGGAGGCGCTCCCTTATAGGTCCGAAAACATCACCCATACGCTCCTGAAATGAGATTACGAAATTTTCTCCGAAAATAAGACTAACCTGCTCACTCTCAACAGCTTGAAGTTCCTCACTGTAGAGAAGCATCCTCAATACAATGAAAATGTATTTTTCAAAATCCTCATACTTTGGTCGCTGCTCAGTGTGCAAGACATCCTCGAGAACAAGAGGATGGAGTTCAAACTGTTTACCCAGCTTTTCTATGATTTCAACATCGTGAAGACCATCTATGTTAATCCATGTTACCGTTGGCGTAGTCTTAAAGGGAAAACATTCCTCAATATTTGACACCTGCTTTTCCTGAAAATTCTGCTCATCGTAATCGAGATAGCTAATCTTCACAGCTTCTACCTTTTTTTCTCCAATGTGGACCAATGTCCCAGGCGGCAAACCGGCTTTTATTGAGCGTTTTCTTATTCTTTTAGCCATATCTTCAACTCCTTCAAAAAGAGCCAGTGCATTTGTACGACAGCTTTCCCAAAAAGTCGTCCTGGAAATCAACGCTTAAATTCAACACAATCTTCAAAAGATCCACCCGCTTCTTTACCAATCCTCTGTTTTGTACGGAGGACACTTCAGCAGAAAATCTACTAATTCACTCAGCTTCGCCGTCGCCAGCCCGATGCACGAATCCGCCGCCCCATAGTACAAGAATATCGTGCCCTCTTTCTCTATCCAACCGCACGGAAAGATCACATCGTCCACATCACCTTCTCGCTCATAGGAAGCCTTGGGACCGAAAATCCACTCATCAGAGCGGCGGATTACTCGCGCCGGTTCCTCGAGGTCAAGCAGCACAAGGCCCAGTCTGTAAATCGAGCCGGAAGCTGTTGTACGAACGCCGTGGTATAGAACCAGCCAGCCTTCGGCTGTTTTCAACGGAGGAGCAGAAAGCCCGATCTTATTCGCGTCCCACCAACCACCCTGACGGGCGCGAATAACCTCTTGATGATCGCCCCAGTGCTTCAGGTCCGGTGAAAACGAAATCCAGATATCCGCTGTGATATTCGGTAGTTTTGCCACCGGTCGGTGAAACATTGCCCAGCGACCGTTAAATCGGATCGGGAAAAGCGCCGCGTCCTTATCCTCCGGAGGCATAACCGAACCCAAACGATTGAACTTTCGAAAATCCCTTGTGATTGCCAACGACACGAGAGGGCCGCCCCTCGAAAAGGCGGTATAGGCCACCGCCCACACCCCCCGCTCCTCTAACCATGTCGCTCTCGGGTCCTCTATACCCCAAATTTCTTCAGGATGACTCTCAGGCTCCGGCCTCAAAGTCGGTTCCGGGTCTACATCCCAGCCGTGTACACCGTCCTCGCTTCGGGCAACCGTCAGATGCGAAATACCCCGGAAATCCTCAACCCGAACCAGCAATAATGTTTTTCCCTCGACTATTGCCGCCGCCGCATTGAATACCGAATGAGCCGCATAAGGCCAATCCTTTACCGAAAGAATCGGATTGTCAGCATGCCTTTGAAACAGCTCATGTGTAACCGCTTGTTCCATAAGCCTTTCCTCGTTTCCAGTCCAAGATTGTCAGATATTGATTATTTTCCTTTCCGGAATATCTTAAACAAATCCAGAGAAGCTTTTGGGTAGAAAGATTTTCTAAACGGGAATATACCTTCTCTAACAAATCGGACGTCTTCTATTGAATAAAACGCTTTGGGATTGAATCGTCTAATAATGTCAATAACATACTTAAGGTCAACGCGCCTGATGACTGTGTAAATTATATGTACTCTGCCCTCATTACCCTGACCGGGTATGCTTGTAGCCCCGTAACCATCGGCGTTGAGGGCGCTTATCAGCTCGGACGCATCCTTTTTGGTGATAATTCGAATGATGAATGTGCCCACGGCCAATTTTTCTTCAATCAAGATACCCATATAGTTCCCGGCGGCAAAACCACCTGCATACGCAACGTAACAAACCACGCTGCCCAAATTTTGCATAATCTTGCCAATCGCGACAAGCCAAATCAATATCTCAACAAAGCCAATCACCGGCGCAAGATATTTTAAGCCTCTTGAAACGAAAATGATGCGAATCGTCCCCAATGTGACATCACAGATGCGTGCGAAAAAAATCAAAACCGGTAATAATATAAATGTAAACGCCTCTGATTGAAAAAAGCTCATAGTATCCTCATTATTATCTCAGGTTATTTCCGACAGGACGAGAATTTGTGTTCGTTCCACTCTTTTTCCTTGTTAAATCTCTAACAATTGAAAATGGGAAGCTGACCATCTGGCGCAATCCCTCTACAGAGGAAAGAGTCCGGACCTGGCTTGCTACCTCTGCAACAAGCTCCTGGGCTACAATTTTCTCCTCGACCTCACCAACCTCTTTCACCATCGCCAGGCGATGAAGGGAGTACAAACCGATTATGAACGCAAAGAAGAAAAAGAAATCCCACTGCTGCAGGCTCAGTGTAGGCAAACTAAACTCTTTCACCGGACCTGTGTATTTTAACGTCCACTCGAGCTGACGACCCGCAAAAAAGTCGGCGAATTTGCCGCCCAAAACGGGAGCTATGCCGGCAGCCACAGAGTTGACAATCGTGTTCGCAGCAAGATAGGCAGTCGCCTGACCCTCCGGCGCCAATTTCATACTGATATTGCCCGAAGCCAAAGATACGCCTGCTGAAGACAGTCCCATTACAACGTGTATCACAATCAAAAGCGGTATCGTCAAAAAATACTTCTCCGGCATAGTCGTGAACGTCCAGGCAAGAATTGACAAGATAAACAACGGCCCGGAAATTGCAAGTACCGACTTGTTGCTGAAACGATCCGTATACCTGCCCCAAATCCTGAGGAACATGAAGTTCATAACCTGGCTCACAATCGAAAGACCTATGATAAAGGACATATTCAGCCCCAGCCGCTTGAGCATATAGACCATAAAGAACGGTCCGGCCAGATTGACCGCAAAGTTCCACGAGCACATAAACACAATGAGCTTACGGAAGTTCTCATCCCTGAAGGGTTGGCCCAGGAGTTTAAAAATTTTGGGTTTTCCCTCCACTTTGGGCATCCGTTTCTCAGGCGTCCGTGCCAAAAAGTACAATCCAAGAACACCCGACATAAAACCGACTAAAAACAAAATCGAATACGCCTGAATCTCAAACTTTGGCAGCAGCTTTTTCCAGTAGTCAAGATAAACCGCAGCAGCCAAACTCAGGGCAATTCCAACACCTGTCGCTATTCGCATCCTTTTTGAAAAGAACGCTCCCAGAACATTCTGCGGTATCAGGTCGCGCATCCAGGAATTCCAACTGCAACCTGAAACCGCGCCCAGAGCCGAAGCTGCTATCATCGACACAAGTAAAACAGCCAGCCCAATTTGTGCACCAAATAAGAAAGGAATCAGTGCAATCAATAACCAGCACAACCGGCTTAAAGCAGCCGACACAACAACTATGGCCCGCCTGTTACGTATCCTCTCAACCAGAAAGATCGAGGGCAGTTGAAGCAATTGTGCCAACGGCCCGATTGCCGCCAACATTCCAATTACAAGGTTGGAAGCTCCGAGCTTTATGGCGAAGGCCACCAAAAACGCCCCACCGGTCAAAATGCCCATTGCCTGCGATGCTATGCCGTCTTTGATAACGTAATTCAGACCGGACTGAATCTCCGCTTCCGTTAGTTTATCTTTAACTTCAAAACTCATCGCTAACACCTACCTGTTTTTTTCTCTATACCCGACTTTCGACCTGTTTACTTTCGAGGCACGATTAACTGCGACACCGACATGTTAACCGGCTTGGCTGCCCAGCTATTTTAAGCAAATATCTGCCTGTTTATTAGCTACGCTGTTTTTGTTTCTTTGCATCACTCGGAACAATTTTTACGGGGAAAGGCTCGGTAACAGAACCTGTGTATAGCGTTCGGTGCGGGAATGGAATCTCAATCCCTTCAGCATCAAATCTTTCCTTGATCTCCTGCATAATCGAGTTTCGCAGCTTAAAAAAGTCTGTTTTCACAAACCACACAGCGAACAGAAACTCCAGAGCGGAATCTCCAAAGTTCAAAAAAAGTACGAGCGGCTCAGGTTCATCCAGGCAGTATGGATTATTCTTCGCAATATCCAGCAGCACGTTCCGGACCTTGCTGACATCTTCCTTATAGGCGATACCGACGTTAATATCAAAACGTCTGATTGGAAAGCGGGTAATATTGGTCACCTGATTCTTGATAAGTGACTCGTTCGGTATTCTTACGAGCTGATTATCAAGGGTTCTGAGTTTTACGGAAAGCAGGTCAATGGACAGGATGGTACCCTTTGTATCATCAACCTTTATAAGGTCCCCTACCGCGAAAGGCTTTTCCGAAATTAAAAAAAGCCCGCTGATAATATTGGAAACGCTGGTTTGTGAGGCGAAGCCAATGGCAATGCCCGCGATGCCGGCCGCACCTAAAAGCGCCGTCAATTTAAAGCCCATCTGATACAATACTGATATGAGGAGCAATATGCTGCCAAAATAGAATATCCCCTTCCGTATGAGCATACCGGCCTGGGGCGTAAACCGTTTCTTTGCAGCTTTTCCCGCAAGGGTGCAAAGGAACAAAAGCAGAGGAAAACCAAGGCCTAAAAGCACTATGATCCGAATCGCCGAGTTAATGGTCTCCATTGTTACCAACTTCGAGAAATTTATTCCTGTTAATAAAAGCATTGGACATCCACCTTAATTACAGACACTTCACATTCCACTGAAAAACTTGAAACTCCCAATACTCCTTTTCAGAACGCTCTCCTTTATAGGGACGCGCGCTTCACTGAGCATCTCACTGATTGGCTCAAAAGCGGGCCTCTCACGGGAGTAATCGATTTTACTTACCTGATCCTCACCTCGAAATGTTATGGTAACCCCATTTGTCCACAAATTCTTATCGCCACTGTATGTTTTCAAATGTTCAACATGAACGCATAACCGCTCAATATTAAGCTGCCTGGGACTCGTGTTGCGGATTTTAACAGGACAGACAGCCCGGGACGGGTTCGGTTCAGAATCTTTTATTTGCCGGCGAGCTCTACTCCGCAAAGAGTAACATAACTGGCCCGACATAGGGTCACCAAACCAAGTATTTGACAAAATAAGCACAGGTACTTCACACAGCTCAATTGGCTTCTTTTCACCGGCAATTGCCCGCAACCAGACTGGAATACTTACAAAGAACAGCGCTTGATGACCGGTCGGGATTTTAACCGGCAACTCAGGATGTACGACTACGGGCCGATCCGGCATAATTGGCAGCACTTGAAAGGTGTTTGTTTCGTCACCCACTATCCACCGGCCCCAATCTAATCCCTCGGGTTCGACTCCATTGACTGCTGCCGGTCCTGTAGCATCAACAATAGTATCCGGCTCAGGCAAACGCTCAAAAGCGATGTGCAGCTCATCTTCAATTTTCCTGAACCATAACAAAAGCGGGCCGATCTGCGACCTCAGAATGTCGCCCGACCCAATCTTACTGCGATTCCAGATGTCCATCATCCAAATTACCTCATTATAACAGTAGACCTAACACGCACGTGGGTACTTTTCATCCTCAAGTATTTATATTTTGACAAAAGCCTTATGCCCTCAGACCTTTAGGCTGTTCTCCAGAACATAGCATCTCTGAAGATTTAGGATAACAGCTAAAGGACCTCTAAAATAGAAGCTTCAAGCATACTTTTTTCCTGCTTTTCTCTTTAACACCGTATCACAGAAGGGCCCCCCCGGACCAGCCACCGAATACTTAACAAAATATTACTCATCTCCATCTACTTCTGCAGCATCACCTGCACTCTCGTTCGCTTCGCCTGAAATCTCTTCTTGCTTCTTGCCTTTGGAGGTGTACACACGCGAAAGCAGCAGGAAAACGCATATGAAAACAATCAGAATAAGTAATGCCCAACCCATAGCATTCTCCCATCCATTAATTTTTCAAGCCATAATACTCAAGTGATATAATAATCCGAAAGGCTTTTCCTTGTCAAACGAAAACAGCAATCGGATATTGGTATTCTACAATTCCCCCCCTGAAAACTCCAACCCTAAAAAGCCAGGTATCTACTCGCCTTTTCTAATCTAACTCCTACGTTTCCCACATCTTCAATATGTCTTAAATTGGCCTGTTTTCGCCGTTCCAGAATCCGCTTTACCGTCACCGGACCAAGCCCAGGCACTCTCAGAAGCGAAAATTTCGTTGCCCGATTCACATTAACAGGAAAAAACTCAGGATGGCTCTGTGCCCACCCCTCTTTTGGGTCAACTGTTAGAGAGAGATTACCATTCTTCTCGAAAACAAAGTCCGATTCCGCAAAGCCGTATTTGCGAAGCAGAAAATCCACTTGATACAGCCGATGCTCACGGGCAAATACATCCGTCGGTCTTTCCAGCGGCATTTGTTCACCGGCTATAGACTCATCCCCCAATCCCTTTTGGTAAGCGCTAAAATATACTCTGTGCATCTTCAATCGTTCGTAGAGCCCAAACATATATTTCACAATTTTCGCATCCGATTCACCTGCCGCTCCCACAATAAACTGCGTTGTCTGCTTGACCCTCTCGTATTTCATCCCACGAGCGGTCAGGCTGCGGATTAGCTTAATTGGCTTAATAATATCCTGAATATACTTTTTCTTCTTTGACAGTTTCGCCAGGTTCGCCTCCCCCGGCGTCTCAATATTCAGCGACACAGTACTGGCAAGCGAGACTGCCTCTTCTATTGCCGCATCGCTTGCGCCGGGAATAATCTTTAGATGAATGTACCCCCGGAAGGAGTATTTTTTTCGCAACATTCTCGCTACCGCATTGAGCCTGTCCATTGTTGCATCAGCCGACCCCAAAACGCCCGAGCTCAGAAACAGCCCAAAAACCTTCCGCTGCCTGTAATAATCCAGAAATATCTTCGCCGTTTCTTCCGGCCGCAGGCTGCTCCTGCGGATGTCCATATCTTCTCTGAGTGGACAGTACTTGCAGTCATTTGTGCACACATTCGAAATCAGCGTCTTGAAAAGTATACTCTTACCGCCGTTTGGAAGTGTTACCGGATAAATCCATTTCCCGTCGACGCCTCGTTGCCGGTGCTCATCTTTACTGCAACTGCACGCACACGCCAAATCGTACTGTGCATCGGCACTGAGTATCTCTAATTTCCCCCATGTGTCCGGTTTTGAAACGACCCCTATCATAAAGCCACCGTCCCTGGTTTCAACAATCGTTTAAGAGTCCTTTATCATCGAAATATCATTCTTGGTTTCGATAGCAAATTATCAATTATCACGACGCAAAAATCAACTAAAAAGTTCTCACGGCACGGCAATCTATTTTTCACTTTTTAATTGAATTTCCCCGTAAATCGGTATCTAATTTTCCCAATACTTTGTTATCACGGTGGCTGAAAGACCTATGGATACTATCCTCTACATAATTGCCGGCCCCTTGTTTCTAATATCCCTTGCCGGATACCTTTATGTCAAACTCCGCCTTCAGCCGAAAGAGGACTCCGATTTAGATGACTATTACTACGAGTTCGAGGACCAGCATCCGGCTTTCGCCAGATACACAAAATGGTCGAGAATTACCTTTACCGCAGCCGCTATCGCCGCCCTGCTGCTATTCCTCGCGCTCGTAACTTGAAGTTTTGATGCCTAAACTGTAAAATTATGTCCGTCTATAAACGAAAAGCTATGAACGGCAAAATCTAAGGAGCTATAATTATGGAACCCAAAAAGCAACGACACAGCCCAAACATCAACTTCGCTAATCTTGTTGTTGGCTTTTTGCTCGGCCTCTGCCTGATGCTGGCTATCGGCGCAGCGTCCGGCAATGACGACAGCCCCGGGCAATACCAATGTTGCGCCGCTGGTAACTATTCTGACGCCGTATTCGTCATCGACACCCAGACCGGCCAAACCTGGAGACTTGGCAGAACAGACTCCTATGACTTAGGCACGCCACAGCAGCGTAAGTCCAACCGCCAAAGCATAATACCAATGATAGACTAATCCTGCGTTTTATGCGTGGTTGATTCTTACAGCAGTTTTATTGAGCGGTTCTTCCTGGTCACTTCGTGCTTGACACGGAATCCATATTTAGCCCGCAAATTTGTTTGCGGCTTGCAAGTACTTTTGCGCGTATTTGCTGATTTTTTACCCCTAATTTCGAGAGCACCTGCGTTTTTGATTGAAAAAATCACCACATTTCTGTGAAGATGGGTGAGATTCGACTGAGTAAACAGCCAATTACGAGGACAAAAAAAAACTGATGCCAAAACGGTCATCAGCCATAACTTATGAGCGTATAACTTTATGCAGCAGTTATGGACTGTCTATAATCACTTCTAATAGAGGAAAAATGAGCGGTTTATTGACTACTCAAAGCCAATAGCAACACCGATTTTGGCATCCTTGAGCACACTCTTGCGCTCAACTCTAAGTACTTTCCCGCTCTTAATACGAGCAAATTGCCCTTTTTCCTTTGCTAAAGTGACTGTACGTGGAAAATTGATTTCCACAACATGGCCCGGCCGAACAGGTGTCGTCATGGGAACCACAAGAAAGACACCAGTTTTGCTCACGTTGGCGCTCTGGCCGTTAAAGAACCGGTTGGCCTCCGGCAGCCAAAGGCTCACAGGCCAGGAAAGCTGCGTTCGGGCGTTTTTACGCTGCTCAACTACTAAGGTCTCCATAAATCTAAATCTCCTCTACTCCTTTATATCCTGTTTCATAAATCACCAAAGCTGCCATAGACAATTATAATGTTATCGGCAATGTTAATTTGGATAGATTAGAATAATTAGGCAAAATAGCAGACATTCTGAAAAAAAATCTTCCTTGAGCGCAGCACGCAGCGTTTGCTATTTTTATCGGGCGTTCTTCCTCCACTAAGCTTGAATCATTCCGAAGGTCTCTTAATCCATTCATTTGTCGCTAAGACCAATGTTTTTTCTTCTTATTATTCATATTTCCCAGAAACGTTTACTGAGCCAATATTGACAGCCGTTGACGCAGCCAAAACTCGCTATTCCACTACCGCTGCCCCACCCGGCTGCTGCCCAACAATTGCCGGCCGGTCAAGCTCGCGGGTACACAATCTATAGTTACAGCCGGATATCGGGGAAGTTATCTTGCGACTATAGCTCGTTTAGTGTATTCTTATAAAGCCAATGCAAACAAAAGTTATAAAACTCGCTCCACACAAAGCTGATATAGCGAAAATCAAGGAAGCTGCGGCTCTGGTCGATGCCGGCCGACTCGTGGCATTTCCTACTGAAACCGTCTACGGAATCGCCTGTCGGGCTGAAACTACCTCACTTATCAAGCTCAATAACCTCAAAGGCAGGGAACCTGATAAATACTATACATTACATATCGCCCAAAAAAGTGAGGCCAAAAAATACGTACCTACTGTCGGACTGAGGGCTGAAAAACTAATTGACAACGCCTGGCCCGGACCTTTGACCATAGTCTTTGAATTAGACGACCACGATTTCGACAAACAGCAGGCCAGCCTCAAAAGAGGAGTTATGGAAAGCCTGTATAAAGATAATTCCATAGGGATTCGCTGCCCTGATAACCCCATAGCTTCGATATTGCTGCGGCTAACGCACAATCCTGTGGTTGCTCCGAGTGCAAACGTAACAGGTCAGCCGCCGGCAGCGGATGCAGAAGAAGTTCTTGCCCACTTCTCAGGTCAAATCGATTTGCTGCTTGACGCAGGGCCCTGCAAATACAAAAAAAGCAGCACCGTTGTGAAAATAGGCAAAAAAGGCCTGGAAATCTTAAGGCCGGGCGTTTTCTCCAAGGCAGAGCTGGAGGCAATGTCAGAGGTCAACTTTATGTTCGTTTGTACCGGAAATACCTGTCGAAGCCCTATGGCTGTGGGAATATTCCGCAAATATCTGGCAGAAAAATTGCAATGCGAGGTTGACCATCTCGACAAAATGGGTTATAAGGTATCTTCCGCCGGCATTATGGATGTGGCGAGTTCGCCGGCAAGTACAGAAGCGATAGCAGCTTGTGCAGCTAAAGGGATTGACATAAAAGCTCATAGGAGCAGAGCATTGTCCCAGGAGCTCATCGAAAAAAGTGACTTTATATTCGTGATGAGCCAAATGCACCGCGAGCGAGTTACTGCTCTTAGCCACGAAGCTGCAAATAAGTGTATGTTATTAGCAGAAGATAAGGATATTCCTGACCCGATAGGTCAGGGACAGCAAGTTTTCAACAACTGCGCCGAGTTGATAAACGAAGCTGTAAAGAAAAGGATTGGTGAGTTTGTGTTATGAAAATAGCAGTTGGAAGCGACCATCGTGGTTTCGAAGCCAAACAACAAATCAAGGCCATAGTCACTCAACTGGGCCATGAGTGTGTCGATTTTGGCACCAACGACAGTAATCCTGTTGATTACCCAGACCCCGCTTACTTGGCGGCAATGGCGGTATCAAAGAAAGAAGCCAATAGAGCTATTTTGGTCTGTTCAACCGGGCTCGGAATGAGCATTGCCGCAAACAAAATAAAGAGTATTAGAGCTGCGTTGTGCCATGATGAGCTGAGCGCCCGGATTTCGCGTGACCACAACGATGCAAATGTTCTCTGTCTATCGGGTGACCAGACGGGGGAAGTATTACTGCGAAAAATAGTAGAAGTCTGGCTTAAAACCGAATTCAGCGGCGGAAGACATGAAAGAAGGGTAAGAAAGATAGCAGCTATTGAAGACGGCAAAGACCCAAGAGAAGTCAAAAGCAGCTAACGAATTCGCGGCCCAGGAAAGGCCGCTCGTAGAATCTAACCAGCCCTGATTTTCAAATCACGACTATTGAGGTGTTGTTGTTGTCGCTGCTTCGAGCTTTTTCTGCAGGTCGGCAACGGCCGCCTGCGCCGCCTTGAGCTCGCCTTGAAGCTCGACTATCCTCGCTTTAGCGTTCTTTGCTTCGGTAACCGCCGCGTCCCGTGACCTGGTGAGCTTATTGACCTGCTCCTGCAATCTATCGGGAGCACGCTTAACATTGGCCAGCTCCGACTTGACCTTCTCAAGCGACTCTGAAACCCTGGTCATGTCCGTCTTCAGAGCGTCCCTTTCGTTCTGGGCCTGCTCCAGAGCGGCCTTGACCCTTGTTAGCTCAGCCTTTGCCTGCTCAGCTTCCACGATGGCTTTGTCCTTTTCTGCACGCTTACAACCTGTCAGAGCAAGCGAAAAAACCAACGCAAGCAAAAATGCGAAAGCCCATTTCCACTTCATCATCCAAGTGCCCCTTTTCACCTTATCTGAAGCTGACTGAGATATCATCATTGGCCCCTGCCCGGCTGCTCCGCCGGACTTCGGAACTATCAACCGGAATTTCCCAGACAATTATCGCTTTTCGGAGCGGTCAATATGCCATCTTTTTAAACCGCCACATGTTGATAGTCATCTTCTCGGCGGCTATCCATTCGACGTGCCAGTCAAGATAAAGATTATTGCAGCCTTTGTTTTTGTGTCGGTCTCGTGCCACGCGTCGGCCATTAGTATCGTCTTCACTATTCGAGGTGGGCAGGTGCCCCGGCTGCCAAACATCGCATCGACGCCATCCCGGGTCGTCCGCTTTTCTGATTATGTCCCGCCAGGAACCATATTCGTTATCTGCAAGGTAGATAGTAGAAGCTAAGTTACGACAGGCGGATAATGGGGTTGGTTCTTCTACTTCGCTACCGACCATATCTGTGTCGCTTGTGAACTCCCATCCATTGACGACGTAGCAGACGGTCTGCTCAGTGTCCGGGTAGCTGGGACAACGAAATATCTTTACGTTACGGTAATCATTGCCGATTGCCCTCTGGGCCAGATAGGGCATGAAAAGCATGTACCAGGTCTCGCCCGAACCGCCTCCCTTACCGCGAGGGATTTGCGACTCCCAGGCTTCCGCGTACAATTCGGCGCCAAGGCCGATTTGGCGCAGGTTGTTTCTGCAGAGGACGTCATTGCCCTGCTCGCGCACCTTTCGTAGCGCCGGCGCCAGCATCGCCATCAATAACGCAATGATGGCAATCACCACCAAGAGCTCTACTAACGTAAAGCCTCGTTTGTGCATAATCGAACTCCGCCCTTCTGCAGAAGAATTTAGAAAACAATCACAATTTTAATGGAGGTATTTCAATCTTAAGATGATTTTGCAATTTGCTTCTCAAAGCCTTTGCCACGTCTGGAAATTCCTTAATAACATTTTTGGTCTGCTTCGGGTCTTTTTTCAAGTTATAAAGGCAGGGACCTTTACCCCGGCCTTTGCCCCGAATATTCTGGAAATAGTGCCAGTTCAAATTATGGATTGCTCCGAAGTTTTGAAAAACCGTGTAAACATCATCGTGTATTGACGGAGCCTGGCCTGTTACCAATTTCCACATATTATCACCATCCATATTTTTATAATCATCGACCCCAAGTAATGCAAGAAATGTCGGCATAAAATCGACGGCGCTGACGAGGCCATCAACACGCTTCCCAGCAAACTTCCTGTCGGGATGCTTTATGATTAATGGAATTTGAGTAACACAGCCGTTAAGAAGAGCAGGCGTTTTCTGTACACAACCTTCCTCGCCGAGGTGGGTGCCATGGTCGGTTGAAAAGGCGATAATTGTGTCATCCATCAATCCCATCTCTTCAATTCTTTTCAAAAGCTGACCAATGCAGTAATCACTGAATGTTACTTCTGCGGCATAAAGGTCTCTAATAACAGGTAAATCGTCAGGGCGTATGTCTTTGTTCCTGACCCCATACCCAAACATATATCGCTCGTACGGATATTCGTCACGATACATTTTCTGAAATCGTGGAGGCGCGTCCCACGGCTCGTGGGGGTCAAACATATCAATCCAGAGCATAAACGGTTTGCTACTAACATTTTTCTGGAGCCACTTCATAGCCATGATGCAGGACTGAGCACAGAAGTAATCTTTCTCACCCGTTCTGTCCTGTGTATTCATCAAATATTGACGCATGTTTCTGTCGTAGCGTTCGTTCCACAGGTGAGCAGGCATATGTTTTTTAGGGTCGAACTGTTCTTTGGGCCCGCTTTTCCACCTGTCGGTCTCCTGCCCGCGCACCCACTGCCAGGAATCAAAGCCTCGATGGAAATTATAATCCGGCTTGAAATGATGATACGTATCGACGATGAATCCCGTCGTGAAGCCACGTTTGCTCAGGACTTGGGCGAAGGTGACATCAGTTTTGCTAAGGGGCTCCCACTTCGACTCAGGCAGGACGCTCTTTCCCGTGTGGTACACCCTTCGACAGGGAATTGTTGGCAGTCCTTCAGCAGTGGCGTCTGCGAACAATACACTTTCTTTTGCGAAACCATCAAGATAAGGTGTTTTTATACGGGTGCTGCCATAGCAGCCAAGATGGTCTGCCCGCCAGGTGTCCGCAATTATTACAATCATATTAGGCCTGTCAGCTTTTGAGGTTTTCGCAAGGCGAGGTTTCTGCTTTGCACCGGGTCCCAAATCTCCTGACCATATAGGCATTTTTTGTTCTTTTAGCTTCTTTCCAGAGCCCCGAACCAAGCCCACCGCACTCATTCCGGCTACTGTTCCAATAAAACCTCTTCTCGTTAATAAGTTTTTATCTTTCTCTGGTGTGTTGAAAGTTTTTTCTTGTGCTACTTTCTTTTTTTTAGTTGACATAACACTGTCCTTAAAAAAAGTCGTGTCTATTCCCCCTCTTCGGGGTCGAAAGTTGCGAAGATATTTACACCCAATAACGCAAAGTTGTCACACTTTTGCGGGGACTGGTTTTGGTTTTGTGGGGATTTTTTCTATCGCTGCTCTTATCCTCTCCCTGCCGGCCAGGGTTTTGCGGCGAAGCTTTTCCGCCGGACTCATGCCTATTGAACGCAATTTCCTGTATCTGTTCTCGAGCAGATTTTCAATCTTTGTGCGTTTGAGGTCCGCCAACGTTTTAACAATGTATTTCTCAACATTATAAACGGTCTCGTGAACATTGCGATGTGCACCACCGAGAGGTTCGGGAATAACTGCGTCAACCAGCTCGAGCTTATACAAATCCTTGCTGGTCAATTTGAGCGCCTCGGCGGCGTCTGCGGCATGTGAGCCGTCACGCCAGAGGATTGCGGCACAGCCCTCAGGTGATATCACGGAATAATATGCGAATTCAAGCATTGCCAGCCTGTCGCCTACGCCTATACCCAAGGCTCCGCCTGAACCACCCTCACCAATACATATACAAATTATCGGCACTCTTAAACGTGACATCTCTATGAGATTTGTGGCTATTGCCCGGGCCTGGCCTCGTTCTTCAGCACCAACGCCCGGATAAGCACCCGGAGTGTCAATGAGCGTAACGACAGGAATGCCGTACTTTTCAGCGAATTTCATTTTGACTAACGCCTTGCGATAACCTTCGGGATTGGGACATCCGAAATTACACGCAACCTTTTCCTTTGTGTCTTTACCTTTGTTTTGACCGACAACCAATACTTTCCCTCTGCCTATCTGCCCAAATCCCGTTATGATTGCGCGGTCGTCGCCGAAGCATCTGTCGCCGTGGAATTCGCGAAAATCTTTTACCATCAGGTTAAGATAGTCGGGTAGAAGCGGTCTCTTCGGGTGACGTGCCACCTGAACGGTTTGCCAGGCGGTCAGCTTTGAATAGATTCGTTTCAATTCAGCGACTTGCTCTCGCTGGAGCCGGCGAACCTCTGCGGAATAGTCAATACCTTTGATTGAGGTGAGCCTGCGCAGCTCATTCATCTGGCGGTCAAGGCCGGCCACTTTTTCCTCGAAGTCAAGATGGTCACCACATCTGATTTTATTGTCAACATCAGGCATTTTAATTATTAGCGTATCCGGCTTCGCCGCGTATACAAAAAATATAAACACGGCCACACGGCGAAAAAGGTCACAAAAAAAGCCTGCCCACAAACAGCGGGCGGGACACTCTTTTTTTCGCCATATCCGTTGGCTTTTTTATCTAAAGATTAAAATATTAACATTTTGACAACACAAATCAAAGAAAAAAATTGACATCCGGCATTCTATACGATAGTTTTTAGCGAATTCTGTTCCGAGACATATTTCCATAAGGTCTTGATTATGAGAGAGTTAAGGCAAATAACTGTAATAGGACTTGGTCTTTTAGGCGGCTCGATAACTTTAAGGATTTTACGCTCTTTACCCGGCGTAAAAGCGGTAGGCTGCACCCACCGCCCCTCTACCCTCGCTAAAGCAAGACGGTTGGCAGTAGCGACCGAAATCGCCGACGACATAAACCAGAGTGTGTCCGGCGCAGACCTTGTCATACTGGCCACGCCTATACACACATTTGAGAAAATCTTTAGCACAATCGGCGATGCACTGCCGACCGGATGCATTGTTACTGACATCGGCTCGACAAAAGTTTCGCCCCACCGCTGGGCAGCCAAAAATCTGCCGAAAACCGTTCACTATGTCGGCTCACATCCGATTGCCGGCTCGGAACAAAGGGGCGTCGAATTTGCCAGAGATGATTTGTTTGACCAGACAACTTGTATCCTGACAACGACAAAAAAGACCGACCGCCGGGCGGTACAAACACTCAAGAGATTTTGGGCCGACCTTGGATGCTGCGTGAAGCTAATGACACCCGCAGCCCACGATAGAATTTTCGCAAATATAAGCCATCTGCCGCACGTAGTAGCGGCGGCATTGATAAATTCCAACAATAGCGAGGAATTAAAATTTGCCGGCAAAGGTTTTATAGACACCTCGAGAATAGCATCGGGGCCGCCTAATATTTGGGCTGACGTATTGTTGACAAACGCTGACAATACCGCCAGAGGTATCGATAACATCATCGGCGAGCTAATGAAGCTAAAAAAGGCAATCAAAGGTCAAAATAAAAAACAAATTGAAAACCTGCTTGAGGCCGCAAGAAGGAAACGCAGGGCATTGATAAACTACAAAATAAAAAAGAGGGAAATGATATCGTGAGGCAATGGCGTTTCGAGGTTTATAACCGGCCCGGCTTTTCCGACGTGCATGGTAACAGCGTACTCGAAGAGATAAAAGAGCTGGGTATCAGTTCGGTCGAAGCGGTTCAGTCGGCTAAAGTCTTTCTGATTGAGGCCGATTCCAATGATGATTCTGCGCAGCGCGTAGGCAAAGAGCTTCTGACCGACCCTGTTTGCGAAGAGTATTATATAGGCAGAAGCGGTCCGCCGGCCGGCCTGGCAAAGGCAACGCTAATCGAGATCCATTTGAAAAGCGGCGTCACCGACCCGGTAGCCGAGTCCGTAATGGCGGCAATGGCTGATATGGACGTCAAAGCCGGCAATGTTCGAACCGCACGAAAGTATGTCCTCCTGGGCGATATTACCCAAAGCCAGACCGACACCATCGCAAAGAAAATCCTGGCCAACGATGTCATCGAGACAGTAATAATCGGAAGCGAAGCTGAACCGCCAGGCCCGCATCTAAAACCATACGAATTTCAGATAGTATATTGGCCCATACGTGACCTTGACGATGTTGGCTTAACAGCACTGAGCAAAGAAAAGGACCTGTTTTTGAATCTGGTTGAGATGCAGACAATTCAGAAACACTATCGCGAACTCGGCCGAGAACCCACAGACGTTGAACTGGAATCACTTGCCCAGACCTGGAGCGAGCACTGCGTGCACAAAACGCTCAAAAGCTCGGTCGATATGTCAATCGACGGCCGGCAGCTACATTTTGATAACCTGTTAAAAGACACCATTTTCAAAGCCACCAAACAACTTAACAAAAGCTGGTGCATATCCGTCTTTGTCGATAACGCCGGCGTCGTGGAATTTGACAGGGATTCAGCAGTTTGTTTTAAGGTCGAAACTCATAATCGCCCTTCCGCACTTGACCCTTACGGCGGAGCAGCTACGGGTATTGGCGGCGTGATTCGTGACCCGATGGGAACGGGCATGGGTGCAAGGCCCATCGCCAACACTGACATATTTTGTTTCGGCCCACCCGACAAGAAACTCGAAGACATACCCAAAGGGGTGCTGCATCCGAGGAGGATTATGAAAGGTGTCGTAGCCGGTGTCCGTGACTACGGCAACAGAATGGGAATACCGACGGTCAACGGTGCAATTTACTTCGACGAAAGATACCTTGGTAATCCGCTGGTCTACTGCGGCAACATCGGCATAATGGACAAGAACAAGTGCTTTAAGAATCCACAGGCTGGAAATATTATTATTGTAGTCGGCGGCAAGACAGGGCGGGACGGGATACACGGAGCAACTTTTTCAAGCGGCGAAATAACCCACGAGTACGAAGCAATTTTTTCCCACGCCGTGCAAATCGGCAATCCGATAACGGAAAAGAAAATGTTAGACGTACTGCTTCAGGCAAACGAGGCCGGCTTATACGAGGCAATTACCGATTGCGGAGCCGGGGGACTGAGCAGCGCGGTAGGCGAAATGGGCAAAGACCTCGGCGCAGAAGTCGATTTGGAAAAAGCCCCCTTGAAGTACGCCGGCCTTAACTATGCCGAAATCTGGATTAGCGAAGCACAGGAGAGAATGGTCATAGCCGTAAAGCCAGAAAACGTAAAAGCGATACAAAAAATCTTCGATTCGGAGAATGTCGAATCAACCGTAATAGGCAAATTCACTAACGATAAAAAACTGATACTCAGGTACAACGGCCAGCAGGTTGCCGAAATGGATATGGATTTCCTGCACGACGGCGTTCCGGAGTACTCGCGCAAGGCAGTCTGGAACACTCCCGCACTCAGCGAGCCGAGTATAGCTGAAAAAGATAATTATAACGGTGAGCTTCTGCAAATCCTTTCGTCTTACAACGTCGCCAGCAAGGAATGGGTAATCCGTCAATACGACCATGAGGTCCAGGGCAGCTCTGTCGTAAAGCCCCTGACCGGTGTAAAGAATGACGGCCCCAGCGATGCAGCGGTGATAAGGCCAAAGTTCGATTCCGATAGAGGTCTTGCTATCAGTTGTGGAATGAATCCACTCTACGGCGATATAGACCCCTATTGGATGGCGCTGGCCGGTATCGACGAGGCAATCAGAAATCTGATATGTGTAGGTGGCCGAGCCGACAGGATTGCACTGCTGGATAATTTCTCCTGGGGCAACTGTACAAAACCTGAAACTTTCGGCCCATTGGTGCGGGCATCCCAGGCCTGCCACGATGGTTCAATCGCCTTTGACGCGCCGTTCGTTTCCGGCAAGGATTCACTCAATAACGAATTTTCCTGCGAAGATGGAACACAAATATCCATCCCATCGACCCTTTTGATAAGCGCGATATCGATAGTTGATGACGTCAATAAATGTGTAACAATGGATGCCAAGAGGGCCTCTAATCTGCTATTCGTAGTCGGCGAAACGAAGAACGAATTGGGCGGCTCGCACTATTACAAAATCAACGGCCATCTCGGAGCCAATGTCCCGACGGTAGACCTCGAAAGAGCTCCCAAAATCGCCGAAAGGATTTCCACCGCAATTGCACAGGGCCTTGCTGTCAGTTGTCACGACTGCTCCGAGGGTGGCTTAGCCATTGCACTTGCTGAGATGGCCTTTGCCGGCGGACTCGGTATAGAAGCAGACCTTCGCGGCCTGCCGAAAAGCAAGGACTGCTCGCGGACAGATACTCAACTGTTTAGCGAATCAAACTCTCGCTATGTCGTGGAAGTTGAGCCGGAAAATTACGATGCCTTTGCAAAGCTGATGCTTAATTTGCCGTTTGGTCAAATCGGAAATGTAACAGAAGAAAAAACACTTACAATAAAAGCTGAAGCTAACAAAACAGTTGTCGAAGTGGATTTGGACTTACTAAAACAGGCCTGGATAGAACCGCTTAATTGGTAGGAAATAATTAGCCACAGAGAACACAGAGGAAGATGAGAGTGAATAGTATCAGGATGCCTTTGGCCGTTTTGATTGTAATTATTATCATTACAGAGGTGCTATGGGGTTATAATCAGCCTGATATTCCGAAGGAGAAAATACCTTCTGATATTTCAGCCGAGATGCGGAAACATATTGAAAAGTTATACTCCTCAGATGCAGCAGCTCGCCTGGTTACCGTTGAGCGTTTAGGAAGGATGGGTGAACGAGCAGTTCCAGCGATACCATTTTTAATTGAAATATTAGGTGATGATACAGTTCTGATGGGGGGATGGAAGGGAGCTTCGCCAGGCACAGCGGCGGCTGAAACCCTTGGTAAAATAGGATGTTCTGCGGTAAAGCCCGTGATTGGGGCCCTGAAAGATGAGAACCCTGTGAGGCGCCGAAATGCAACTCGGG
The DNA here is from genome assembly GCA_035527155.1 of Sedimentisphaerales bacterium. Classification (GTDB taxonomy): domain Bacteria; phylum Planctomycetota; class Phycisphaerae; order Sedimentisphaerales; family Anaerobacaceae; genus CS2-K091. The sequence goes on from DATLBB010000198.1 coordinate 27,612, forward strand.
CGCTAGTAGAGATTGATGTCGATGCGGTAGAGGAATTGATCGCTACGTTAAAAGAGAAAAACCCGAATGTTCGGGGACACGCAGCAATGGCTTTAGGAGAAATAAAAGATAGACGTACGGTGGAACATTTGATTTCAATAGCCAAAGACCCAGATCCATTTGTTCGGGCCAGTGTAGTTCGGGCACTTGGTTTAATAAGAGATTCCAGAGTAGTAGACGTTTTGATTTCGGCACTTCAGGATGAGAATGTAAAGGTAAGAAGAAATGCCGCAAGAGCATGGCAAAATGGAGCATGGTATAAGGACCCTCGTGGTCTCGAGGCTCTAATTGCTGTCTTAGAAGACAAAGACGAAGAGGTTAGAGGTGCCGCTGCATGGGCATTAGGTGCGATAAAAGATCCCCGGCCTATAAATGCACTCATTATTGCGCTGAAAGATGAAGAGGATTTCGTACGCAGTTCTGCAGCATGGGCACTGGGAAATATAGGCGATGCTCAAGCGATGGAACCGCTGATTCTTGCTTTGAGGGATAAGTATCACGGTGTGCGAAAGAATGCAACATGGGCACTGGGACAAATAGGAGACAGCCGAGCAGTAGAACCTGTGATTGCTTATTTGAAAGACAAATCACCGGATGTCCGAAGGTTTGCCGTAGAAGCATTAGGTAAAATAAGAGATTCCCGGGCAGTAGGAAGCGTAATTAACGCTTTGAATGATGAAGATATTCTGGTTAGAGCGTTGGCGGTTCAATCGCTCGGCGAAATAGGAGACGCACGTGCAACAGCAATCCTTATCAGAGCATTAAAGATAAACGACCCAAAGGATACTGACTGCTTAGTGAAACGAAGAGCAGCAAAGGCTTTGGGTAAGATGAAGAGCAAACAAGCAGTAGAGCCACTCATTGACGTCCTTTCAGACAAGAATAATAACAGGGTTGTCAGAAGAGCTGCGGCCGCGGCGCTTGGAGAAATAAATGATCCTTGGGCCATAGAACCTTTGCTTGAAATCTTGTTGGCATGGGAGAAAGAACATAGGGAGCTGCGGGAAGAAGCAGGACGTGCGCTGGGAAAGATAGACGCGCCGGGAGTATTAGAACCTTTTTTGACAGCCCTGAAGAACAAACATGAGCCTCGCGGTAACCGGAAAAAGGCAATATGGGTGCTGGGAAGGATAGGGAATGCTCAGGCGGTGGAAGGTTTGGCCGCTGTTCTGGAGGACGAAAGCGAGGACGTTGAGATGCGATGTTCGGCAGCATATGCGCTGAGGCAAACAAAGTACCCTTATGCGATAGACGTTTTGATTGCTGCACTAAAGGATAAGGACTCACGTGTACGAAGCAGATCTGCGGTAGCACTGGGAAGTATAAAGGATCCGATTGCAATTGATCCTTTGGTCGCTACTCTAAAAGATGAGCATCCAGACGTGCGAATGAGCTCAGCATTGGCACTGGCAGATATTAATAATCAACACGCAATCAAACCTTTGATAGATTTCCTAAAAGATGAGGATTCTGAAGTACAAGAAACGGCTGTGTGGCGGTTGCAGAGAATAACAGGGAAAAGATTTGGCAAAGATAGTATAAAATGGCAGAAGTGGTGGAAATACAACAAGAATGATATCTGCAGACAATAATCTTGGTTTACTGTTTAGAGGAACTTTCTCTGGTCATTATGACGGAAGGTTAATATTGGATCTCCGGTGGAGACAAAGCAAAACAATAAATGCCTGGGATGAACACTGGGCTTAAATGGGAAATTTAGGATTAATGGCAGGGGTAAAAGCAATAGTTTTGCGTGCGGCAGGCATAAACTGCGATATGGAAACCGACTACGCCCTTGAGCTGGCCGGAGCAAAGGCCGAGCGTGTGCACATAAACAGGATAATCGAGGACAAAAGTGCACTCGATAAGTTCCAGATAATCGTATTTCCCGGTGGCTTTAGTTATGGCGATGATGTCGCCGCGGGTAAAATTTTAGCAAATCAAATCGTACATCACCTGTATGAACCGATACAAAAATTTATTGAGGCCGGCAAACTCGTACTTGGAATCTGCAACGGCTTCCAGGTACTGGTCAAGGCAGGAATCCTGCCGGGCAGTGATAAAGCCGAAAGCCAGGACAGCGTTACCATAACTTACAATGATAGTGGCAAATTCGAGGACAGGTGGGTATACCTTGCACCCCAGACCGAAAAGTGTATTTTCATCGAGCCGGACAGACAAATCTATCTGCCCATCGCTCACGCGGAGGGCAAGGTCGTAAATAAAGATGAGACAGCTCTGGAAAAATTGAAGGCTGGGGGACATATTGTGTTTACGTATGTGGACAAGGACGGCAAAGAAGGCCCCTACCCCGTTAACCCGAACGGCTCGGTAGATTCAATAGCCGGCCTGACAGACAGCACCGGCAGGATACTGGGACTTATGCCCCACCCGGAAAGGCACGTCCGGGCAACCCAGCATCCGCACTGGTCTCGCTTGAAAGACAAAACAGACGGCGACGGAATGACAATCTTCAATAACGCCGTCAAATACGTACAAGAAAACCTGTAACGGTGCGTGGTATTGAGGCCGGCCTTTTCGAGGAATTCTTTCAGGGTAAAACTGCGGGCCGGCGCATCCACACTGGCCTGGATATCATCCAGTGGTCTCTGGTTTCAACCGGCCAAAAAAATCCACGCCCGATAAAAAGCACTCACCTTGTTCAGGAACTGCTGCACGCAGGAATTCTTAATTTTAGTTTTTTTTAGAACAAGTGCCCACTTACTCTCTCCGATATTCTAATGTAGACTGTATCTTGTAAAGCTCAAATTGGGGCTTGTGGGGGGTTCTATGGTTGTTACAAGAAGAAACAGGTTCATGAAACAACGCAACCAGGATATTGTTTCTCGATGGGAGGGTAATCCTCTCATCAATATCTACGATTTGGACTTCAAATGCTCCGACATCCACAACGCAGGGGTGTTTTCTTTCGAGGATGAGGTACTTCTTCTTGTTACCATTGAACACCTTTCCGGACAGCGATGTATTCACTTAGCTCGCCCAGACGCCGATGGGCATTACCAGTTAGACCGCAAACCTTTTTTGGGGCCGTCCGCACATGCTAAGCATAGACAGCATGAATCGCGTGGTGTACAAGACGCCAGAATCACATTCCTTGAGGGAGCCTACTACATCATGTATAACTCACTTGGTGACCATGGGTTTAGACTGGCTCTTGCCAGGACAAAAGATTTCAACAGTGTTGAGCGTATAGGCTTGATTTCCGAGCCGGACACCAAGGCTGGTGCGCTGTTTCCTGCGAAGATTAAGGGACGATACGCTCGCCTGGAAAGGCCCCGTGATGGCAGCAGCATATGGGTAACGTACAGTGACGACCTTGTATACTGGGGTGGCTCTGAACTTGTGATTTCTCCGCGTGAGGGCTTCTGGGACGCAAACCGAATTGGGGTAGGGGCGCCGCCTATTGAAATAGACCGGGGTTGGCTTGTTTTATACTATGGTGCAAAGGACACTTCCGCCGGACCAATCTACAGGATTGGAGCCGCAATACTCGACAAACAGGAGCCGATGTATGTCATCGCACGGACAAACATTCCAATTCTATCACCGAGGAGAAACTATGAGAGAATTGGGGACGTGCCAAACGTCGTCTTTCCAACCGGCGCGGTGATTGATGGTAATAACTACCTGGATATCTTCTACGGTGCGTCTAATAGTTGCATTTGCGTCGGGACAACCACTGTTGAGAAAATTATCGAGAGCTGTGTTGAAAGTGAAGGGGAGTATTAAATGATAAACACGGGGCTTCAAGGACAGGATCTGCTGCATCGTTGGGAGGGCAATCCTGCGATTACCGTGAAAGACGTTCCATTCCGTGCTAACACGGTCTTCAACGGCACACCCGTTGTCACCGAAGACGGAGTTTATCTGCTTCTCAGGGTGGAAGGCCAGCGCGGCTACTCATTTTTTGCTCTGGCAAGAAGTTCTGATGGACTTCATTTTCTAATTGATGAAGAACCTGTAATGCTGCCGGCCGGCGAGGGACATTTCGCATTATATGAGAAAAAGGGAATTGAAGACCCGCGAATAACAGTCATAGATGGGATATGCTATGTGATGTATACGGCAGTAGGCATTTGCGGCCCCAGAATAGCTCTCGCTAAAACAGACGATTATGTCAACTATGAACGTATCGCACTGGTTTCTGAACCGGGCAATAAGGATGGGATTCTCTTCCCAAGAAAAATCAATGGACGATACGCTCGCCTGGATAGGCCAATCGGACTTGGCAGAGGAAGCATTTGGGTTTCATATTCCCAGAACCTTATCGACTGGGGAGACTCCGAGGTCATAATTACTCCACGGCCCGGATACTGGGACGACTTTAGAGTCGGAGCCTCGGTTACACCAATTGAGACCGAGCAGGGTTGGCTGGAGATATATCACGGAGTAAAGATGACCTCCGCGGGGCCAATCTACCGAATAGGAGTAGTACTTCTTAACCTGGACGAGCCCTCAAAAGTCATAAAGCGAGGCGACCAGCCGATCCTTTCGCCGAGGGAAGAATACGAGCGTATCGGTGATGTCGGCAATGTCTGTTTTGCTTGTGGAGCTGTCCTGTCCGATAACGGCGATATGAAAATCTACTACGGAGCGGCAGATACCTCAATTTGCCTCGCTTCCTGTACCCTCGACCAAATCTTAAAAGATGGGTTCTAACACTACTCCCTTGACATCACGGGCATTGACATCGCTGTGAGATTACCCCTGATTTTTCAACACCTGTTTATATGGGTTGCAAATTAACGGGATATTGCTGCTCTTTTTGGTGATTAAGTGAGAAAACAGGAGACATCGCAGAAAACCCTTATCAAGAATCGCTTGACCGTGGCCGAATAAGCCTTTACAATGATGGTATCCTGGGCGAGTTTGTTTAGAACCGCTCAAAAACCGAAGTTGTCCGATTATGATTGAAAGAGTAAATAAGTCACATGCCCACGCTGCTAAGCACGGGCGAGGAAACCAGGATGGAACCGGCGATTCGTACTGAACACCTGACGAAGATCTACAGTCAGCGGCTGATTGCGGTCAACGACATGAAGCTGGAAGTTCCGCAAGGTTCGGTCTTCGGACTACTGGGTCCTAACGGTGCGGGTAAGACGACGACGCTGCGTTTGCTGCTGGGCTTACAACGCCCAACAGCCGGACGGGCGGAAGTGTTCGGCAAGTCGTGCGGGCCCAACGCGGTTGGTGTCCGTTCTCAGATTGGTTATCTGCCTACAAATCCGAAGTTGCCCGGGAACTTGCGGCCCATCGAATACCTGGACCTTCTCGGCAGGTTGTCTCGGCTGCCGAGCCAGGTTCGCAAGCCGCGGATATCCGCATTGCTTCGCGCTGTGGGATTGCTTGGGGCCACTGACCAGCGAATCCAGACCTTCTCCACCGGCATGTGCACTCGGCTGGGATTAGCCGCCTCGCTTGTCGCCGACCCACCTCTATTGCTCTGGGACGAGCCCACCGCCGGCCTGGACCCCACGGCCAGGCGATTCACGCTGGACCTCATCCGCGAGCTGGGAAAGACAAAGACCGTCGTTGTTGCCACGCATATTCTCAGTGACATCGATCAGATATGTGATCACCTGGGCGTTATGCACGAAGGGCGCATGATTTTCACCGGTTCAATGCAGGACATGAAGCGGCGTCTTCGCCGCGACGGCTTTAGCCTGGAATTGGAAGGTGATGCTGACAATATCCGGTCTCTGGCCCGCGAGGTCAACAATCTTGAGGGCATCGATGCAAGCCTTGGTGCAGGCCAGGCATTGCTTGTGCGGATTGCCAACGATCGTGGTCGCTCTCGTGCGCTGGCCGAGGTTCTCAAACTTATCGACGCAAGCAATCTCTCGCTGGAGGCAATCCATTCCGGCCAGAATGCGACAGAGAATGCTTATCTCCAATTGCTGCAGGAGGACGAAGCCCATGGCTTCCAGCGATAAAATCTCGAAGTTCGGCACACAGATGATGCCCTACATGGCGATTCTCCGGCATGACCTGAGAGCCCTGTGGGCAAGTCGCCTGGTCCGGCTTTGGTTGGCAGCCACAGCGCTTTTAACGTTGATGCTGGCCCTCTCGAACTGGACGAAATTTCAAGATGCAGTGCTGATTGCGCTGCTCTTGTTTCCGTACCTGGTGTTTCCCTGGTTTTTTGTGGTGGTGGTACTCGGAGTCAGCCCCGTGTCGGGTTCGCAAGCCGAAGCGTTGGCCGATGGAATCTTGAGCCGACCCGTAAGCCGCTGCGGGTACTTGCTTGCCGCCTGGTCGGCCCGAGTCGCGCTCGTGTGGGGCGTCTACCTGGTCGTGGTAATCCCGGTGATCGCGCTGGTTACCTTAGCCAAACGTCCGGTACCCGAAGATGCGGTGACTGTCTATGGAATCGTCACTGCTCTGGGCGTGGTGGGGCTCGTACTCACTTTTCTCGTGTCGCTGGGATTTCTCATGGGAACGCTGCTGCGAAAGCCACTGTTGGCTGTAGTCGTGCTCATCTTCGTATGGTACCCGATTAGTCTTATTTTGAGCGTCTTTTCGCTGGAGGAGTTCTCGCCAATCAGCCTGGTCCAGGCGCTGCCGACACAACTTCGCCAGTCCTGGCGGGAGGTCGAAGAAAAATCAGAGACCAAAGTCAATAAAGAGGATAATGCGTTCACTAATCAGTTTTCCCACTTTTTCAGTGTTATTTCCGGCGTCAAACCAAAACCAAAAGCCTCCAATCCCGAATTCTTCGAAAGCAAGAAGTTCGAGGATTTTTCGTTGGGGTGGGTGACTTTGGGATACGGGCTGCCGACCCTGGTAGCGGTTATACTGGCGACGCTGTGCTTTTATTTGCGCGATTTGTGACGTATTTCAGCAGTGAAAAACATATCGTTCTTTCCGCCCGGACTGTAACCTTTAAAGTCGCATAAGCGTATAAGATTGTAATAAGACGGTTGCTCGTGGGCTGTTTGGGAATAGTTGCCGAAATTCAGGCAGCTTGCAACGTTTAGCCATTTAACCTTCTATTTGGTTCGAAGGCTGGCAGGATGGCGGTTTTGGAAAATCATGATTTTTCGAGACTATAGCAGGTTTATAGAGTATAAATGTTATCACTTTTCTACATTTAATTGATTATCAGATACAAATGACCTTTACAACACCCCCTGGAGGTATGTTATGTCTCAGAGACTTGGACTTATACTGGCCCTGACCTTGCCCCTGTTTGTGGCACAAAGCACGATGGCGGCGCAGACCTTGCCCCCGGCCATCCAGTGGATTCCACAGGATGCGGTGATTTCGCTGGAGGTGTCGCAGCCGAAAGCGTTGCTCGAACTACTTGCGGGCGAGAAAGCGACCGCGGCTGTCACTTCGTTGCCCATATACAAGAAACAGGCATCGACACCTCAGTTCACAGAGTTCCTCAATCTTATCAATTTCCTGGAGCTCACTCTGGACACAGATTGGCGAACCGGCCTGGCGAAGCTGACCGGCGGAGGCATTACGTTTGCTATATGTCCAGAGGATACGCTGATTCTGATCATCGACGCCGAAGATGAAAATATGTTGGAGCGGCTTCACGAGATATTCCTGAACATTGCCCGCAACAACGGTCAGGCCGAGGAGGTGGCTTCCATCCAGTCCAAGGGTGTCACGGCGTGGACGTTCGACGGCAAGGAAGCACACGCGATCATCGGCAAGCGGTTTGTTTACGCCAACCGTCCTGAGGGCCTCAAAGCCGTTCTGGAACTTCGCG
>DATLBB010000199.1:0-5030 GCA_035527155.1 Sedimentisphaerales bacterium
TGCATATCAAATTCACAGCATTAAGAAAAGTGTAACGGCATCAAAAAACAATGTATATGACGCTGAAAGAAACGCGAAACATCACGCTGATAAGTTTTGGGGGCATGCGCTTGCAGTTTATGCAGCCATGCAACCAGATGAGGCAATTTGGCAAGCAATTGAAGATTCCGACTTGGGTCGTATAGAGGGATATGTCGAGTCAAAACCGTGGAGAAGGTAGAGTAAATTCGAGCAATTTCAAGTTAGTCCGGACTTACTCAAGAGTTACTCCAGACTTACTCTGGAGTAGGTCAATGTAAGAAATCAAAAATGCGCGAATCTCACATATGAATCTGAATCTGAATCTGCATTTGAATCTGAATCTGAATCTTTAATTAAAATGGAAAGGAAAAAACACAAAGGCAATTAGGGTTATAATACAAACTCATCAAATATTACAGGACGTGAAAAATGGTAAGTGAGACTAGAGAAGCAAAAGCGGTTAGAGAAGAAATAGAAATGGTTGAATTACAATCAAATGCCGGATTTAAGGAAAAGGGCACGACCGGTATTGATACATGGGCGGATATAATAAACGAGGCTTATACCGACGAGCTTAAATGGCCGCAAGTTTCCAAACTGTATTCCGATATGTGGAGAAGTGATCCTGAGATTACTGTCATGCGTAATCTTTTAGATGCTTGGTCATCCGCACTTACGATTGGTGTTACGCTGCCAGGAACCTCTGGTGGTAAGGAGATGGAGAAGCCGAGCGACGACGATAAAAAAGCGCACGATTTTTTGTGGGAAGTAATTTCAGACGTTGAGGGTGGCATAGGTAAATGGCTCACCAGTATTATGACTCGTGTGCCATTTTTTGGTTTTGGAATATGGGAAACCCCGCTTTGTATTCGAGATCCTGAATGGGTGCCGCCGGATAGAGACCCGTGGCGCTCTAATTATAGTGACGGGCTAATAGGTTATCGTCGTCTTGCTTTTAGACGCTACAACTCAATGTACGGATGGGACATGGATGAGAAAACAGGGCGGCTTAATGGATTCATGCAACTCGATCTTCCGAACCCGGTCATAACTATTCCAGTTGATAAATTGTTACATTGTACGTTTGGAGATTCCGATAATCCCGAGGGGCTTGCGACGATGGAAGCACTTTGGCGACTTGAGCGCATCAAGTACGGGTTGGAATTTATTCAGGGCATTGGCTTTGAGCACTCTGCTGGTCATTTGTCCATAGAGGTTGAAAAGGGGAAATTTGACGAAGAAAAAATAAAGAAAGCCGCTCGTGCAATTATGACAGCGCAAGAAGGCAATTATGCCGCGTGGCCTGAGGGCATCAAAGGACAAATTATTGACTCGGGATTTTCGTCTGCTGAAGCGCTGATGGATGCGATTCGTTATTTCTCACTTTTGAAATTAAGTTTAATTGGCTTTCAATTTATAGGCATTGCATCAATTTCTGGAACGGGAAGTTTTGCGGCTATGAAAGATGCGTCTAAGGTTGCGATAACAATTTTCAATGCAATGGCTAAAGGATTCGTACGCCAGATGGATCAGCAAATTGGTACAAGATTATTTGACTACCCAATTAATAAGGCAGCATTCCCAGGGATGACGCGCCGTCCCGAAATAACCGTGGATAGGCTAGAAAAAGAACTATACCTTTCTGATTATGCTCTATTTCTGCGAGCGATTAAAGCACTGCTTCCGTTGGGCGATAATGACTTTATTGCCATCCGCAAGCGTTCGGAAATTCTACCAGCATCGTTACCAGAGGACGGTAAAATTATGGGCGATGATGAGGGCGAAACGTTTGGTGAAGGTGAAATGTTAGATGACGAAATCTCATCTCAGAAAAAGAAGGCTAAAGAAAAAGAGACAAAAATTATTGAGGCGGTTAAAAGACCGTTCATCCCGTCGCCTGATGAACATCCGATTGATGTTGGCGCGGAGGCGATTATCACGGAAAAAGATATTCGGCGCGCTACTCGTAAATTTAACGAATGGGCAAAAGAGAATGATCCGGACATACACGGAATACTAAACGCGAAGGTGGTCAATAGACCGGAGGATGAATAATGAAAATTATTAGTTCTGATCTAAGCGAGGACGCTCATCAGATGATGAACAAACCGACATCATCTGGTGGGGCTTCGACTGTTATGGAGTATTGTGGTCGATGCGGAAAACCGAAGCAATATATTGGCGATTATTGGGGGCAATACCCACCTCCCTGGTGTACCTGCCCGCCAATCGAACAGTGGTCGTCAGGTCAATTTAAGCGTCAGGGTTGGGAGTGCCCAAAGTGCAATCGGGTATATGCGCCACACGTTAACGAGTGTGAGGATTGCCGGCCGCCGGTCGAGCCGACATCAGATGCAGTATATGTTTATCCGCCAGTACACCTGAGCGGTCGGGTTCTTAGGGATGACGAAAACGATTGACATTTTGAGATCCCGGCTGATCGAACTTGCACAAGCCCTGCTCGCCGTTGATTGGGACTATGAGCTTGCCTGTTATGTGTATAAATCAACGGGCAAGGCTGTCGCCAATAGCGTCATGTTGGGATGGGCCGATTCTTATACGGTTGTAGTAAAAACCAGAATTAGTATGCTTACCGAAAAATTTATTGACGGGAGCATAACTCTGGAACAATGGCAGCAGCGCATGGCTATCGAAATTAAAGATGGTTGGATCGTGTCCGCTAATATTGGCAGGGGCGGGCGCTCAATGATGACGCAAGCCGATTGGGGTAGAACCGGCGGACGGTTACAATATGAGTATAGTCGGTTGCGTATGTTTGCAGAAAAAATTAAAATGGGCGATTTGTCTGATGCAGAGATTATGGCAAGAGCACAATTATACGCCAATGCAACCAGGCTTGGATATTTTGATGGGTTGACCTCCGCAAAAGCAGATGTTGGTTTTACATACGAACAAAGATTTTTGAACCCGGCGGAACATTGTGGAGATTGTGTAACGTATGCTGATATGGGCATACAGCCGATCGGGACACTTCCTGAACCTGGTGAGGCAAGCCAGTGCGGTCGGAATTGTAAATGTACAAAAGTCTATTATAAACCGGAAGATTTGGAGGGTGAGTAAAATCTACTCTGGACTAACTCTCGAGTAGGTCTGTACCATGAACGACAAAATTGTTGAGAAAAAAACCGGTGTGTCTTTACCTGCCGTATCAATGGCGCGGGCAGTTGATCGCTTGCCGCCCGGAGATTATATAATTAAATTAGTAAAACCAATTGTCCAAATGGACACTTGGGATTTTGAGGTATTACATACAGACCTGGTGAAAAGTGCCGTACAAAAAGAGATTAATTCAAGGACACGAAAAAGATAACTTGACAAACAGTTTTTAATGTGATAATCTTTGAGACACTTTGCGGGAGGACGGTTTGGTATCGTGCGAGGATCATAACCTCGAACAAGCGGACTCGATCTCCGCTCCCGCTACTAAGCCAGCGGTAACGTTGTTGCTGGCTAATTAAAACATAGATGCCGGGCTGAACTTTAGCCCTTGCTATATACGAACGACCTGACCTTGCTGGCGAGCCGGCGGCTGGAATAAACGCGAACGTATTTACGCGTTAATAGCCATCGGCTTTTTTTGTTTAATCAAAGGAGATTAAATTTATGAATCCAATTTTGTTTTTTGAACTTAGCGATAGTGTTCTAACGGAAGGTGCTGTATTTGACGCGATAACAGTTGGAACATTCATAGATATGTACGGGCGCAAAGCCACATTTCGCGAAAATGATTTGCCGAAGTATGTAGAAAATACCAGAGCAAATATTGAGGCGAGCATAACCGAGGAAGGTGAGGTTGTGGGCTTGCCAATTGACGCAATCGACCACGACAAGGGTGACGGTGCTGGATGGATCGTCGGTGTTGAATTGGATGCAAAGCGAAACGTTATACAGCTTAAACCCAACTGGACTTCGATTGGAATTGAAGTGATCGAAGGGAAAATCCGCCGGTTTTTCTCGGCGACTATTGACATGCCGAACAAAACAATCTTGGGAGGCACACTTACTAATTGGCCGGCGATTCGGGACAAGAAAGGTAAGGTGCTTTTAAAACCAGTAGAACTTTCTCGTGGCTTGTTTGAGCTTGATGAGGAAAGTTTTGACGAATCTTCTCGCCGGTGTAGGACTGCTTTTTACAACGAATATGGAACTGGCGATTGGGAAACCGACCCCTGGGTGCGTGAGGTTTTTGAAGGGCACGCCATTGTCTATTACGAAGGCAAGGACTGGAAAGTTGAATTCAAAATCAACAAAGACGGCGAATACGCCTTCAAGCCCGAGGAAGATTGGACAGAAGTTAGGCAAACATGGATTGATGCGATGCTTGACGGTAAGCTCGTCGAGAAAATCACAGGCATATTCAAAAATAGTATTAAACCGGAGTCAGATCCGGAAAACAAATTGTCGGAGGACAATACAATGACTTTAAAAATGACGCAAGAAGAACTTGATACAAAGATCGCCGATCAGGTGAAAGCAGCTTTGGGATCGGTGCTCGAAAAAGAATTCGCGGGTTTTCGTAACGCGATGACTCCAGCCGTTCCCCCTGTCTCACCAGAAAGCGAAGATGAGAACGTGGTAAAGGAACCGCCAAAATTCAACATTCTGGAAATGTTCGACCTGGGCGACCAGGAAGATGCGGCAAAAGTTGAAATGGCAAAACAAATAAGTGACGAGTTTGAAGCATACCGGTCGCAAGTGAAAAACGAATCCGTTTTACAAATCAAAAAGATTCGTCGCGACTCGTATCTTACTGAATTTGCCGCCAAAGTGACATCCGGAAATGCAGACGTTCCTTACGGTATTCCTGTTGAAGCCGATGCTCTCAAGGCGTGGCTTATGGGTCTTACCCCAGACCAAGCCGAGTTTGCCAAGACCATGCTCGAAGGGTTCTGGAAATCAGGCAGAGTTGAGTTTCAGGAACTTGGTCATGCCAGGGATCTCGAAGGCTCTATTGAGCTTGACGAAACCATCGCGAACAGTCTTCGTGA
>DATLBB010000200.1:0-8597 GCA_035527155.1 Sedimentisphaerales bacterium
GCCGGTGAATATGCCGAGGCGGTAACGCACTACTTGGCTGCCGCTGAAATTGATGATTCTTATGCTGACCTGCAGTTTCGCTTGGGCAGATGTTATTGGGCAATGGGTGAATATGAACAGGCCCGGGACAGGTATATTAAAGCATGGCAACTGGATACACTTCGATTTCGTGCTGATAATCAAACTAACGAAATTATTCGTAACATAGCTAATGAAAAGAGCGCCGAAGGTATTCACCTTGCGGACGCGGTCAAGGCATTCGAAGAGAACAGCCCTCATAAAGTTGCAGGCCAAGAGCTGTTTTACGAGCATGTACATTTGAACTTCAAAGGCAACTATCTTTTGGCTAAGACAATCTTCGAGCAGGTGGACCAGATACTTCCGAAGCGGGTAAAACAACAGGAAACTGTTCAGCGTTCCCTGCTGACCGAGGCGGAGTGTGCCCAGCGTTTGGCCTATACCGGCTGGGACCGGTACACAATTGCTGTTGAGATTCTTAATGAGTTTATCAAGGAACCGCCGTTCACCAATCAACTCTACCACAGCGAGCAGGTCAGGCGAATAGAGGAAACGCTCAAAACTCTTAAAAATAATGTGACTGCGGCTGGGCTTGAGAATGCGGCTATGCAGTACCGCAGTGCGACCCGGAATGAAAATATGGACTGGCGTCTTCACTTGAAATATGCCCATTTGCTTGAGGATATGGAAGATATTGGTGCGGCAGTCAGAGAATATCGTTGGGCAATCGAGCATTTACCAAATTATTTCGTAGCGCACGCGAAACTGGGGCGTTTATTGGGCATACTCGGCGATTTCGATGGGGCTATCGCTCACAATCAGCAGGCATTACGAATAATGCCGACCTGTCCCGATGCACATTTCAATCTGGGTTTTGCATATCAACTGCAGGATAAGGTTGTTAAGGCGATAGAACATTACTACAAAGCGCTGCGATTTCAGCCGTATCATGCACAAGCGTATAATAATCTGGGAGTACTGTTGTATCGGCAGGGCAACGTTGACGAAGCGGTCGAAATATATCGCAGGGGAATAACGTTCGTGCCGGACAACCTGGACCTGCACTACAACCTGGGAATTGTGTTAGGTAAGCAAGGACGTAAAGACGGGGCACTCAAAGAGCTTCGTGCTGCGTTACACATAGACCCAAATTCGGCCAAAACGCTTAAAGTGCTCAAAGCCATATTGGAAAGTGGCCATCAAGACAAAAAAGCGCCGCAGCAAAAGTAACCTGTGAACGGTATTAAAATAGCGGGTAAATAAATGGCGCTATTGCCGTACCGCCTAACAAAACGAGCAAGCCTAAGAGAAGCAGTACGATTAGTATAGGCAGGAGCCACCATTTTTTATTGTGCTTGAGGAAAAACCAAAACTCTGCGAGCAGGGAGGGACGTTGTTCCTTGGCAAGCTCGCTGAATTCGCTGGATTTCTTCTGTCGGGAATTTTTAGACATCCACATTCTCCAATTTGTCAAAACTGGTGGAAGTAGCGGTCGGGGCTGTCAGGCCCTCTCCGAGTAATCCAATAGGTATCTGCATTTGAATCATACTTTCGATGGAGTGGGTCGCGGCCAAGCAGGCGAAAGAAAAGTCCAACCGGCGTAAGCAGCAGAAAATAAAACACCGCCAGCACTGTGAAGCTGACCACCAGGCCGATTGGCAGCGTCACCAATATTAAACCGAGATAAATTACCCTCGTTACTTTGCGGGAAATGAAGCTGGTCAGAAAGACAATAAAACCGGCAACAAAGATTATTGTCGCCCATTGAATCCCGATTCCCTTAAGCACGTAAAGCAATATAGCGATAAGGGCCGATGCAATCAGGGATATAATCCCGAAACTGCGAAGCTCTTTGCGATTAGGTTTCCAGTTTATTTCAGTCAGTAACATCTGAGTCTATCCTCATAACTTCCTCAACCTAATCCGGCTCGAACCGGGCTTTGTATTCGTCTATTTCGTGCTGTTTGGCTTCCGGTTGTTCCTCTTTGTAAAGCAGCCGGTTTTCAATGACTAACACATCCATATTGGTGGCCATAAAGCATCGGTACGCGTGCTCAGGGGAGCAAACAATGGGTTCGCCGCGAATGTTAAAACTCGTGTTGATAATCACCGGACAGCCCGTCCTGGCCTTGAACGAACTCATTAGACGATGCAGTTTCGGATGGCGCTGCGGGTCGACAGTCTGGATGCGTGCCGAGTAATCCACATGTGTGATAGCCGGTACGACACTGCGTTTGACCTTTAATTTATCCAGTCCTTTCAGCGAGTTGAGCGGCACATCCGGCGGCAGGCGCTTGTCTTCTCGAACGTCAGCAACTAACAGCATATACGGGCTGTCTTCTTCGTCACGCATCTTGAAATAATTATTCACATCTTCCCGCAGGACACACGGTGCAAAGGGGCGAAAAGACTCGCGAAACTTTATCTTGCGATTCATTATAGACTGCATTTTTTCACTTCGTGCGTCGCCGATTATGCTGCGGTTTCCCAGCGCACGGGGCCCGAACTCCATACGTCCCTGGAACCAGCCTATCACTTTTCCCTGGTTGATAAGCTCGGCCACCTTGTCAAAGAGCTGCTGCTGATCTTCAAACGTGTGATACCCGGCGTTAACGGAGTCAAGGAACCCGCGGATTTCTTCATCGCTATAAACTGGCCCGAGTAGAGAGGCCTGCTGTTTATCCCGGCCATCAACCTTACGTTCATTGTCCAGGAGTTGATACCACACAAACAGGGCGGCTCCCAGCGCGCCACCGGCGTCACCGGCTGCGGGCTGAATCCAGATGTTATCGAACGGCCCTTCACGCAGGATGCGGCCGTTACCAACGCAGTTCAGAGCCACACCGCCGGCCAGCACCAGGTTTTTCATTCCAGTCTGACGATGCACGTGCTTGGCGGCCCGGAGCATAATCTCCTCGGTTACCGCCTGAATCGAGGCGGCGATGTCCATCTCCCGTTGTGTCAGCGGTGATTCGGACTTCCGCCGTGGACCACCAAATAGCTTATCAAATTTGGCGCCGGTCATCACAGTTTTATGGCAGTAAGGCAGGTACGACATATTCAAACGGAACGAACCATCTTCCTTCAGGTCAAGCAGTTTGTCTAATATAAGCTCATAGTATTTCGGTTCGCCGTACGGTGCCAGGCCCATCATTTTGTATTCGCCGGAGTTGACGCGAAAACCGGTAAAGTAGGTGAAAGCCGAATATAGCAGCCCAAGTGAATGAGGAAACTGCATCACATGCGTCAGCTCGATTTTGTTGCCGCGGCCGGACCCGAAGCTGCCGGTCGCCCATTCGCCGACACCGTCCATAGTAAGAATGGCAGCCTCGTCAAAAGGGGAGGGGAAAAAGGCACTGGCGGCGTGGGATTCGTGATGCTCAGTGAAGACATAACGGCCTTTGTATCTGTTGTTGAGGGCTTTATCCATTTCACGGGGCAGGTGCAGCTTATGTCGCAGCCACAACGGCATACCCATCAGGAATTGTCTGAAGCCTCGCGGGGCATAACCGATATATGTTTCGAGCAGCCTTTCGAATTTGGTGAGCGGCTTCTCATAGAAAACAACATAATCGAGCTGGTCGGCAGTCAGCCCTCCGGCTTCGAGGCAATAACGGACCGCATCTGACGGAAATCGGTTGTCGTGCTTTTTTCGTGTAAACCGCTCTTCCTGGGCGGCGGCGATGATTTCGCCATCGCGGACAAGCGCCGCTGCGCTATCATGGTAGTAGGCCGATATTCCCAATATGTTCATAGCCTTTTTCCGTTAAAATCAATATTGAAAACTGCCGCTCAGTTGAAGCTGCAAACCAATTATAAGCTATATCGGCCAAAACGCAAAGAGGCGTGAAATATCAACATCAAGCGTGCTGGTAAAAGAAAAGACTTACTGCCTTGCTTGTGCAGAGGGTTCTTTGACGATAAAAATAGATTATCTCCCCACTGATTCAAATTACAGCAATTTTAGTGCCGGCTTATTTACCTCTATCAACTGCTGTCTTTGTGCCTTTCAATCAGTACCAGCTCAACGGCCACATAAATTAGGGTTCGTTGCAATCACTGAGCCAGTATAGCGTCACTATTGCTAAATCGTTAAAATCCACGACCTCGTCTTCGTTGAGGTCTCCTTTAAGTCCTATCCCGGTTTCTCGCCAATTGTATGCAAGTATAGAATAATCTGCAAAGTTGACGAGAGGATTTATGCCATCAAGATTGGGGCACTGTGGCGGCTGAGAGCTCGTTGTAAAAGTGTCCCACATAGTAAGAGCCTCGCCGCTATCATCATCCCAAGCACTCACAAGCCAAGAATATGATGTTTCCCAATTTAAATATCCACTTGCAATGGTATGGGAAGTAGTACCATCTGGTAAGTCATACACCTCATAAATTCTGCTGTGGTTCATATCGTCAATTTGAACGGAATAACCATCGACGGGTATAGAAAGATTGAGCCACTCAAACATCGGCGTAAGCGTATCTACCGTGGAGCCATCCGGCGGCGAAACCAACGTAGCGGTCTCACTAAATACCCCATTAATTGTCGCTTTCTTTGTCTCTGTGCTCAAATCAGTATAAGTTATCTCGAACGTTATGATCTCACCGACTGCAGGAGTAGCATATATGTCCAATAAGACTAACCAATAACCATCATTGGCATCACCATCGTAGTGTTGGCCATCGTCATACAATCGGTTTGGGTCATCATCAGGATGGTTAAGGACAGTAGCGGTGTCCAGGTAAGAAGGCCCGGAAATCGTAATGGATGAAACATCACCAGCAACGGCGTCAGCTTCAAGGCGAAGCTGGTAACTTCCATTCTCCCAGTATTTGGTCTCAACATCAACCTCTATCCTGACGCCGCTTGTTACCCATACCTCACCGCCTGTTACCCCATTAAGAGTTCCAACACAGAGGTAATCACCAAGGACAACTGACGGAACAATCCCTATATTATTGGGGTCTCCAAATCCGTCCTCGCTTACTTTTATCCAGGTTGTGCCGTCTGAGCTTCTCCATACTTGCCCGCCCCCTTGCTCATTCAAGGTCCCAGCATATAAGTGGCCATTAAAAGCTGCCCAGGGGAAGCACTCAGAATTATTAGGGTCTCCAAAACCATTGGTACTGACCTGCTGCCAGGTAGCACCATCCGGACTCCTCCAGATTTGTCCACCAGTTGTATTGTTCCAGGTCCCGGCATATAAGTAATCCTTAAAAACAACTCTCATTTTAGCAGCGACATTCTGTGCGTCTCCAAAGCCATCGGTATTAACCTGTTCCCAATCCGTAAATGGCGGACCACCAAGGCCCTTTGTCCTCCAGATTTCTCCACCCGTGGAAGCATTGTAAGTTCCGACATAGAGATAATCACCAAAGACCGACATATAAATTGGCTCTTCCGAATTATTAAGGTCTCCGAAGCCATCGGTATTAACCTGTTCCCAGGTTGTGCCGTCTGGGCTTCTCCAGACTTCACAGCCTCCTGCTTCTTCCCTGGAGGTCCCGGCATAGAGGTAACCGTCGAAAACCGCCCATGGGATGACCCACGTATTGGTGAAATCTCCGAAACCATTTGAGACCACCTGTTCCCATGAGCCTGGGTTGCCGGTTTGACTTCTCCATATTCCTCCCCCTGTATAATTATTCTGGCATCCAACATATAAGTAACCACCAAAAACTGTCCCTGGCCAAATCATTTTGTTATTAACGTTACCAAAGCCGTCCTCGTTTACCTGTTCCCAATCAGTGTCCTCTGAGGCCCTCCATAATTGGCCGCCCGTGGAATGACTCTCACCTCCTCCCGTTTCCCAATGACTCTCAGTTCCGACATACACGTAATCACCGAAAACTGCCCATGGCCAGGTTCCAATATTGTGAACATCTCCAAAGCCATCCTCGTTTACCTGTTCCCACATAAGGATTTGCTCGGCTTGCCCATTGCAAGCCAATAAGATTGATACTGTAGTTGCTAAAAACAATACTTTTCTAAACATAATTCACCTTCTTTTTTTACTTTTGTAACATTGGTTTTTAACATGCAAATTTATCCGGGCCAAAAACAAAAACAGGCCAAAACCTGTGGCAGACCCCCAGGCTAAAATACGAGATTGCTTCCCTGCACAGGAAGACTCACAGCAATAGATTTGGAGCTTTCACTACTTGCCGCTCCTCCAGTTTCTTATACAATAGTATATCAAATTCAGGTATAAAGTCAAGGAAATTACGTCCTTAAGAAGTTTTTTGCGGCAAATTTTGGCTTTTGACTTGCATTTCTCCAGAAATATCGTAGTATTTGGCAAATCGTCAATTTTTAGCTCATATATCGTTGTTTGTCGTACGAAAGACGAACAGCATGTTACGAAATTAGGAGTATACTGGATGTCAAGAGTATGTCATTTTACGGGTAAACGAACGGTGGCCGGCAGGAGTATCGCACGGCGTGGTAAGGCCAAGCACCTCGGTGGTGTCGGCAGAAAGGTTACCGGCATTACCAAGAGAAAGTTTAAGCCAAACATACAAAGGGTTCGGGCTGTTATTGACGGAAAGGTCTGCAGAATTAAGGTCTCAGCTAAAGCTATTCGTATGGGGCTAATTCAAAAGCCGGCCAAGCGAGATTATACACCCGCCGAAAAAGAAAGTGGCTGACAAAACCGTTTGTGGATGGAAACAATCTGGGCGAGGCGGGCTACGCCTCGCTTTTTATTTAGGCAGAAAAAATTGACGAAGAAAATTGACCAGGCCCAGGTGAAAAAGGTTGCCAGGTTATCTCGCCTGGAATTAACTGAGGCGGAAGTTGAGGAATTTACGGGCCAGTTGAGCGCAATCCTTGACTACGTAGAAAAAATGAACGAGCTGGATACTACCAACGTTGAGCCTCTGGCACATTGTTTGCCAATCAGCAATGTTTTTCGCGAAGACAATATCAAAGAGTCGCTCGGAACCGAGAAAGTCCTGGCCAATGCTCCCCAGCGAGATGAAGAATTTTTCAAGGTACCAAAAATACTGGATGATAGTTCAAGGGCGTGAAAGTTAGCACGGAATAAATTCGGAGGTATTTAGCAATGAAAGCAACTCGCTTAGTGTGTTTTGTGTTTGTAACTTTGTTTTTTGTAGGTTGTGGACAGACGGAGAAAATTAAGATGGCATCTGATTCAGTTTTGTCGCCTGGCCAGCATCCTCAGGTGTTTGAAAAGACGATAACCAAGACCTTGAGCTGCAAATATTTGCTGTTTCTGCCGGAAAGCTATAGCAAAAAAAAGCAAGGCTGGCCAATGATCCTGTTTCTGCACGGTGCCGGCGAACGCGGCAGCAATTTGAAGAAAGTGAATGTACACGGCCCACCTAAGATAGTAGAAAAACAAAAAGACTTTCCTTTTATCGTAGTCTCGCCGCAGTGTCCCAAAGACGATTGGTGGACTGATAAAGTTGAAGTGCTTATAAACCTTTTGGATGATATTGTGGCTCGGTACGATGTGGATACCGAAAGGATTTATCTGACGGGCCTTAGTATGGGTGGTTACGGGACGTGGGCTTTGGCGGCTGAATATCCTGACCGTTTTGCCGCAATCGCACCAATCTGTGGAGGAGGTAACCGCATTTTGTCATTCAGACTGAAAGATGTGCCGGTCTGGGCCTTTCACGGAGCAAAAGATCCTCTTGTACCATTGAAACAATCTGAGGAAATGGTCGATGCGATTAAGTCGCGGGGCGGGAATGCGAAATTAACGGTTTATCCTGATGCCGGCCATGACTCCTGGACGGAGACGTACAACAACGATGAACTCTATGAATGGTTTCTTAAACATCGCAAAACCAGTAAGGCGAAATGACAGGTAATTTGCAGCGATGGAAAACCTGAGTGCTAAAGAGTTGCGCGACGGGATAGCCGCAGGCCGGATAAGCAGCGTTGAAGCTACCGAGGCGATTTTCAGGAATATAGAGGAGAGGGAGCCGGTCATTGGTGCTTATATCAGCACTTATCGTGAGAAAGCGTTGGAAAAAGCATCAGAGGTTGATAAGCGGATAGCTGCCGGCCAAAAAGTAGGGGAATTGGCGGGAGTGCCGGTTGCGGTAAAGGACAATATGTGCACGACCTTCGGGGCGACTACCTGTGCCTCAAAGATATTAGAGAATTTCCACGCTCCCTATAATGCCACGGTTGTTGAAAAACTCCTCTCCGCTGACGCTGTAATAGTTGGCAAGGCAAATATGGATGAGTTTGCGATGGGTTCGAGCACGGAGAATTCCGGCTTAAAGCAGACAGTAAATCCATGGAACCATAGCCGGGTCCCCGGCGGAAGCAGCGGCGGTCCGGCGGCTGCGGTGGCAGGGGGGTTGTGTTTTGCCGCGCTTGGTTCGGACACGGGCGGCTCTATTCGCCAGCCAGCCAGTTTCTGTGGAGTGGTAGGGTTAAAGCCGACATACGGCAGAGTATCACGATTTGGACTGGTGGCATACGGTTCGAGTCTGGACCAGATCGGACCCCTAACACGCACCGTAGAAGATTCGGCGCTTATAATGAACGTTATAGCAGGACACGATACTGCCGACAGCACAAGTGTGGATGAAACGGTTGCCCCCGT
>DATLBB010000201.1:0-2929 GCA_035527155.1 Sedimentisphaerales bacterium
ACTGGATTTTGGAAGCACAAGCCCCCTATCCGGCATTGAGTTCCAACGGAAATGGGAGCGAAAAGCCTTTGAGACTGGAGGCAATAACTACTTTGCTCCTGTCCAGCTTGTTGGTGATTTCTTCTCTGGCCGGCCTTCAAACTCACTGGGAGAGGTTTGCCCATCATATACTCCAGGGATCACACCATGTGACCTTGCAGAATGTTTGCCTGGATTTGTTGTTGAGACCCTCCGTCTGGCGATCCCACAGATGGACAAAAAACTCAAAGGCTTCGCGAGGAAAGATGCGGTTATGACCGCAGTAGAATCGAGAAGTTCTTCCCCAATAAGGATTGTCAGAGATGAGACTTTACAGAGCCCCGCTATTAAAGGGCTATACCCCGCCGGTGAAGGCGCAGGCTACGCTGGCGGAATAATCTCTACAGCCGTCGATGGGATCAAAATAGCTGAAGCCATAAGTAGCAAAACATTGAAATTGGCCTAAAGTAAAAAAACTCATGCTTCTCTATGAGGTCGGTTACATGATAAAAAAAACGAAACCCTTGATTTTTCAAGGTAGGCTGGATATCCTGTTGTCCGCCCCCTCAATCAGGCGAATGAACTTCATTTTCTCAGTTCTGTTCATCCTCTGATACCTCCGTCTGTTACAAGCCGAAACTTTTTTTATATCTCTGAGTTTCCAGGATAGCATCAGCCAATGACTGTTTGAGCTGTTCATTCTCCTGTCGTAGCTTCTTGACTTCGTCTGTGGTAGCGTCTCGCAGGGTATCTCTGGTTAGGCCGTTCTTGCCGGCCTCCAGAAAGGCTTTGGACCATTTGTAGTAGACGGATGCGGCTATACCCTCTCGCCTACAGACCTCAGATATAGACGACTGGCCTCGGAGACCCTCAAGAACGATACGGATCTTCTCATCTGCGGAGAACTTACGCCGGGTACCCTTTTTGATTTGTGTGATAACGTCTTTCGATTTTGCATCAGGCGTTCATGAAATCGCGTTGGTTTTTATTTTATTAATAAGATTTAAAATGGAGGGGGGATAGTTTTGCCTTGCTTGACAACATCGTAATCTGTGGTAGAATGGTTGGGAGTTCTGGTAATGTAAGTCATATCGCAAGAATATTGGAGCGAAAGAGGTGCTCACATGGACGAATACGTAGAGGTCTTTGCTGCAAGCGATATTACGTTTGCCTATCTGATGAGAGCAAATCTTGAGACCGCAGGAATCCCAGTTCAGATCACCAACGAGCATCTACAAGGGGCTTATTGTGTTGATGGCATGGTTCCATGTGTGCTCGTTCCGGCTACCAATGTAGAGCAAGCCAAGCGGATTATTGAAGAGATTCAACAGTCTTCACAGAATGACCAGAATGACGATGAGCAAGAATAGTAGGGGCCTACCTCAGAATTGTCCAGCATTTAATATAATCTAAAAACTATTGAGGAGGAGACCTGTAGGGCTAATTTTTGATTTATTAATAAATTTAAATGGAGTAGGGATAGTTTTTGCCCTGCTTGACAACATCACAATCTGTGTGGTAGAGTGGTTGGGAGTTGTTAAGAAGTTTGGCTCGGTGGAATCCGTAGCCTAATGGATTGTTTACTCTAATCTTTTTTCATCGTAAGGAGAACATGTTATGGCAAAGAAGAAGGCAGCGAAGAAAGCACCTGTTAAGCCGATGACCAAGAGTGAGATCGTATCGGGAATCGCCGATGCAACAGGATTGACAAAGAAGGATGTCAACTCTGTGTTTGAAGCAATGGCTGCTCAGATTCAGAAGAGTCTCGGTCGAAGCGGCCCAGGTGCATACACCGTGCCCGGCCTGATGAAGTTGGTCGTACAGCGGAAACCTGCAACCAAGGCTCGTAAGGGTATCAACCCCTTCACTGGCGAAGAAACTGTATTCAAGGCCAAACCGGCACGTAATGTTGTGAAGATTAGGCCACTTAAGAATCTGAAAGATATGGTCTGACCTTTGGAAGAATAAGGATATGTCAAACAGGCCCACATTATATCATCACTATGTGGGCCTTTTTTTTTGACTTCTTCAGACTGCTCTTGGTCAGTTGCTCTCAGTGTTCTCACAGGAAAATTGGGGACAGCCACCTATTTTCAAAGAGCCGGAATCCACTATATCCACCCTTCGGCCGGTAAACAAGTTCGGATTGTCATAATTTGAACTACAGACTAATTCAAATTCAGGAGATGTCCAATTCCGACTGAAGCATTACAGTCGGGATTGGTGGGCTCAAGCCCACCCTGCATTGACTTTAGTGGGCATGCCTTGCTTTGCAAGTCATTCGACCTCTGCATATATCCGTAAATTATCAACGCTTGCTATTCTTTAGAAAGTTGGCTACAATGTCGATAGAAACTTGAAAAGTAAAAAGTTTTTTGGAGTTCGACAATGATTAAGGTCCTGATTACAGACAAACTTGCACAACAGGGAATTGACTTACTCAATTCGACGGACGGTGTTGAAGCTGTTATTAAAACCGGTGTAGACGAAGAGGAATTAGCTAAGATTATCGGTGAACACGATGGGCTCATCATTCGAAGCGGCACAAAGGTTACCGCCAAAGTCTTGGCCGAACCCGGCAAGCTAAAGGCAATCGCCCGGGCGGGTGTCGGCGTAGATAACATCGACATTCCGGAAGCCACCAGGAAAGGAATCCTCGTTATGAATACGCCCGGCGGCAATACTCTCAGTGCCGCAGAACACACAATGGCTTTGATTCTTTCAATGAGCCGAAATGTTGTCCCGGCCTGCAACAGCCTGAAATCCGGCACCTGGGACAGAAAAAAATATATGGGCAACCAGTTGAATAACAAAGTGCTCGGTCTGATCGGTCTCGGCAGGATCGGTATGGCCGTGGCCCAGATGGCTAAAGGTTTCAATATGAATATCCTTGGCTATGACCCGCTCGCCG
>DATLBB010000202.1:0-8852 GCA_035527155.1 Sedimentisphaerales bacterium
AGGACCTTCCCGGCGCCGAAAAGTTTCAAAGTTGCAACCGTGACCTCAGTCGAAGAGCCGCCTTTCGGTGGATACATCCGCTTCGAAACGGCAATGAAGTTCTCCTCGAATGCAAGGAATGTGTAAAAATCCTTCCCGGGCTTGGTCGCAACCCTGTAATAACCGTCCATGTCTGTTCTGACAATCTCCCCAAAACCATAAGCCTTCTTGATTGGGTTGACCGCCAGATCATTTACCGAAATGTCGTCGCCAAGTTCGTGGATAGCGGCCCATTGGTCCGGGGTAATGTCTTCGAGCCTTTTTGAGCTTCCCGATTCCATCGTGATAACATAAGCGCCGGCAAAAGGCTCACCCGTAATACCGTGGACCACCCGTCCGGTATAGGTCACGCCCTCGGGGACCATGAGCACAATCTCCTCAGGTGAATCGCCGGTTATCTCAACAGGCTCGAATTTGATTCTGCCGTGATTCGTCCCGGGCCGCCAGCTCGATATCAGTTCGGCAACGTATGTTCCGTTCGGAAACGCCTCCCGCTCCTTCCAGTCGCTGTAACCAAGTGTCAGCCTGCCCTTCTCACCACGTTCAATAATCAGAATAATCTTCTCCAACCCTGCCGGAGCATCAATAACGCCGTACTCATCCACAAAGGTAAAGGTGTGAAAATTGCCCGGCGATTCCATAACCACCGTCGTTTCCCTGCCGTTTTCCATCTGTCCGACATACGGAAGCAGACCCATTTCTTTCGGTGCTTCGATTCGCACTTGATACTTTGATTTTGGCGGAATAAGCTTGCCCCGCTGGTCCTGGTACTGTTTGCTCGGCGGCATATACGCACAGAATCCCCCATCTGCATCCGTAAGCACCGTACTTCTCTCATTCCCGGAGTTGATGAGTCCTTCTCCCAAAGTCCGCACGTTGATGCATTTTATCGTCGCACCTTCAATGGGATTGCCGTCGGGGCCGAGAACCACACCCCATATCGCACGCGTGGCCGCAGTGCTTGTCCTTTGAACAAGTGGAGTAAGAATATGCGACTGATCTGTGTATGGCGCCCGAACGTTTGCAATCCCATAGTCGGGATGGTAGATTATGAACTCATATCTCCATTGTCCATCTTGTACAGCAGGTTTCTTGAAAGAACCATCGATCACGGTCTCTCCCAGTTTTATTCGAGGGCCCTTATATTTATTGAGGTATATCTCAACAGTCGCGTTTGGAATAAGCTCACCTAATGCGTCATCAAAGAACCACGATGTATCGGCTGGTGGTTCCAAATTATAATCGGGAAGGCGCATGCGTAAGTTTTTTGAAAACGGCCATACATAAATGCGATTCTTTAATGCCCTTTTGATAACTTCCTCATCCTGGTCCTTCGCGAGGACAGCGACAATCGAGCCTTCGTTAGCATCAAGGGCATCGAAACTGACCGAATAATTCTTGACCTTGAGGCCGACTTTCTCGTATGCCGCCGTGTTAGTCATCCAGTTTCGATACAACCGCACTTTGACGCCTGTTCCATCCAGATTTTCCCACTGCCACCAGTTTTTCCATTTCTTAACGTCGGTGCCGAATCCGCTGTCTCCTATGCGCCGAACAAAGTAGCGTCCCAGCCTGATTTTCTCCAGTGCCTTGGCTGCTCCTTCTTTTAATTCCTCGTTCTCAAGCGCCTTGATCAACAAAGGCACTGCTTTTCTCTCGCCGATTTCACCCAGTGCAAAGCATGCCGACCCGGCAGGCAGCATGATGACATCTGTACCTTTTACCTTTTCCTTATCATTCAAGTGCTTTACAATGACGTCATAAGCTTCATCGGCTTTCATTTCGCCTAAGGCCTCAATCGCGATGCATCTTATGTATGGGGTTTTGTCATCGACGGCTTTGATAAGGGCGGGTATGGCGCGTCGATCTTTGATTTTCCGAAGCGTAACGACCACATCTGCCCTGTCGTTGGGATCGGCGGCAGCCATGTCCTCTATCATCACCGGCACACCGCTTTTGTCTCCAATGGCGTTTAGCGCAAGTGCCGCCCTTCTTCTTATCTCAAGATGCTCGGAAGCAAGGCCCTCTTTTAACCTCGTTTGAATCTCTCCGCGGATATCAACAGCATGTTGACGCGGTCTGCCGCTCGACAAAGCTCTAAGAGCAGAGTCGCTTGAAAACACCTTGGCGTGGTCCTCAAGCTTCTTATACAAAGCCTCACTGATAAAGACTTCGTTGGGGTCAAACAGCCGGTTAAGCTGTTCTTCAAGGTCGGCGGGTAACTGCACTTCTTCCGGGATGACTTCGATGGCGCTTTCGCCGCTCTCAACTGGGATTTCGCTTACGATTTGCCCCGGGCATACTGCTGGGCCGGCGAATATACCCACGATAATGAGCGATATAAGCATCCTTTTCATAAGGACTTACCTTAAATATTTAGTTAATGCGACAAAGCTGTCTGATAGCAAATACACACAGTTGATATTATCAACTTTTTTGGAGATAGGAAAGTAAAAGTTGTGTAAAAAAGCTCTCCAAAGCGGGCTTGAAATGGCAAGTATTACAATTGGTCTACGTTTCAGCTATATTTGAATCCGTGAAATTCATTCCCTGACAGAATTCTTTTCAAAGGAAGCATTGGACCCGCCGTCGCTTACTTTTTTCCGGACATCACATATTTAATGAGACCTTTCATTACGATGCCCCAAAAATACTCCTTCATGCTTGAAAAGTGATTATACCAGAAACTCATTCGAAATGCAATATTTTTTGGCAGAATTATTTTGCGGCCTTGCCGTAAACCTCCACTTCAATGTAGTGGTTCACGCCGCTGCCGGTGCTGCCGTTGCTGTGCAGGCGCACATAGCGTCCCTTTACACCCTTGGCATCTATAAGTTTGCCCTCTGCTGTTTCAGTGTAGTGCATATCTTTGCCGACACCAAGCCCCAAAGAGTTGTCAATATCGTTATTGAACAGCGTTGTGACATTCGTAACAAAATCAGGGTCATCCGCAACCTGCACCACCACATCAAAATAAACGACGGCCTCCTTATGGTAATGCCAGAACAGAATGGCGTATATATTATGCTCAGCCTCAAGGTCGATAGTAACGTGTTGTGGAAAAGGCCCTAACTCGACAAAGCTGCCGTCGACACCTTCCTTGTCTCCGTCGGTTATCCATTCCAGCTTGCCGATGATAGGAAATTCATCCGTGCTGGTTACCGGTTTCCCGAAGGCTGCATTTTTTGTGCCGACCGGTGCAAAAAACGGCGGCCGCGGCTTGCCTAAAGGCTTCTCAAGGTATTCTACCTGGACATCCTGCGGCGTGCCAACGAACATCGGCCTCGGCAGCTTGATATCCAACGCTACTAATTCGGGACCTGCAGTGGCAGGTTGCTCTGGCACTACTTCTAAACTCACTGTAGCTGAGTCATCCGGTATCAAATAATATATACCAATGACTGTGATAATAATGGCAGCGGCAGCGGCCGCTAATTTATTAATCGGGCTTTTCATAATTGTGCTCCTTAAAGTGTGAAAAGAGGATACCGGGGGAACGTGTTGTTCTCCGGTTTCGTTGAAGGCGTAAAGCATTTGCCGGCGCAAGCTTTCACGATGCCCGGGATTTGGCTTATCATCAATATTAAGCCGGTTGACTATTTTTTTGAAATCATCTTCATTCTTAAACATTTTACAACTCCCCCTCGAAAACGGTTTCCAGATGCTTCCGCAGCTTGCCAAGCATCCTGTGCAGCGTAACCCGCAAAGTTGCTTCTTTGGCATCTAAAATTTTCGCAATCTGCTCGAACTCCATGTTCTCGAAAAATCTTAACGTAATGATGGTTTGGTGCTCTGGCTTAAGTTTCAAAATAGCCGCATAAAGTCGTGGCCAATCCGGCTCCGATGCGTTGTCCGTTGTGACATCAGTCATCGAACCAACAGCTTCCGCGAGAAGCTTTTTACGGCGGGACGTTTTCCTTATATAAGCGTTTGCCTGGTTGGCTGCTATGGCGTACAGCCAATATCGAAAATCCTGTTCCGTTTGGCCTTCAAAGTTGCGAATCCTGCTCGCTACCTCTAAAAAAATTATAGACGTTACGTCTTCGGCAACTTCTTTACTGAAGAGACGGTGAACGCAAAACCGGAAAATCCGCTCGTAGTACAGCTCGTAGAGCTGTCCCAACGCTTCAGCTTCCGTACGGGCCCGCAGTACAATATCATCGGCATCCGTCTGCTTAACACTTTTCGCCATAGCACCAACCATCACCAAACATATAATTGCGCGGCAGGCCCTTATGTTACACAAATTTACAAAAAAAATCCCGCAAATTGGCTTTTATGCTTGGAATGGCAGGCAAATTGGCGGATTTTCAATAAATCCTTGACAAGCGTCCGCGTTCTAAATAAAGTAGCTCCTTTGTTTGCTTTCAAGTATAGAAATGAAAAACCATTAAACTCATAAGTGAAGGAGATTTATAGATGGCAACAAAGGTCGCAATTAACGGGTTCGGCCGAATCGGAAGGGCCGTCGCAAGAATTATTATGCAGAGAAAGGGCGATTTGGAACTGGTCGCTGTCAATGACCTCTCGGACGCAAAGAGCCTTGCGCACCTGTTCAAATATGATACGGTCATGGGCAAATGGAGCGGGACAGTCGAGGCCAAAGACGATGAATTAGTCATTAACGGCAAATCCATCAAGGTTTTGGCTGTCAGGAATCCCGCCGAGCTGCCCTGGAAGGATATGGGCGTAAAGATTGTTCTGGAATCGACGGGAATCTTTCGCACCGCCGAATCACCCAAGGGCGGCTACAAAGACCACCTCAAGGCCGGCGCCGAAAGGGTTATACTAAGTGTTCCGGCAAAGGATAATATCGATGCGACGATTGTTTTGGGTGTTAACGACGACAAGCTGACCAGCGAGGTCAAATGTGTATCGAATGCAAGCTGTACCACCAATTGCCTGGCGCCTCTGGCCAAGACCCTTAACGATGCATTTGGTATTGAGCAGGGAGTTATGACTACCATTCATGCTTATACCAACGACCAGAATGTGGCTGATATGATACATAGTGACCTGCGTCGTGCCCGCGCCGCAGCGGCCAACATTATCCCAACTACCACCGGCGCAGCGAAGGCCATCGGCAAGGTCATCCCCGAACTCGACGGCAAACTCGATGGATTTGCTATTCGCGTACCTATTCCTGTCGGAAGTATCGTCGATCTTGTGGTTAATGTCAAAAAGGACGTTACCGTCGATGATGTGAACGCAGCAATGAAAAAGGCCGCCGAAGGACCGATGAAAGGCTTCCTGGTTTATTGTGATGAGCCAATCGTCAGCAGTGACATCGTTAATGACCCTGCTTCGAGTATCTTCGATTCTTTGTGCACAATGGTCATCGGAAGGACCGTTAAGGTCGTCAGTTGGTATGACAACGAATGGGGTTATTCGAACCGCACCGTGGACATTATGGAAAAACTGGCCGCAATGTAAGAAAAACATCGGATAATGTATAGCGTTTGATTAGGGCGGGTAAAGAAATGGCAAAGAAAACCGTTGCCGATATCAACGTCCAGGGCAAAAAGGTCCTGATGCGATGCGACTTTAACGTACCGTTGGATGATGACTGCAACATTACCAGCGACGACCGAATCGTTAAGGCCCTGCCGACTGTAAAGAGCATCCTTGAACGGGGCGGCGCATTAATTCTGATGAGCCATCTTGGCCGGCCGGCCGGTGAAAGGGACGATAAATTGTCTTTGGCGCCGGTAGCCAGGAGATTGTCTGAATTGTTGGCTGCCGACGTTATTTTCGCTGACGATTGTATAGGTCCCGAGACAAAAACAAAGGCGCAGGCTCTTAAACCGGGAGATTGTATGCTGCTCGAGAACCTGCGATTCCACAAGGAAGAAACCATAAAGGATAAAGCGGCGAAGGAAGATACACAGCTCCGCCAGGCAAAAGACAACTTCGCAAAAGAGCTTGCAGACCTGGCCGATATCTATGTCGATGATGCCTTCGGCACCGCACACAGGGACAACGCTTCGATGTACACGGTTCCCTCAGTGATGGAAGGCAAACCTCGGGTCATCGGCTTTTTGATTGAAAAGGAAATGAAGTTCCTGGGCAAGACCCTCAGTAATCCGGAAAAGCCGTTTGTTGCGATATTAGGCGGAGCAAAGGTCTCCGACAAAATAGGTGTAATTGAAAATCTCCTCCACAAGGTTGACAGCATACTGATTGGCGGCGCTATGGCCTATACATTCTTTAAGGCTGAAGGTCGGACTGTTGGGAGCAGCTTGTGTGAAGACGACTTTCTTGATAAAGCTGCCGAGCTTATCAAACAGGCCAAAGACGCCGAATGCGAAATGGTTTTTCCGGTTGATACCGTAATTACCCGCCACTTGAAAGCCGGTGCCGGGTACAAAGTGATCAGCGGTGATATTGAATCTGATTGGCAGGGTGTGGATATCGGCCCCGAAAGCAGAAAACTGTTTGCCGAAAAACTTAACGATGCCAAAACGATTGTCTGGAACGGCCCGATGGGAGTCTTTGAAATTCCGCCTTTTGATGAAGGGACGAAAGCTGTGGCTATGGCTGTCGCCGAGGCTACCAGCAAAGGCGCACGCAGCATTATCGGCGGCGGGGACAGTGCCGCTGCGGTCAAGCAGCTTGGCCTCGAAGAACAGATAAGCCATATTTCCACCGGCGGCGGCGCGTCACTTGAATTCTTGGAAGGCAAGAAATTCAAGTGTCTCGGTATCCTCGACGAAAAATAAACTTCGCGATTCGAAATTCAAAATTAACGAGTTCAAGACCGGATATCAAAAGAGCCTGCCTTATGTCCGATTTGCGATTACCTAAAGCGGGAACAATTGAGATTGCGCCGTCGATACTCAGTGCCGACTTTGCACGGTTGGCCGACGAGATAGCCGTGGTTGAGTCGGCTGGCGCCAGTATCGTGCACCTGGATGTTATGGACGGCCACTTTGTGCCGAATATCACGATTGGGCCGCCCGTCATTGCAAAGCTTCGCAAGTACAGCAGTCTTGTTTTCGACGCCCACTTGATGATAAGTGAGCCGGCCGAGTTCGCTAAAGCCTTTGTTGAAGCCGGCGCTAATCACATAACATTTCACATTGAAGTAGCCGACCAGCCGCAAATACTTATCGACAAATTACACAATTTAGGGTGCACTGCCGGGATATGTCTGAATCCGGAGACACCGGTTGAGGCGGTAGAGAAAATCGCCCCGCTTTGTGATATGGTCTTGGTGATGACGGTGCGGCCGGGTTTTGGTGGACAGAAGTTTATGCCAGAGGCCGCAAAAAAGGTTAGACGAATAAGGGAAATTGTCGGCCCGGATATCAGAATCGAAGTCGATGGCGGAATTGACCCTGACACCACGCCGATAGTAGTTTCATACGGTGCTGATACTCTTGTAGTCGGCAACGCAATTTTTTCAAAATCCGACCGTATCGCCGCAATAAACGCAATTCGGGATGCCTGCCCCCTTAGATAGCATCGGGCATTCCAGATGTATGTCCAGGTTTATAGAGGAACCCAAGTGCGCATTTATTTCGAGATTTGTTTCTATCTAACGGCGCCTGCAAATAACTTAAAAAGAGATGCCGTTTCTTAGTCCCTGGTTTCTTTTGCCGTCAAACTGGCATTTCGCACGAGTCCGACTTAGGGAGTCTTTATCCGTTATCTCCGGAGGATGTATTCTTCATTCCGTATTAGAAGTTATCGGAAGTTGGTAATTGCCGGCATTTTTCCGTGTATTTTTCGGACACTCTGTTGTGGGCTTCGAGTCCAAAAAGTCAATTAGGCACAAGATATTCCGATATGTTTCGATTTCTGACCGCTTTAGGGGGCTATTTTGTTGTTGGCGTGTCTAAACTCTTTGAGCATATCATTGTTTGATTTGGCATTTCATACGGGATATTTCTGAAAAAAGGCTTATTTGAAAAAAAGAAATTATGTGCCCGACTCTAATAGCCGATAAAAACCAGCGATTGCAAAGCCGCCCGTGTTAAGTAGGTAGTAGTAGAAAAGTTAAAAATTAACAAGCTTGTTAGAAACAAAATTTAATTGGGAGATGTAAAAATGGCAAAAAGATCAGTTAAAACTAAAAAAAGGGCAACCCGGAAGAGCCCTGCCTCGAAGCCTAAGGCGAGCAGAAAGTCCACTGCCAGGAAGCGCACGACAGCCAAGAGGCGAGTGACACCGAAGGCAAAGTCAGGCAAAAAGTCCACTGCAAGGAAGCGCACGACAGCCAAGAGGCACGCGACGCCAAAGGCCAAGACAGGCAAGAAAACCACTGCAAGGAAGCGCACGACAGCCAAAAGGCACGCGACACCCAAGGCAAAGGCAGGCAAGAAAACCACTGCAAGGAAGCGCACGACAGCCAAGAGGCACGCGACACCGAAGGCAAAGGCAACAAGTAGAAAAACCACTTCCAGGAAGCGCGCAACAGCCAAAAGGCATGCAACACCCAAGGCAAAAACAACCACCAGGAAGCGCCCGACAGCCAAAAAGCACGCAACACCCAAGGCAAAAACAACCACCAGGAAACGCACGACAGCCAAGAGGCATGCAACACCCAAGGCAAAAGTAACAAGAAGGGCTCCCGCTCCGAAACGCGCACCGGCCACCACGCATGTAACACCGAAAGCAAAAGTAACAAGAAGGGCTCCCGCTCCGAAACGCGCACCGGCCACCACGCATGTAACACCCAAGGCAAAAGTAACAAGAAGGGCTCCCGCTCCGAAACGCGCACCGGCCACCACGCATGTAACACCGAAAGCACAGACAACTCAAAAACCTGCGAAGAAAGCCACCCGAAGACGCAGCCCCATAACGCCGAAAGG
>DATLBB010000203.1:0-4009 GCA_035527155.1 Sedimentisphaerales bacterium
CCGAGTCCCGGTCGCCCCACATGATAAAGACCACCTGTTAGCATTGCTGGATACCCAGGTCGAAGCTGCAAACAGCCTCGCCGGCAATATAATCCAGCTCCTCTGGACCTCGCAGGACAGACCCTGCGAAGGATACTCGGAACTCTCCAGGAATGTCAGTGACGACGTAACCGCCATAATAACCGCCGAAAACGAGATTCCGCAATATGACCAAGGCGAATAACATCCTGCTAAGAACCCCGGTTCCAGACCGGACCGTTCTCGAAACGGCTCCTCCAGCAAGGCAGGGTCACAGGGCTTTCGCAAGAAATATTCGTTTTCCACAGCTTTTCTTATCAACAACGCGACCCCAACAAACGCCATAAAGGAGGTGATGCATATGGGCTAAGAAGTGTAGCTTGTTTGTCGTTTTGACCTTAATTCTCTTGCCGTGTTACTGTAAATTATAAAAGAAAGGATACATTTCTATGAAACGGTTGAGTTTTTCGAAACTAAAGATTGTTTGCGGACTGGCTTTGGGCTTTGTAGTCGCATGGGCCGCAGCAGTCCCAAGTACCGCTGCCGTCGGCACCATCATAGGGGGATATTATCCTACCGGCCCGGGCGCGTGTTGCGACGATGACCACTGGGAGTCTTGCACGCTCGCGGCCGATGGTCCATACGGAGCACCGGGCAGCCTTGGCTGTACTTCAAGTGCCTCGGCCCAATGGTGTGAGACGCCCGGCGACGATCCGGACGAAACCTGCCACCTGAATGGGACGATACACTGCGTGCAGGCCGGGGACCCCTGGGCATGCAATAACACAGAGGGTATGTACTGCGACTAAAAACATGGTGTCAGACAACGAGTAGTTCCGACGGAGTTGAGCGTCTCTTAAGGCGCTCGACTTCGCCTTTAGCTTCGTGGCTTGTGTGTTATAAACGACAGATGTACGATTTGGGTAGGAGTAACAAAAATGTATATGGGTATCATTAGTGCCTTGCTGAGTCTTATAACCGTATCAGGTTTGGACTCCGGGAATCCGAGCGCTTCCGAATTGCTCGACAAATATGCTGCAGGTCAGCAGGGGCTGCAATCTTTCATCGTTAAGGGTAAGTGGTTTCGTGAAGGCAGCAGTGAGCAGGCGCCCACAATGGTGGGTTTACCCGGTGTTTCTCGTTTCCGGTATGATTCCGAATTCGAGGGGCGCTTTGACGGAAACAGGGCCAGCGGCCGGACCCGTCTGTGGGGGCAAGTGAATCCCCGCCTTGACGTAAGCAAAGAGGAGGCCTTATACCAAAGCCGATTGTGGGACGGGAAAACGTTCTTTCAGTACGATACATCAAGCATGAGACCGGCGGGGGTATGTTATATCGTGAAATCTGAAAAACAAAATCGCGAACGTGACCGGACCGCAACGACGATTCAAACAAGTGGCAACCGGTTCGAGCTGGGCTACTTGCCTTTCACCGACGACCGCGTCGATTCGGTCATCCGTAACGGTAAGTCAAAGACAGTGCGAAACGCAATGGAACAGGTGCGAGGGTCTCCATGTTACGTTATAGACGCAGATACAAAGTACGGCAAATATACCATCTGGGTGGACCCTCAGCACGGATATAACATTGCCAGGGCGACTATTAAGAAAAGCCCCGGTGACCTTCTGATGCAGGCCGGGAGCTACAGGTTGGGAGAAGGGGAAGTTTATTCTCTTTCTTTTGAAAGCCTGCGTTTTGAGCAGCGGGAAGGACTCTGGATTCCGATGGAATCCGAGTCCCACGACAGCAGGATATACCTTGGTGGTGGTTTTGAAGAGACCCTAATGTGCTGTAAGGTCAGCGGTATAGTCCTAAACCCAGACCATAACGCCCTCGGGTCCTTTCTTCCTGATGACATCAAGGATGGAGCAAGGGTTTCTGTGGATACCGCCCCTGGTATAAAATACACCTGGCAGGACGGAGAATTAATAGCGAATGTTGACAAGGTTGCTATTGACCAAATTGACAAGATGGCCGATGAGATTGTCGCAAAGGAAAAAGTCTTGGACGCCAATCGACCAACTCTCGCGCGTTTAACGGTATCGGATTTGCTTGTCAGGTATCGCGATACCCAGGACAAGCTCAAATCTTTTGTTGCCAGAGCGAAAACGACTATTGAAGGAAACGCCGACAAGAGAACAGAGGAACGTTGTGAGTTCAGGTCCGATGGCAATCGAGTAAGTCTTCATCGTTTTTCCTGGGACGGCGCGATGACGACAAAGGACAAGGCCGGATACAAGAGTTTACTTTGGGACGGCATGTCGTTGATTGAGTATGAAAAAGCTCCAAACTCAAGCAAAGGAAAGGCCGGCATAACAAAAGACAAGAAACTCATTGAGGAGAAATTAGCTGTAGACTACCGGGGAGCGGCTTTGCTCGGTGTCTTTTCCGGTGATTATGTGCGTGTTGATTCTATTATAGCCAGGGCCAAAAAGATATCGATACGCGAGAAGACCGAAAAGATCGGTGACACCCAGTGTTTTGTCATCGAAGCAGCAACCGAGCGAGGTGATTATACCATCTGGATCGATCCGGACCACGGATATAATATCGCAAAAGCTGTAGTCAAAAGAAGTAAAGGCGACTTGATTCAGAGATCGACCCGGATCAAAAGAACGATGTCATTTCTGCTTGAGAACGTGCGTTTCGAACAAATCGACGGCGTATGGGCCCCTATGGAGGCCGATATGAAGAGCGCCGTCGACAACAGGGAGGTTGCCAAAGTGCACCATCTGCGGACCGAGTTTATTCTCAATCCGGACGCCGAGATACTGGGCTCTTTTATTGCCGACGATATCCCCGATGGTACCGCTGTTACTGTTGCAGGTGACGATGGTAAATATATATGGCAAGACGGCAAACATGTACTGGAGGGCTGGGACAATGTGGGAAGATAATGCTGTGATTATGATACCACGACGTTTTTTGTTGATTATTTTCTGTGTAATTATCGTTCTGACGGCAAATAACAGCTTTGCTGAAGATGACAACAAACAGGAACCTGCAAAGACTACGTCTGTAAAACGCCGAAGGCGGCATCCCCACTGTGGTCTCTATTGCCTTTATACTACTATGAAACTTGCAGGCAAAGAAATCGACTTTCGCGACCTGGTCAAGCCCGAGTACCTTGGCTCAAGAAAGGGAAGCTCGTTAGCGCAGTTGAAGAAGGCCGCAGATGATAATGGGTTGTATGCAGAGTCAGTAACGCGGCTAGGTTTTCATGATCTGCTCAAATCGCATTATCCTGTTATTTTGCATGTTAAGTCAGCGTTGGGTAATGACAATTATGATCACTTTGAACTATTCTTGGGCTCTCAGAATGGCAAAGCAGAATTACTTGATCCGCCTGAGCGGCCCAGGCTCGCGGCATTTTCTGAATTAGGTCCCCGCTGGGACGGCAGTGGTTTGATTGTGTCTGCTGAGCCTATCAATCTTGGCGCGGTCTTCGCTCCTGCACGTAAACGGCTTGTTTTATATGTGGCGGCTGGAATCACGGTAATTTTGATGCTTCATTGGATAAAACAACGGTGGGTTTATTTGATTGGTCCTGCCAAAAGTAGGTTGTTTGGGCTTTCAGTGGTACAAGCGGTCGGATTGGGGTTTATTGCACTGATCGGGGGGATGCTTTATCATTTTGCCACTGACGCCGGGCTACTGTCGAATTCGACGGCCACCGCAGCTATACAGGAGGCGCATCTGGGTAATTTTGTCCCCAAGGTGAGCATGAGAAAGCTTGAGCGATGGCTAAAGAATGATACTGTCGTAGTGGATGCGAGACTGGCAGAGGACTATGAGAAAGGACATATTAACGGCGCAATCAGCATCCCGGTAAACGCTACGGAGGAGGAATGACGTTGTCCCTATCGTAGTTGGAGGTTGGTTGGCTACTCCATTGGTTCATAGCTTATGCTACCTCTGATTTCGCGTCAACCACATCGTCTTCTGCGAGTGCTTTGAGCTTGGCATCCAGCATCCACAACTGTTGATAGCC
>DATLBB010000204.1:0-12093 GCA_035527155.1 Sedimentisphaerales bacterium
AGGCCGGTGCCGCCAAAGTAAGGCTGAACCCCGGCAATATAAAAAACCGAGAGAGTATTCATCGAATAATCGACGCAGCTAAGATGCACCGGACCGCTATCCGTATCGGCGTCAACGAAGCAAGCATCAGAGACCTCAAAAAACGCGATGTCCCCATCGAAAAACGCACCGCTTTGATGTTGAAGGAGATGAAAAGATACGTCCGGCTGTTTGAAAATCGCGATTTCGAGAAGTTGGTCATCAGTGCAAAAAGCAGCGACGTGCTGCGAACCATCGAAATCAACCGCATGATTGCCGAGACCTTCGACTATCCAATCCACGTCGGGCTGACCCACGCAGGGCTGCCCAAAGACGCGCAGATACCTTCAGCTATAGCTCTGGGCACACTACTTGCAGAAGGTATTGGGGACACTATCAGAGTAAGTGCCGCGGCCAATCCCATTATTGAGACCGAAATTGCAAAACAGATTCTAATCGCGCTTGGCTTATATGAACGGACGAGGCCGGAGCTGATAGTCTGTCCGACGTGCGCCCGGGCCGAGATTGACGTAATCAAGCTGGCTCGGCGAGTTGAAAAAGCACTGCGTAGTATTGATAAACCGGTACGTGTCGCTGTGATGGGCTGTGTGGTCAACGGCCCCGGCGAAGCCGCCGACGCCGACCTGGCTGTCTGTGCAGCAAAGAACAAAGGATACCTTTACCGAAAAGGCCGAAAAATATCGACAGTACCGGAAAGCAAAATCATCCCGGCACTGTTGAAAGAATTACAAAAACTATAAGCCTATGTGCACAGAAGAGAAATTAGCAGATACATCCGGCGAGCCGCTCAAAACAACACTGATGCGATTAGTCATCGTTGTCATCTTCAGCATCGCGTTTGCATACATTGAATCGGCCGTGGTCGTGTACCTGCGAGTTATCTTTCATCCGGAGGGTTTCACTTTTCCCCTGAGTGATTTCGATACCATACTGCAGCACAAGGCCCTTCTATTGACCGAGATAGGCAGAGAAGCTGCAACAATAGTTTTAATCCTTACGGGGGCCTGGCTGTTCGGACGAAATCTTCAGCAGCGGTTCGCTTATTTTCTGACCATATTCGCCGTGTGGGACATTTTCTACTACGTCTGGCTCAAGGTCCTTCTCAACTGGCCCGCGCGAATTTCGGATTGGGACATACTCTTTTTAATACCAACCGCCTGGGCCGGCCCTGTTGTGGCGCCGGTGCTTATCTCAATTACATTGCTGGTATTTGCTATTGCAATACTCTTTCGTGACTCTGTCGGCAGGGGCATTAGAGCGAGCCGGATAGAGTGGCTCGGTTTTATTGCTGCCGCCGTTGTAGTCGTTGTCTCTTTCTGTCTTGCCGGCCGGCATATCGCCGAGCCGGATTTTGAATCGTATTTCTATTGGCCGGTATTTGCCGCAGGTCAAATAGGGGCCATCACACTGTTTGTAAAATGCCTCTTGAAGCCGAAATAGCGAACACAAAAGCAAAGTACGAAAAAGACCCAAGACTTTAGTCATGGGTCGTGGTGCATTCCTGCACTTTCAGTTTTTACTGCTCTCTGAAGTGTCGCGGCGGCGGGCTTCTATGATACCTGCTTTGATGTCTGCTTTTTGTCGTTGTCCTTTCTTACCGCGAACTTTTCGAACTTGCCGAAAATCATCTTGCCTGCCGAGGTCTGAAGCGAGCTGGTTATGCTAATGGCCAAATCCCGTCCGATCTTGTTGCGGGCACCCTCGACAACAACCATCGTGCCGTCGGGCAGATACCCGATACCCTGGTCGGCCTCCTCGCCTGGCTTTATTATCTTAACTTCCATAGTCTCACCCGGTAAAGCCACGGTCTTAAGCGAACTGGCCAAATCGTTGATATTGACGACATCGACCTCACGCACTTGTGCAACCTTGGTGAGGTTATAGTCCGTCGTTGCCACGCGTCCGTCGCAGCTCTTGGCAAACATCATCAGTTTCTGGTCAACGCCTTTGACCTCCTCGACCTCAGGGATGATACTGTCATCGATCTCGACGTCAATTGCAGAGTGCGCCTGCATCTGGTTAAGTATGTCAAGTCCACGTCTGCCGCGGGCGCGCTTGAGCTTGTCAGCGGAATCTGCTATGAGCTGGAGCTCATTGAGAACAAAACGCGGAACAACGATCGGAGCGTCGAACAATTTACTCTCACACAGGTCCGCAACCCGTCCGTCAATGATTGCCGAGGTATCCAAAATCAAGGGCCTCGCCCCTTTGGTCTGCTTGGCAAATTCGACATAGGGAATCACGAAACGCACATCGTCCTTTGTCCTCATGACAATAGTGATAGTAAGATAACATATACATATGCTTATCATCCATTTAATTGCCTTAATCGACGGTTCGATTAACTCGATGCCGTATGACTCCGTTATCATAGTTACCGCAGGCGTCAGTGCCATACTGAGAAGCATTCCTACTAACAGGCCAAAAAACACGCCCGCCAGGGCGCTGAGTTTTTTCTTCGGCGTAAGAATATCAAGTAGAAAAACGAACATAGCCATTCCCCCTGCGCTCCACAGTACCGCCCAGAAGTTGGTCTTGTCCTCCGCT
This sequence comes from Sedimentisphaerales bacterium, assembly GCA_035527155.1. Classification (GTDB taxonomy): domain Bacteria; phylum Planctomycetota; class Phycisphaerae; order Sedimentisphaerales; family Anaerobacaceae; genus CS2-K091. The sequence goes on from DATLBB010000204.1 coordinate 2,587, forward strand.
CCCGCGATTGAGTCAGAACTCAAATTCGCAATCAGAACCGACAAAAGAACAATAGCAAATATAGCTCGAAAAACCCAAATTAACATAGTTATAAACCTCCCAAAAATTATGATATAGCGTTGTTATTTATGACCTTTACGATTATATCCCATATCCGACACGTCATCATATAGATACGTTATGAGCTACATTATGTTTGCAAGCGTCTTTTATAGATATCGGCTTATTTGAGCCAACCCCATTAGCATAGCTTTCTGTGCCATTGTCTCCGCAATAAAGCAGGAATATCTCCAAAATCTAAAGAAGAGACGGTGAAAGAAATCGGAGAAAAGACAGGCAGCCGTAGAAAATAGTGCTATATATACAATCAACGACCCATAGCAGAGAACCTGCCGGCAGGACAAAAAACCATCAAAAACAACGACTGTAAAACAGTTTCTCTTCCTGGAGATTCGCAACGGCGCTGAGGTTGACTATTTGGTGTCGGTGTCTGTCTGCTGTTCTCCACTGCTTTCGTCGCCGGCCTGGCTTTCGGAATCCGGACTGTCACCATCTTGAGGTTGCTCGGTTTGGGCCTGCTTAGAGTCCTCTGGGACCTTCGCCTCTGGAGCATCGTCGGCCTGGGCCTCAACGGCTTCGGCCTCGGTTTGTTCTCCGGAAGGAGTCCCAGGGACAGACTCTGCTGACACTTCCACGTCTCCAGCATCGCCAGCTTCAGCCTCAGCGGCTCCGGCCTCTTGCTCAACCGGCTCGGCCGGACCAGCCTGAGCTTGCTCGGATTCGGCAGGCTCGTCCTGCAGTTCCGCAGTCTGATCCATATCGGTATCAGACAACTCCGGAATCTTATCCGGATGTCCGTTGCCCAATGTCATTTCGGAAAGGACAGTCTGAACACCTGCCGGCATTGGCCGCTGGCCGTCTTTTGCTGCCTGTTCTTCAGCGGCCCACTGAACCCTTCGCAAACTCAATCCGATTTTACGGGCCTCACTGTCAACCCTTAGAATCTTGACTTCAATTTCATCGCTCGGCTTAACAACGTCTTGAGGCTTGTCAATCTTGTGGTCGGCAAGTTCAGAAATGTGCAGCAGCCCCTCCAGGTCCGGCTCAAGTTCAACAAACGCACCAAAATTAGTGACCTTTGCCACGGTGCCTTTAATAATGTGTCCCGGAATATATTTTTCTGGAATAGCCCGGACCCAGGGGTCTTCGGTCATCTGCTTTATGCCGAGACTAATCCTTTGCCTGTCTTCATTGACTTCGAGAACAATACATTTTACTTCCTGACCCTTTTTCATCGCCTCGCCGGGATGGTTATATTTCTTCGTCCAGCTTAAATCCGAGATGTGTACCATCCCGTCAAGGCCGGGTTCTACCTCGACAAAAGCGCCAAAATTGGTCAAACTGCGTACCTTTGTTGTAACAATTGTGCCCGGCGGATACTTCTGGGAAGCTATCGTCCAGGGATTGATTTCGGTCTGCTTAATACCCAGCGAGATTTCCTGTTTCTCCCTGTTCACGTTCAAAACAACGATGTCAATTTCATCTCCCAGATTAAGCATCTCGCCCGGATGCGCCAGTCGCCTTGTCCAGCTCATCTCGCTAATATGCACGAGTCCTTCTATGCCATCTTCAAGCCGGATAAACGTGCCGTAGTTCATTACATTTACGACCTTTCCCCTTACCTTGGCTCCCACCGGATAATTGTGTTCGACATTTTCCCAGGGACTCTGGGTTTTCTGCTTCATTCCCAGCGAAATTTTTTCATGCTCTTTATCGACGCCGATGACGATGCATTCGATTTCCTTGTCAAGCTCAATAACCTCTGAAGGATGTGATATTCTTCCCCAGGTCAAATCTGAGATGTGCAGCAGCCCATCGAGCCCTCCCAAATCGACGAAGACCCCGAAGTCAGCGATGTTTTTGACAATTCCCTTTCTCAATTGCCCGACTTCGATTTCTTCGAGAAGCTTTTCCTTGCTGCTCTGGCGTTCTTCTTCGATAAGTTTACGCCTCGATATCACGATGTTCCTGCCTTCTATGTCAATCTTGAGAATTTTGCACTCCACTTCTTTTCCGATGAATCTACTGATATCGCCCGGCTTTCTAATATCGACCTGTGAGGCCGGCAAAAACACAGGCACACCGATATCAACAAGCAGGCCGCCCTTGATGCGCCTGATAACCTTGCCGGTAACGACATCGCCTTTACTTTTGGTATTGATTATCGTTTCCCAGCCCCTGATGCGGTCGGCCTTGAGCTTGCTCAAGAGGACAAGACCGCCTTCAGAGTCGGTATCTTCGAGAAGAACTTCTATCTCTTTGCCCTGCTCTATCTCGTCGGGGTCCTCAAATTCAGCGGCATCGACAATGCCTTCGCTTTTGAGGCCTACTTCGACAATAACATCATTGCCTATTTGCGTTACGATTGTCCCTTTAAGGATGGTACCCGGCAGACGTGAATCCACCTTTGCCTGTAGAATTTCCTCCAGAAATTCACTTTCTTCCTCGCCGAATATTTCGCTTACCTGCTCATCGAGCTTCTCTTCCGACAAATCTAACTTTTGAACTATGTTTCTATCTACCATAAAGCCAAATCCCACTGTGGAGTCTGTATTTTCGCCGGTTCCTATTTTGCGGGCCGCCCAAGTGCGGCCGAAATGGGAACTTCAACCTATCAGCGCCCCACATTTACGCCAATAAGCCCTTGTGCAATCCCGCACCAATCAGGCGTGAGCCCCATAAGACCAACAGCTAACTTACGGGGGTGAGCCTAAGCTCAATTAGCGAGAGACGCAGATTTAAGTTTTCTGGTTAATCTATAAAAACGCATTCGCCCACGCAGCGAACGCAAATTACATTATTGTTTTCTTTATCATTTGGTCTACGGCGTTTAGCTTTTTCTATCCACTGTCTGTCTGAAAAGCCTTCAAATTCGCTACGAATTCGCCTATTATCCACTCAGGTGTCGAAGCTCCTGCCGTAACGCCTGCTATATTTTTACCGAAAAGCACCTTTTTATCAAGTTCGTTCCAATTTTGCAAATGAAATGTTTGGTTATTATATTTTTTGCAAAGCTCCGCCAGTCTGCGTGTATTGGCACTTTCCAGGCTGCCGAGCACGAACATTATATCGACCCGCCTGCACAACTGCACTGCTGACTGCTGTCTTTTTATCGCCTCCTCACACAAGGTATTGATTACTTTCAGTTCCTTGAAGTTGCGCCTTCCTATAGCACCAAGCATCCTGCCAAAGTGCTCCGGGCTTTGGGTGGTCTGACAAACAATGCCCAACCTGGCGTTTTCAGGCAGCCTGCGCAAATCCGGCTCGTCAGCAATGACAACGGCATCCCTGGTGCAGCCTACAACCGCCCGGACCTCAGGATGATTTTCTTCGCCAATAATTACGACGTTATAACCATTTCCCTCAAGCTCGGCGGCTATGTGCTGCAGCCTCTTAACCAGTACACAAGTGGCATCAACAATATTAACGCCCTTTTCTTTGAGCTTTGCTAATTGCTGTGGGGCAGCACCGTGAGAACGGATAAGGACCGTCCCTGACTGAATTTCTTCCACCTTACTTACGGTTTTCAGTCCGCTTTTTGCCAGCCGCTCCACCATGTCCTTGTTATGAATGATGGGGCCGAGACTGTAAACTTCATCCTCCCGTGCTAATATTTTTTCGGCAATACTGATAGCGTTTCTAACGCCGTGGCAAAAACCGCATTTTTCCGCAACTATAACTTTCATAAAGACGTAAATAGAACAGGTTATCAGGTTATTAGGTAGTTTGATACCGGTCTCTCACTTCTGTGGCAGCAGCATTTCGATGTCCTTGAACATCACGTGCATCTCCTGTCCGCCGTGCAGTTGAAGCGCCAGATGGCCTTTGAGACGGCCCTTATCATTTTTCAATTCCGCCGTCTTTAGGCCGTTGACATGCACTACGATGCGCCGGCCGTGGGCGGAGACCGTCATCTCGTTCCACTCCTGCCGCGCAAACCACCTGGCCACATCTTCGGCGGTGGGCTGGACGACCCAGGCCCTGCCGCCGGTCTCGTAGAGTCCGCCGACGTCCTTGCTCGCATCGATTTCAGCCTGGAAGCCATGAACTCCGACTCCGCTGCCCACCTCGTCGGCGCGAAAGTATAAGCCGCTATTGCCCTTTAGTGCCTTGAACTTCAGTCGGACGGTGAAATCGCCATAGCTCCGGTCGCTTACCAACAGACCGTGACGACTTTCGCTGCTGGCACTGGTGCCGACAATTGCGCCTCCGCTGACTTGCCATTTACCGCCGGGAATGGTGTGCCAGTCTTTTAGCGTCTTTCCGTCAAAGAGCGGCTTCCAGATATGTCGGCCAAGGTCTTTGATGCGGATGTTCCGCCAGCGTACCTCCAAAGGTTTTTCACTCCTGACGCTGTGCACCTGCAGGCCGATGAAGCCGACCTGGTCGACCGGGTCCCTCAAATCGGTGCACGGCACCCCGTTTACCCAGGTTTTAATCGAATCACCGACACAGGCTATGCGAAACTTGTTCCACTGGTTGTCCTTGAAGGCCTTGCTGGCTTTGGCATCCTCCCTCAAATTGTACAGCCACATACTTTTTCGCGCTTCGTCCCATACGCCGCCACTGCTGCCCGTCCGCTCGCTGGATATCTCGACCTGGTATCCGTAAACGTGCCCCGCTTTATGGACTGCCTTTACCTTTTTATCGCGCCTCCACACTTCCAGCGTTGTATCTTTTTTATAAACGTGGCTGCGAATCTGGACGCCGGAATTAAGCCGTGGGTCGCATTTTACCTCGAATTCGAGGATGAAGTCGCCATACTCACTTTTAGTACAGAGGAATGTATTCGGGCTGCCTTCGACGGTGGTTCCGACAATCTCGCCGTCTTCGACGTGGTACTTGGCGAAGCCGCCGCGGACCTCCCACCCATCGAGAGTCCTGCCATCGAAGAGATTCTTCCAGCCGCTGCCGCCAACTTTCGCACTGGTGCTGGTACAGCTAATGGCGACGAGAAGCGATGCTCCCAGCACCAAAACAATCAATTTTCTTGAACAGCTTTTCATAGTCACACCTTCCTTTCTACAATTACTCTGCGATAACTTCATTAAGAAAAGAATGTTACAAGAAAATCTGACGAGAGTCCAGCAAAACTTTTTTCCCGGCTGCAAGAAGTGTCAGTACAGACTTGTAGCCCAGAAACCCCAGTGGGTTGGGCCAAGAATCTCAATAGCACAATTCTAAATTCTATGTACTATCCCCTATCAACACTGTCATTCCGAGCGAACCTGTCCTGCCTGCCCTGAGCCTGTCGAAGGAGTCGAGGAATCTATTAGAAAACGTCATTGCGAGGCCTGCGAAGCAGGCCGCGGCAATCTCAATACTGTTTAGCCCCCAAATTTATTTGGGGGTCAATTTTTCCCACCCTGCCTGTCCTATTACTTATCCCATCCCTTCGAGCTTCCCCTCCGTCTCTTTCACCTTCGGGTCCAAAATCTCCTTCCTGCACCCAACCGCCTTTTTAAGCCACTCCCGCCCCTTGTGTTAAAAAACTACACGAAGTAACGGAAAGAGTTTGCACAGAGAAAATAGATTCATTTACTTAACCACAGATGACACGGATTAACAGATAGGTTATTGGCTAATCATGTATATTCTGGTATTATGTCAGGTTGGTGCGTGAGAAAAGTTTATCTATGGAGTTGTTTGTTGACGATTAAATACAGGTTGAACTTGCTAAAAATAGAATCCATGTTTAGAGGAGTATAATACCCATAAGCAATACTACTATAACAACTCGCAAATTACGTCCATACTTGGCTAAGTGCGGTTATAAGGGTGATTTAATACAAGAAGATTATGCGTACTCAGACAGTTCAGGCTATGAGCACATTGTGCCAATTGCTGGTTTCGCCTATCCATCGCATGATGCGAGAGATGCATGCATTGCTGCGGTAGACGGAGACTTGTTGGAAGAGCCGACATTTGAAAGTATGGCAAATGAGTGTCGTGATATCGGCGCTCCCGTACTGTTTTTTTGTTGCAGAAAAGAACTTCAATGGTGGACTCTTAAAAGCAGCGGGGTTGTACGAGAAGATACAATTCCTGCTACTAAAGTTTCAAGTTTCTTTACTGAACACCAAGAAGATTTTTCTCCCGAAAGTATTTATCGAGCCAAAAATCTGAGCCGTGTTCATTCTGAATACCAGCTTAAGTTTGTAGATCGGGGTTTAATGCCTATACTTGAGCACGAGATGGGTAACAGGCTGGCTGATTTAATAAAGAACATGCTTCGCGCACTTGATGATAAACTTGGAAGTCCAAAAGAAATAAAGTTAAAGAGATGGATGTTTCAGTGTGCATTCTGGCTATTGGGTGCCAAGATACTTCAGGATAAAAAAGTCAAGGGCTTTATTAAGCTAGACCTGGAAGATGTGCCTGCGGTTTTGGAAAAGGTTAACCAGCACTATGGAGCAAAAGAACCTTTGGTTTTCAAGACTAATCAAAAGTGTGCTTTAGAAGCAGCGTCAAGTGTGGTTAAACAATTTTCCAGTTTGAATAATCTGACTATTGAATCACTGGCTCACGTTTACGAGACTACTCTAATAGACAAAGAAACCAGAAAAGCATGGGGGATTCACGCGACACCTTCATATCTGGTTGATTATATCGTTTGGCAGCTTTTTGACTGGATCAGAGATATCCCACAGGAGAACAGGCATGTGCTTGAGCCGACCTGTGGCCATGCCCCGTTTCTTACATCGGCATTACGTTTGCTAAGGGAAATATACGAGGGCGACAGGGCAGATTTGCATAAATATCTCAAGAGTCATTTATTGAGTATAGAACAAGATTTGTTTGCCAGAGAGATTGCAAGGCTGTCTTTGACTTTGGCTGATGTTCCAAATCCAAACGGCTGGGACTTAAAAGAATGTGATGTGTATAAAGATGATATTCTTTCAAAACTTGCAAGTAAATCAACAATCCTGTTATGTAATCCTCCGTTCGAAAACTTTTCCCCCGGCGATAAACAAAAATGCCACAATCTCGAAACTGGTAATAAAGCCGCTGAAGTTTTGGCTCGGACATTACCTTATATGCCAAAAGGTTCTGTGTTTGGAGTCATTCTTCCACAAGGCTTTCTGCATAAAGACAATCTATCGCCTTTGCGAAAAATGCTTATTGAGCAATTTGAATTAGCAGAAATATGTGCGTTGCCGGAAAATGTTTTTTCCTTTGCAAAACATAAATCTATGGTGTTGCTTGGGCGCAAGCACGATAGCGCAAAAAGAACATTTGTTTTGAATAATAAGATACGTTTCCGCCGTGTCCAAAAGTGGGAACTTGATAAATTTAAAGAATCTTATCAAGCATCGACCGATCAGATTTTTCAAAGCAAATTTGATATTCCTCCTATTTATGATTTTCGTTTGCCACAACTTCACGAAGTATGGGAATATTGCCTACGTTTTCCACGTCTAAAGAAAGTTGCAAATGTGAGAAAAGGATTGGAATACAAAAGTATGTGCCCAGAGGAGGAGACATTCGACAGCAAAAAACACTTGCCTCCAAACGCATTGACTATAAGCGAACATGAATTTCCAGATGCAGTTAGGGGATATGCAAAGTTTAAGGAAGGTATTAAATTAACAGAAAATCCGCCGTTAGCATGGATGAATCTTGACGTTTCGGTTATCCGTCGTCCTGGTTTTGGAATGGAGCGAGGTGTACACCAAGTATTACTTAATTATGCTCGTGTGAGTCATCAGCCTTGGCGTCTGAAAGCTTCGATTGATTCCCCAGGCCATCCAGTTACAAGTAGTTTTTTAGTAATTCGCCCTAAGCTAAAAGGGTGGCAGCTTAAGATTTTTTGGGCATTATTAAATTCTCCATTTGCCAATGCGTTTGCGTACTGCAACAGTTTAGAACGTCTTAATCTCAAAGGAATGGTAGATAATATTCCATTGCCAGCATGCGATATATCTTCTTTATGCCATCTGAGCGGTTTGGTTCAAGATTACTTTGATTTGTACGATTCGAGAGGAAAGATTTTACAAAGTGAGGTTGATGCAAAAGAAGTTAAGCGGCGAATGCTGGCTATTGATGCGGAAGTTATGCGATTGTATGATTTGCCTCCGAGACTCGAACGGCAGGTGTTGGATTTGTTTGAAGGCTGGGAGCGTAAGGGTGTCGATTTTAAGTTTGACAGATATTACCCGGAAGGATTTGAGTCCTGGATTCCGTTGCACGAGTATTTGTCTGAGGAGTACCAAAGGTCAACGCCTTCATTTGTAAATGAGTGGGTAAAGAAAAACAGATCGCCTGAAGTTATTAAAGCACTTGAAATTGCTGTTGAGGAATATAAAGAAGATTGATATGAACTCAAGCAAAACAGGAAAGGGTGGTTTTTTGATTGACACCATGATTTGGGGGTACTTGTTTAACAGCAAGAAATATCCGAAAGAGTATTCCAATATTCAAAGGCGATTGGAAAACTTGCCATCTTTTGCACGTTTAAGTATTTCTGTTATATCATGGGGCGAAATTGCTGTTGGGCTTCCCGGTTCTATCCAAACCCAACATCTTGAGTTTATCAGGTCTGAAAAGCCATCGACAATTACTCTCGATCACCATATAGCCGAAGAGTATGGTAAACTCAGAGGCAATGTATCTACGAAAGCGTTAAAAAGAAAAAAGGGATTAAATCCGAAGGATTCGGTTGATAGGTTTACTTGGCTGGAAGTTGGAAGTCTTGAGAATGATCTATGGATTGCTGCACAGGCAATTTCTCGTAATTTGACCTTGGTTACTAATGATAATAATAAAGGGATGAAGCGCATCAGTGAGGTTGCAGGCAAATCTCTTCATATTGCCAACTGGGCGGTAAATAGTAAATAGGGCGGTTCAAAGCCCAGTATTGTTTTATTTCCGGCCAATGTAATCAAGAAAATTTCCCCCCACTCCTCAACTCCCTTATCACTTTTCCCTTTTCCCTTCTATCTTCCGCCGCCTGTAAGAAGGCGCTATTTATGTGAAGATATGAAGAGAGGGCATCCTCAAGTATAATTCGTTAGATGATTAACCCTTATACGAAAGGAGCCCTCAATGACTACATATTATATAGGAGCAGACGTGCATAACAACAGTACAGAACTGGCAATCGAAAAAAGAAACAAAATTATCGCTCGGTATACGGTGCCAACTACAATACCAGCCATATCAAATGTCCTGGATTCACTGCAGGGCAAAAAATATCTTGCAATAGAAGAAGGGCCAATGGCCGGCTGGCTCTACCGCAATCTTAACAAAAAGGTGGATAAGTTTATAGCCTCCGACCCTCGCCGAAACAAACTGATTAGCTCTGATGGAGACAGCGACGACAGAATCGATGCCACCAAGCTCGCTTCTCTGCTGCGCGGCAATTATCTTCGAGCGGTTTATCATAGCGACGATGACCAACGTTCTGAGTTGAAGCATTGGGTTGCTTTATACCACGACCGTGTTCGT
>DATLBB010000205.1:0-7798 GCA_035527155.1 Sedimentisphaerales bacterium
CAAGAAATTCTTCAAGGGCATCGAGCACATCAAAATCCACCACTCCCGCGTAAGCCAAACCACGCTTTCGTGCCAGCCAGGCAAATTTGCTCGGCGAATAACCATAGGTGTTGTAGGAAAAGAAGGTATGACAATGCAGATTGATATCTGTTCCGGGCTCAGGTAAGGTGATTTCACCTGAACGCACCTTTTCACATAATGCCAGGAGTGCTTCCTTCCTCTCGGCGGAATCAAAACTATCCAGCTTTTGCTCGAGTTCTTCTATCAAAAAAATCCTTTCCTCGTCGCCCCCCTGCCGTCAACCGATAAGAGCAAAAATGTTATGCACTTACGGCTTGTGTACTTTTTTGTATTGTTCCTCCCAGAGTGACGGTTCCTGCGGCTGATACTCCTTCAGCTCAAACGAATTGCGGACAATTTTCCTCAGTTCGGCCAACGTTTTTATCTGTCCCGCCGCCTTGGCCTGTATCAAAAGATTGCCGCTCGCTGTCGCTTCTATCGGCCCGGTCACCACCTTCTTGCCGATTGCATTGGCTGTAAACTGACAAAGCAATTCATTTTGTATCCCCCCGCCCACAATGTGCAATACCTCAATCGGATGTGCTATCACCTCTTCGATAGCTTCCAGCACAAAGCGATACTTAAGCGCAAGACTTTCCAGTATCACTCTTATCATCTGCCCCTTGTCGTGGAGTGTCCTTTGCCCTGTCTCCGCGAGGTAGTCATTTATCCTCTTCGGCATGTCCCCGGGCGCAAGAAACGCGCTGTTATCAGGCTCAATATGGCAAACAAACGGCTCGGCCTTCTGAGCCATCTCGGCCATCTCCGCATACGACAACTCAGTCCCGTCTTTCTGCCATTGTCTTCGGCATTCCTGCATCAGCCACAAACCCATAATGTTCTTCAAAAGACGAATCGTATTTTCGACTCCTCCTTCGTTCGTGAACTCATATTTGAAGCTCTTATCATTTACAATTGCCCGAGGTACTTCAACACCCATAAGACTCCACGTCCCCGACGACAGATACGCCCACTTCTTATTCTCTTCAGCCGGCACCGCGGCAACTGCGGCTGCCGTATCATGCGAGGCGGTTGCGATAACAGGAATCCGGGTGCACCCGAGTTCGTCTGCGATTGGTTTGGTTAATTGACCTACAACGCTGCCTGTGTCGATGATATCCGGCATAATCTCAATCGGCAGAGAAAGCTTATCGAAAATCGGCTTCGACCATTGTCCCGTTTTCATGTCCATCATTTGTGAGGTGCTTGCCAGGCTGTACTCACCGAAAGCTTCGCCACATAAATAGTACGAGAACAAATCACCTATAAAGATTAATTTTTTGGTTTTGCTCAGGGCTTCCGAATTTGCCAGACGCATCGCGAGTACCTGATACAAGGAATTTAGCTGCATAAACTGGATGCCGGTGCTTTCATAGATTTCGCGTTTGCCCATTATCTCAAAGGCCTTTTCCAGCATTCCATTAGTACGTTTGTCGCGATAATGATAAGGTTTCTCAATGAGTTTTCCATCGGCATCCAGCAGGCCGAAATCTACGCCCCAGCTATCGACACCGATGCCCGATATATCACCTCCCGCCCGTTTTGCCGCTTTGCCTATGCCGGTTTTTATCTCTGAAAGCAAACCCTCAAAATCCCACCGCAGAGTGCCGGCCTCTTCAACCGGACCGTTGCTGAAACGATGGACTTCTTCAAGAACAAGCTTACCAGACGAAACCGTACCGAGCATCACTCTGCCGCTCTCGGCACCAAGGTCAACCGCAATATATGTCTTCACTTCCGCCATCGCTAATTCCTTTATTCCTCATTATTTGATTCGTTAATATCGAGCATCGAGTATCGAGCAATGAAACGATTTTATAATCCAAATTCTCTGCTATTGCAAATTGAAAATCGAGGTATGAATGCGTGCCAGCCATTGTTGTGCGTACAGAAATTGTGCTTTTATGGAGCAAAACTTCTGGACAAAACACTATTGATTTGGGAAATTATACGACAAAACGCGATGCGAATACGGCTTTGGCGACGAGGAACGGGTAACAGTTAGCTGGTTGGCAGTAACTAAGTTGGCTGGAAGCGCGTTTTGGCCTGGCCGATGAGATAAAAACTGCCGGTAATGCAAATCAGGTCCTCTTTGCCGACAGCGCTTTTCGCAAGCTGAAAAGCCCCACCCAAACTGCTGGCAGTCTGATACATTTTGCCGCATATTTCCGCGTACATCTCAGCCAGGTCCTCCGGTGACATCGCCTTCGCCGACTTGCTGCGGGTAAAAATAACCTTGTCAGCACCGTATTGTAATTGACGGAGCATCCCCTCAACATCCTTATCCCTGTTACAACCGAATATTACGACCATAGAATCGTATGGAATATTCTGGCCTATTGCATGTATGAGGGCCCGGATACTTGCGGCATTGTGAGCGGCATCTATCATAATTCTCGGGTCATCACAAATCATCTCCATCCGGCCCGTCAGCGACACCTCGTTAAGTCCCTCTGTCGCCTTTTCGTCATCTATTTCGTAGCCGCTCGCTTTGAGTTTATCTAACATAGCCAGCGCCAAACCGCAGTTGATGGCCTGATGTTTGCCGTGCAACGGCACTCGAAGGTGCTCAAATTTACTCGTTGGTGTCGTCAGGCATATTCTCGTATGCGGGCCGTCCTCCCGTGATGTTTCAAATCGCTGCGAAAAATCTATATCGTCGCCGGTTACGCTCAATGGCGCCCTGACGGCAGAAGCACACGATTTTAGAACACGCATTGCGTCAGGGTCCTGCTCAACAGTAACAACCGGCACACCACGCTTGAAGACACCAGCCTTTTCCATGGCAATACTGTCAATCGTATCCCCAAGCTGATGCTGATGGTCAATACTCAAACTGGTAATCCCGACGACTTCGGGCCTAATAACATTCGTGCTGTCCAGTCTGCCGCCCATACCGGTTTCAATCACGGCAATATCAACATCCGCGTCCACAAAGTGCATGAACGCCAACGCCGTCATAATCTCAAAGAAAGTCACTTTCTCGCTCTTGCCTATTTTCTCAACCGGTGCATAAATTCGGTTCAGTAAGCCGAGCATTTCACGCTCGCTAATCATTTTTGAATTGACCGTAATCCGTTCATGCAAGTGCACTACATGCGGCGAGGTATATAATCCAACGGCGTAATCATTCACCTCGAGCATCTTGGCCAGCATCGTGGCCGTCGAGCCCTTTCCTTTTGTGCCGGCTATATGAACTGTAGGGACTTTTTTGTGAGGATTACCCACTAAAGACAGCAACTTTTCCATCCTGTCGAGGCTAAACGTTGTAACGTTATACCGCAGATGCCGTTGCTTTTCGTAATCAGTCTTCTCATACAGGTACTTAATAGCCTCTTTGTAGGACTTGAAAGCCTTTTGGCTCTTGACCTTTGCAACTTTGGGCGCAGTTCGCACCGTCCGTTTCTTTCCGATTGTTTTTGCAGATTTCATCATTAATAACCATTATAACAACAAACAAGCACCCATGTCAAGACCAGGATGTCAGAAAACACCGCAAAACGTAATGGTAATCTGTGGATATAGAAATGTAAAGTCTTGTTAATAAAGAGGTTACAAAAAAGTTGGCTTTGCGCCGTTATCTTTCGAAAAGAGTTTTTACATCGCTAAATGCCTAATTATTTTTTGTTATCGGAATATGCTTCTCAAGGCCGATTTACAATTCGATACAGTCCTGGCCACAAGTTGGCCAAATATTATTTTGCACTCAATTTTACCGGCAGTTTCTTACAGGCCCGACTTATAATTTAACTGTGCCCCGCACCATCGATCTGCGGCACTCTTACCCCCTCCAGAGAAAGGAAAACTCCCAGATTTTCCACAGACTCCATAAATTTATTATAATCCGCCGGTTTAATCATATAAAAACTACAGCCCATCTCATAGTACCGGTCCACCTCGCTTGCTTCATCCGTCGTTGTAAGTATAATTACCGGAATCTTTCTCAGTTCCTCGTCCTCTTTCATTTGCCGAAGAACCTCTTGCCCATCAAGCCTGGGCATGCGAATATCAAGCAGCAACAAATAAAAAGCCTTTTCTTCGCGTTTCGCCCGGCTGCCCCTCCTGAACAGAAAATCCAGTATCTCCTGTCCATCCTTGAATTGTAGAATATCATTCTCGATACAACTGCGCCACAGATTTCTCTTTACAAGCGCAACGTGTCCCGGGTCATCTTCGGCGATAAGGATAACCGCTTCCTTATTCATTTTACTGCACCTTTTGTTTTCGGCATTCCATCTATCTGCGGTACCTCAACAACAGAAAGTAGGAGACCGACTTTTCGAACAGCTTCTGCAAAATCCTGATACTCCACCGGCTTGACTATATAAACACTACACCCAAGGTCGTGGCAGCGATCTATCGTACGCGGGTCATCTGTTGTCGTTAACATAACCACAGGAATCTTCTTTAATTCAGGGTCCTTCTTGACTTTCTCGAGGACTTCCATTCCGTCTATCTTCGGCATGCGAATATCCAACAACAAAAGATACTCCTTGTCGTGCTCACGTTTAGCCCCGTCACCCCTTACGAAAAGGAAATCGAGTGTCTCCTGACCGTCAGCAAATCTGAGTATCTCGTTACAGACACCAGCACGCTGCAGACTCCTCTTTATCAACTCAAAATGTCCCTCATCATCTTCGGCAATAAGAATAACACCCTCTTTGTTCATGCTTTTCCTTTCCTGTTAATTCCGTCATTGTTATCAATCAAACACTCGGCAAAGAAACAAAGAATCTGCTGCCTTTTCCAGGCTCCGATTCCACCCATACCTTTCCATTATGCCGGTCGAGAATGTGCCTGACAATAGTTAATCCAAGTCCTTCTCCACTTTTCCTGTCAGGTTCGAGCCGATGGAATATCTCAAATATCTTTCTCTGATGCTCCGGAGCGATACCCGCTCCATTATCCTCCACACAATAAACACACTGACCATCCTCAACCTTAGCGTATATACGTATCATCCCCGGCCGGGATTCGTCAAGATATTTCAACGCGTTATCGAGAATATTAGAAAAAACCTGGTTTATCTGCGAAGCATCACCAAGACAAGGCGGTAGTGACTCAATATCCACCGTCGCACCAGCTTCCTTTACCTGGTATTCCATACTCTTGGTGACTTCGGTGAGCATCGCGTTCATATCTAATGGCTCAATATTCACCGACGCCTGGCCTAATCGGGAAAGCCGCAGCAACCCCGAAAGCAGCGAATCCATCCTGGTTGCACTGCTCAAAATAAAGCCCAATGCCTCAGGAACATCCTTATTCAAAACGGTAAGCACTTCCTCGCTTATATCTGCCGCCTTAACCTTATCCCTGAGAGCCGAATGTATCATATCACAACTGCGAGATAACTCATTACCAAAACCCTGAATATTAACCAGCGGCGCCCGCAAATCATGTGACGTAACGTACAAAACCGACTCAAGCTCTTCATTCTTCAAGGCCAGTGTCTGCATGAGCCGCTCGCGGTCATCTTCTGCCCGCTTGCGCGCCGTAATATCACGGCTGATGCCTATAATCCCTGTAATCTTTCCGCGACTATCCCTCAAAGGAACTTTAGTGGTTGAATACCATTTACGATGGCCTTCCGGGTCTACAGCCGGTTCCTCTCGGCCTACCAATAGTTGGCCCATCTTGATGACGTTCTGGTCATCGGCATAGTATTTGTCCGCCAGTTCCTGGGGGTAAAAATCAAAATCCGTCTTTCCAAGGAGTTCGTCCGGCGTCGTCGCACCCATTAAACGTGCCACGGCGATATTGGCGACAATAAATCGGCTTTTCGTATCTTTGACATAGATGTTATCCGGCATGTTGTCTATCAGCGTCCGCAATAGATTGCGTTCTTGCGCCAGCGACTCCTCTGCCTGCTTACGCTTGGTGATGTTCTGGATGGTTGAGCAGATGCCCCTGATTCGTCCGGCCTTGTCGTACAGAAGCCGATCCTCGATGAGGGCCAGAAGCAGTGTCCCGTCTTTTCGCTGAAGCGTGCGCTCGAAAGCTCGGCTTGGCGGCATCTTACCGGCCAGCTTAGCCGCCACTGCCTGCTGTGACTTCTCCTTTTCCACTGTAAATTCCCACACAGGCCTCCCAAGCATCTCCTCAGCGCGGTAGCCAAGCATCTCCAGCTCTGTGCGGTTCACTCGCGTGATATGCCCCTTCGTGTCCAGTTCATGGTAGCCGATAGGCGCCTCATCGAACAGCTCTTGAAACCGCGATTCTCTCTCTCGCAGTTCCTGTTCGACGATTCCCACGAGAAAGGCGTAGATGATAAACGCCCACCACATTGGCAACAATGCCCCAATGACGTCCTCTATCCTATCCAGGGCCTTCGTGTCCCAGGACCACTCGACGAAAAGGCACAGTCCATAACACAAAGTAAAAACCAGAAGCCCCACGAAGACCAACTTTGCCTTTGGCTCCAAAGCCCGCTTCCAACCTCTCAACAGGACAATCAGCCCAACCGCCGACGCCAGGAGAGTGATAAGGTCAAAAGCCACTACTACAGGATGCATCACAAAGCCTCCTTTTTGGGACCACCAAACGCATTATTTCGCGTATGGGGCCTTCCCCTGCCGCCAAAGACTTTACAACTCCACACTGCCACAAGTACCGAACTAACAGCGGTGCACAAATGCTCGAGGTAGTTGAGAAGTCCTTCCCAAAAGAAGCCTTCGAGCACCGTCAGCACCCAGCCTGCCAGCAGCACGTAGAAACCCACAATAAGAATCTTCGATGCCGCAAGGTGTTTCAGTCGCGCCCGATTACCTAAAATGAATGTCAAAACACCCACGCCAAGCAAAAGCATAACAACTTCATTTTCAAATATCTCATATATCATTCTGATAACCTTGGAATTGTTTTGAAAATTGGCATTTTCGAGATTCGTTCTTGCCCTTCGGCTTTGCTCAGGATGGTGAGCCCGTCGAACCATTTCGGATTTCGTGGGCTTCGACTGAGCTCAGCCGAATGTCCTTCAGGTTTCTTTCGACGTTTTTCTATAAATCATTATAGCAAGAGAAGATGCAGCAGACAAGTAAATTCCCTTCGCCACGCACCAATTGGATGCACGCTGCGTGGCCAAACAAGGGTGAACTTGAGCTTGTCCAACGTAGGGCAATTGGTGCGGGGTCGGGGCCGAACTGCTCAACACCGCACCAATTGGGCGTAGACTCACGCCTAACAATTTTACCACCGAGCTCGCAGAGACCCATTTACAATGGGTGGGATTCGCTGAGTAGGGGCGGTTCGCGAACCGCCCTTACATTCTTTCTCTGCGCTCTCGACGTTCTCTGCGGTTGATCTTTTGCGTTATTTTTTGTTGACCGCTGGCGGTTATTAGCTAAACTCCACCTAAAATTGTCGTCTTCACAATAGCTCAAGAATGGGAAAATCACAGCGACATTCCGTTGATATCGAAAAGTGGCTCAAATTAATCAGGGCCGACAGTGTCGGCCCGACTACCTTCGGAAAGTTCATAAACCATTTCAACTCGGTAGATGGCGCCTTGGGCGCTTCGGTCAGTGAGCTGGCTAAAATAGATGGGGTAGGTTTCAAAACCGCCGAACAAATTGCCGCAACGCGTAACAAATTCGATACAACCGCCGAGCTGGAGCTGGCCGAGAAGCTTGGCGTCTGGATAATCCACCTCGATGATAAACGCTATCCGCCCGTACTGAAACAGATTTACGACCCCCCGCCGGTTCTCTACATTAAGGGCAGCCTGACCCGGCAGGACAAT
>DATLBB010000206.1:0-7430 GCA_035527155.1 Sedimentisphaerales bacterium
CCTTTGTATATTTTGAAGCCGCATTGTGTATCGGTGAATTCGGCGGGGACTTTCATATAGTGAATCACAAACCAGTGGAACATTTTGGAACAAATCCGCCGATATAGGCTCTGGGTCCTCTCAATATGGCATCCGCTCATCTTTCTTGAACCGTGCGCAATATCACAGGCCCCGTCTTTTAGTAACTTCAGTCCGTGCAAAACGTCTTCGTAGGGCACACAACAGCCGCTGTCGGCAAACATCACATATTCACCGCTTGTTTGTTTTATACCGGTTCGAATGGCATATCCTTTGCCCCGATGATGCTCGTAACGAATGACGTTCCGTTGTATTGCTGTGGGGATTTCGACATTTTTTGCGGTTTCGGCGGTGTTGTCATTACTGCCGTCATCGACGACTATAATTTCTCCCGCCAGGCGATTGCCCTCTAAAAACGCCGCCGCCGCTTCGACGTCCCGACCAATCTTTTTACTTTCGTCAAGTGCCGGTATAACAATAGATAGGTCCATAAGGTATATGTCTCGATTAAAAGCAACTCAGAAGCATCGTAGCCAAAATCGCCTCTTGCGGTTCCGGGCAAAAGTCCTTTGTTGCCGGCGGCATACAAAGAATAGCCACATTATAACCAGAATAGAAGAGAATGCAATAACACAGTCCGGTTCTACATTGCAGGAATGCCCATTTGAAGGCTTGTGCAGGGAAAGACATGCCCATAATAAACTTTTGTTGCAGTCCAGCGTAGTAGACGATATAATAATGCCTACAGTTTTGCTTCTAGGGACTATCCGTAAGTAAATTATAGAGACAGGATTCTACTGGACATAGCTTCGGATGATGCGGAATCTCATAGATTTTTGTAAAATTATGTAGAAATCTGTAAGCCCAATAATGCCTGTATATAGTAGTTTTACCGGTCTAAAGTACTATATATATGCCTTTCTGCTGAGTTTTACAGTAATTTAGGGATTTGGTATGAATTTTTTTCATTTTTACAAATTGACATTGACTTAGGCTAAAAGTTAAGTTATAATTAAACTGTTGCTAAACAAATGACGAATAAAACCGTAGTAGATTTTAGAAATGATCCATTGGTTACAGGGTCTTGTGCTATTGTGGCTTATGCTCGTCGGAAGAATGGCAATAGACCTGCCATGGACTATATTGAAAATCTGGAAAAGTTGGATTGGGCAAAACTGTCGAAGTCATTTATGATGATAGCATCGGTCGGCAGAATTCACAACACTGAAAGATTCAGGAAAATAGGTGGGAGAAGTGGCAAAATATACGAATTCAAAATATATCCGAAAGTTCGCGTTCTATGCTTTCAGTTAGAGAAGACGTGGTTACTTACGCACGGCTTCGACAAGGAAACTGGTGATACGCCGCCAAGGCAAATTAAACGAGCTGAAGAGATAATGAAAGAACACATTTCATTATTATCACAATAATTAGATAGGGAATTAATGACATGGCCAAAACATTTATAGAAAAACTCATGTCTGATCATGAGGGTCGGAAACTCTACTTTCGTGAGGATTTGATTTTTGAAATAACAGAAAGTATCTGTAAGGTCATGGAGGAAAAGAGGATTAGTAAAGCAGATCTCTCGAGACTCGCAGGCGTAAGCAAGAGCAATATAACACAGCTCTTAAGTGGCGACCACAACATGCGACTCACAACTGTAGCAGATCTTTTGTATGCCCTTGATTCAAAGCTTGCGGTGTCCGCTGTTCCACTTGATATCAATGGCATACTAGAAAGCACTACCTTTAATCAATGGGCTCCGGCCGTAGATGTCGTAATACAACAGTGTGAGTATCGAGACATTAATGAAGAGACACCAAAAGATTTATCTCAGGCAGCTTAAATCATGGCAAAGAAAAAGGTAAAAACCAAGGCTTTAAAAGGGGTAAACAAGGTTACTGCAGGTCTGTTGGTTTCTGATCGGGTACAGTTAAAGGATGTAAGGTTAATAAGCAGCAAATGTGATCAAACTCCAGACGCCACATTGGGTAAAAAGTCGTATGATATCGACTATTCAACTGAAGTGCAAGTGGACAAAAAAAATGGTTACATTATTGTCACTGCGAAATTTCACTTTGAAGCTTTCACTGAAAGTAAAACTCAAAAACCAGTTATTCTTATCGATGCTTCTTTTCTTTTAGCTTACAAAATAGAAAACTTTGAAGGCTTAACTCAAAAGGGATTTAAGCAATTTGCGAATTTAAATGGAATTTATAATGCTTGGCCATATTGGCGGGAATTTGTACAAAATACTGTTACTCGAATGGGATTACCTTCGTTGTCAATTCCAGTCTTTAGAGTCGTGGAACCACCAAAAGAAAAAACCATCAAGCGAAAAGTAGGAAAGAAAAAAGTAACAAAGAAAACTGTCTCCAAGAAATAAAGTTTACTTTATTCGGTTGATGCGTGGGGATTTTGCTCATAAAGTTTGATTTTTGAAAAGTGAATACGGGGGCGAACGGTTTCGACCGGATGGCGGAGAGATAAGTTGCATGTTCAGGACGCCGGTTGGCCTGGCTAATCATCCGGCAACAATTTTAATTGGCAACTCACAGTTGCGAATGGCTGCTTAATTTAGCGGCTCGTCCTGCCCGACTTTGCCTGTGGGTTTGGTAAGGGCGTCACATAGCAGGCTGGCCGAGTCGGTTGTTCGGGCCGGCAAGGCAAGATTTAATTCCGAAATAGTCGAACCAACAGCCTGTCGTTTGGCTTTTGGCGAGGCGAAAGAGTAATAAAGCGACTAAGCATGTAGACGCTTGTCTTGAAGCATCTCGGGACGGGGGTTCGAATCCCCCCGCCTCCATCCTGCTTCGCTTGGCTTTGCTGAGCTACGCAGGATGCCCTACGTAGCTTTAGCGAAGTAGGGCTTTTCTTGTGTTTGTCCCATCTTAAGGGAAATTAAATAGTAATGAAATACATCTATCTACTGGAGAGTCTATAACATCCCGAAAAACGATATGTTGGAAAAACTGCGGATTTGAAAAATCGATTGAAAGAGCACAATGCTGGGAAGTCCCCACATACGTCTAAGTTCATACCTTGGCGAGTCGTAGTAGCTATTCAGTTCTCCGATGATCAAAAAGCAGATGCGTTTGAAAAATATCTCAAATCCGGCTCCGGTCATGCTTTTGCCAAACGACATTTCTGGTGAAATTTGCATGGCAAATTTGGGTTCTAGGCCGAAGGCCGGAATCCCCCCGCCTCCATTTTTACCTTACTATAAGTCGTTTCGTGAATGCATTAGAGTACACAATTGCAACGGCCGACGGCGCTTACCATGTTCAAAGCTTTGAAAGTTTGGTATTCCTCCATACATAAGCCAATAGGTAGCTGAGGTTGGCTTTCACGGATCACATCTATGAGTTGTCTATAAACCATTGTCCGTAATTTGAAGGGAAATCGAGTACGACCATCGTTAGATTTCGTTTTCTCAAGTTGGCTCGAGATTGGATTTCTTTTGCTTAACTTTCGCTCGGTAAGTTTTAGCGCTGCGGAATAACTGCAAATCTGGCCGAGGGTGATACGGTCCAGTGGCACTGATTGCAAAAGGTTCTTCAAAAATCTCGTATATATATTTTGCCAGCCTTCGACAGGAATAATCGGCATAATCACAGCACGTACGGGATACCCAGCCTCCGCACATTTCTTTATAGCTATCGTTCTTTTGCCCGGCGAAGGTACATTCTTTTCAAAAGCTATATGGATTTCAGGAGGGTTCAAACTCCAGGAAAGAATCGTGCGCCTTTGATGGTCGAGGTCCAACAGATTGTCGACATTCATACTTTTTGTTAACAAAGTCAGCCGGGCCTGCTTTTGGCAAGCGAAAAAAGGAATCATTATCCGTGAATAGCCGGTAAGAGGGTCAAGGGCTAAAGCATCCTGAAGTTTGCCCAGGTAGAATGCAGTGGGCTTGGTCAGCCGCGAAGCAACTCGATGAATCTGATCTAAAATTTCTCGCAGATTCAAAAAGATTTTCACCGTTGGTGAATATTTCACGCCGGGTGTGCCGGCCAGATAGCAATATTGGCAATCGTACGGACAAAACCCGTAAGGCGAAAAATGCCAGTAGTTCGGACAGCTATTGCTATCTTCATCGCTGCAACGGAGGGCACTTTTATGTACCCCAAATACGAGGGTCTTTTTCCCACGATAATGAAGCTCCAAAGGGTCTGAACTATTGAGTTCTACACGATTGTGCGGCAGGCCTGATTCTTCGACAATTTGAGCATTTGGATACATACTGCAAATCGTTTCCACCAGATTACGTTGTTGTAGGGTTTGGTAACTACCCTTGGTTATTATAATTGTGTCAGGGTTGAAATATGGGGCCGGTTTTGGCTTGTAGTCCTGATATAAATTTTCTAATAAAGGTAGATTGGTCATAGTAAGATTTTCGCATCTGATTCATGCTTCAAAGATGGGAATGCTATTTTGCTCGCTATCATTATTATACTCTATTATTAACTAAAGGAGCCCCCAATTTTAGTGGGTACTGTACTTTATTAGGCCTCTAATGTCAAGGGGGAGTGGTAAGACTTTCACTGCCGGATTTAACGAAGAGGGAAAAGATTAAGGAGCTGACCTGTGGGTTACGAGGTTGCGCGCAATGAACCAGTCTTCACGGGAGTAAGACGGCAGTACTTTAGAAAACATAAGACGTTGTCGGTGCCATTAAACGGAGATTACCATCAGGCGAATTGATCTACAATATTCGCAAGTCTGACTGGATCGTAACCAAGCATCTGAAGCCTGTGGACAGCAGATGGGCCGGAGTTGGCAATGAAATCCGATTTTGGGACGTCTTGGAAAGGATCGCAGATATACCGATCAAGCGAATGATTAATTGTTTGGGCTGTGGCTTTTGTATGGTAGAATACTTTCCGTGTAGACAATTTGACCGAACGACCAAGTCCTTGTAAATTGTCGGCTGCATTCAGTGTGGTAAGTGCCTTCGCTTGAAGTTTTGCATGGGTTGGCGTCGTCGGTTTTGGCGTCGGGTTATTGTGGAGGATTAAAAGCGTGGCGAGTAACAGCCGAAATCGTGATGGCTATCTATTTAATTGCGGGATCAATACTGAACCGGTTCTCATCAGTGCTTGTCTGCTTGGAATTCCGTGTCGCTGGCACGGACACAGACCAAAGAAGCGCAATAAATTGCTTGAACGTCTGAAGAAAAAGTATGTCCTCGTTCCCGTCTGCCCGGAACAACTTGGTGGTATGCCAACGCCGCGAACCGGCGAAAAACTCGAAGGTAGCGGAGCACAGGTCCTTGATGAGGGCTTGCGAATCATCGCGCCAGAAACGGGAGAGGATGTAACCCGATTTCATATAAAGGGTGCGAAGTATACATTAGAGATTACGCGAATTGTGGGCGCTCGCCGGGCCTATTTGAAGAGTGGAAGCCCTTCATGTGATAGAGAAGGAGTGACTGGCGAACTTCTCAAACGTGATGGTATAAAGGTTGTTCGTGTCCCATAACCGCTAATAGGGGTTTCAACAAATGACTGAAAAGCATAGTTTGCTTAGAAGTATGAGTGGTTTTTCGCGGGAGTAATACGGGAGTATTTGAGAGGAAAATTCTTTTCCCACACCCTTTTAAGGTTCTCATCCTGCCGTGCATCACGCCCGGCAGGACTCGAACCTGCGACCTACGGATTAGAAATCCGTTGCTCTGTCCAACTGAGCTACGGGCGCTTAAGTTTTAACTCGTTACAATATAACGACCTCTTTCCAACCTTGTCAATCACTTCTGCCGTAGAAAGGGGCACTACATCAACAAGAGTGCAGAGAAACTGCCTGTTTGCCTACCTCTGATAAGCACGTTTTCATTTTCTTGCGATGGAAAAGGTGAAGGTTTCGTGTGGGATTATGTCGGTCATGGCGCAAGAAAACTTGTATGTCACACAGCTACGTTTCGGCCTTGTCGCCAAGACTGCCAGCATAAAGTGGCAAAATAATTAATCGGGCCAGAGCGAAAAGAACGGAGAGGGCGGGATTCGAACCCGCGGTACCCGCAAAGGGCACACCGGTTTTCGAAACCGGCTCGATCAGCCACTCCGACACCTCTCCATAACAATAGCTAACCTATACACCAGATTCGGTGAAATTGCAAGAATATTAGACCCGAAGTAAATAATCAGCACCAAAGGTAGTGCCTAACAGCCGGGCACATTTTTGCGATATACAAATGTTCAGGCAAAATTTGTTGCAACAATAAAAACATTTATCTAAAATTCAGCAGATTGTTGTCAAGAGTTTTAAGGTTTGAAGGTTTTTTGGATTCAGAGATGTATATCATACCGGCAATTGACCTGCGGGGCGGCAAATGCGTGCGACTTATTCAAGGTCAGTATGACCGCCAGATAAATTACGAGGACGACCCTGTCAAGCAGGCACAGGAATTTAGCTTAGCTGGGGCGAAATGGCTGCATATCGTCGATTTGGACGGCGCCAAGGTCGGCATGCCGGTCAATACCGATACGATATCGGCCATAGCAGCTCTCGAACAATTCAAAATCGAGGTCGGTGGGGGAATCAGAGAGGAAACATCCATAAAACAATTGCTCGATATTGGCGCTGAAAGGGTGATAATCGGGACGAAAGCTGTGAGTGATTTCGAGTGGTTCAGCGAGATGGCAAAGAAGTTCGTCGGTAAAATTGTACTCGGCCTTGATGCCAGAGGCTCAAAGGTCGCCACTCACGGCTGGACGCAGGACAGCACGACAGACCTGCTGGAGTTTGCAACCGAAGCGGCCAAACTGCCCCTGGCGGCGATAATATACACCGACATTACCAAAGACGGCATGATGTCAGGGCCAAACTTTGAAAGGACAAAGGCACTGGTCAAGGCGGTAGAGATGGGCGTTGTCGCTTCGGGCGGCGTAAGTGAGATGGCCGATATTAAGAAGCTGGCTGAATTGGGAGCGGAAGCGGCGATAATCGGCAGAAGCTTATACGAAGGCAGGCTCGATCTTTCCGAGGCAATAAATGCAGCAAAATAGATATACGCATGCCCTTGAGAAGCTTTTAGCCGGAATCTTGACAAAGAAAAGCTTAATCAACCTGCTCAGGAAGCTCAAATTTGTACCCAATCTCTCTGATAGTGTGAATGAACGTTGGATTGTGCGGGTTGGGCTCGATTTTATTTCTCAAGGTGGTGACAAAACGGTCGACGCTGCGCGGGCTAACAAAGCAATCATAGCCCCAAACCACATTTAGTATCTCATCACGCGTAAGTGCCCGTCCTGGCTTTTTGACAAAAAGTTCCAATAGCCTGAACTCTCTTGGTGAGAGCTTGATCTCATTTCCCTTGCGAGTTAGTTTTCTGGCTGGAATATCAAGCTTATAGTCTGCAAATTCGTAAATATCCTGTTTTTCCTGCTTGCTTCGTCTTAGGAACGCTGCCG
>DATLBB010000207.1:0-5788 GCA_035527155.1 Sedimentisphaerales bacterium
CCGCCGGTATCGCTGACGGTGACGGACATGTGGGCATACTTCGGAAGCTCGCCAAATCCTAAAGCTCTCCATAATTCCTGCTGGCCGGGTGTGTTCATCAGGTGTTCCTGGCCGCGGATGACGTGGGTTACTCCCATAAGCTTATCATCGACGACGCACGCAAAGTTGTACGTGGGGAAGCCATCGCTCTTTTGTATAATAAAATCGCCTATTTCGCCGGTAGCAAACTTAACTTCACCACGCACCATATCGGCAATCACAATAAGTTCATCCTGCGGGACAGCGAAGCGTACTGTTACGGGACAGCCTTGTCCGCGCATCCTTTCGGCGTCGCTGTCTCCGGGGAAATTCTCGGGCCGAGGATAGACGAAGCTTTTCTTCTGTGCCTCGGCCTGCTTACGCATAACCTGAAGCTCGTCGGGCGTATCGAAACAATAATAGGCCTTTTTCTCATCGAGCAGTTTCTTGACGTATTTATCGTAGATGTCCCGCCGCTGGGATTGCAGATATGGGCCATTCGGCCCGCCGACCTCCGGCCCCTCGTCCCATTCGATGCCGAGCCAGCGCAGGTCCTTAATGACCTGCTGAATGGCGGTTGGAGTATTGCGTTTCCGGTCCGTATCCTCAATACGCAAAATAAATTTTCCGCCCATCCGCCGGGCCCAGAGCCAGTTGAACAGGGCGGTTCGAGCACCGCCGACGTGCAAATAACCTGTTGGTGACGGCGCAAAACGCGATACGACCATTGCAAACCTCATCAATTTCGGAAATACGTGAAAAAAACACACAATAAGCTATATCAGGGCCATTGTCAAGAACCAGAGATGGTGAGCAAATTTGGGGTGTATCTATACCAGGTTAGCAGGTTCCTGCCGCCGGAAACTATTCAGAATGGCGAAATTACTCCCAACAGGACACGAAAGGGAATTTTTCTAATGGGCTAAAATTTTACTTGCCCCGTTAGAGACTTTTTGGTATCAGAACGTTTAGCTGCCATACTGGTTAGCTCTAACGGGGCTTGCAAAGATTTGTCCGGCAAGACAAAATGGCAGCAACTCAATTTTCAATTAACAGATGGAGAATAAAATGGCAGGTAAAAAGAAACTCGAAACGCAAAATTTAAGACCAAAAACCGCCGAATTCTACAGTTTCGCGCCTTACGCTCTTGGCTTTGCGCTTTTTGTTTGCACTCTGCTGCTTAGCGGGTGCGTCCCAACTACTGAAAGTGAAAAGACGCAGACACCTCAAGTCGACAGGCTCGTAAAGACGTCCGCTGAAGAGAAGAAAGCAAAGCTGCTGAAAGCAATCAACCGCAGATTTGACAATCCCAGCGCCCATTTCGAGCTGGGCCGGTTGTATCAAGCCAACGGCTCGTGGGCTGCGGCAGAATATCGTTACAGTACCGCTCTGCGTTTTGACCCTGTCCACCGAGATGCCCAGGCAGCGATGGTGAAAGTGCTGACCGAGAGCGGCAACACAGCCAAGGCCAAGCTCCTGGCTGATACCTATACGAAGCAGGTTTCCAGTTCCTCAGAGTGGTCATTTGAGCTTGCACAGGCGTTTCAGAAACAGGAGCTGGATGAGCATGCATTGGCCTGTTACCAACAGGCGCTTCATCTGGAACCGACTTCAGCCAAGACCAACAAGCAGCTCGGTTTCTACTATTTGAGCAAGAACGATAAGGTCCGGGCGAGGGAATATTTGAGCCGTAGTTTTGAACTTAATCACAACCAGCCGGACGTGGCCCTTAAACTGGGCCAGCTCGGAGTGGAAATACGGATACCACAAGAGACCGAGAAAGACACAAAGTAAGGACATCGGGAAATCAGGATATCAGGCAGGATTAACCTGATACTCTGATACACATTACCTGATAGCCTGGTACTCTGGTATTTTTTTCGCCCCGTGGCGAATGGATGCGCCGCGGGGTTTTTAATTTTTCAGTTTACTATTTTTCCATTTATTATTTTTCAATCTTCCATAGTCAGTTTCAATGACCAGTGAGTGGTCAAAAGAAGTGTTTAGAAATAGTCAATAATAAATGTCGTTGCTGGGATTGCATATTGCGGACGTTTTTGTACTGGGATTATACCTTGTCGGGATAACCTGTATTGGTGTTTGGGCCGCAAGAAGAATAAAAAACATCGCCGATTTCTTTATGCCCCGCCGATTCGGCAAGGCGATGATGGTGATGCACGCCTTTGGGACCGGCACTCATTCCGACCAGGCTGTCAGCGTAGCCTCAAAAAGCTTCACAAACGGCCTGTCCGGAATATGGTATCAGTGGCTTTGGTTGTTCGCTACGCCGTTTTACTGGTTGATCGCACCGGTGATGAGACGTTTCAGGGCCATAACCACCGCCGATGTTTTTGAAGCGAGATTCAGCCCCAGCGTTGCGATGCTATTTGCCGTTGTGGGGATGCTGAACCTCTCAATTAATATTGGTATTATGCTAAAAGGCTCCAGCGCCGTTGTAAATGCCAGCACCGGGGGCCACGTCGACGCCAATGTCGCTATTGCTGCCATGACCGTAATGTTCGTCATATACGGAATTGCCGGCGGCCTCTCTGCAGCCATCATTACCGACTTTATCCAGGGTATTCTGACCATTATTTTTTCTTTTCTGCTGCTGCCCTTTGTCCTTCACGCAGTGGGCGGCCTTGGCGGGATACGCGATGCAATACCGCATGCGGACGAGATGTTTTCTCTGGTTGCTCCCGGAGAGATTGGATTTTTCTGTATAATAATGATTTCTGTAAATGCTCTGGTGGGTATCGTAACTCAGCCCCATACAATGGGTAATTGTGCCGCCGGCAAAACCGAAAACGAAGGCCGGGTAGGCTGGATGTGCGGCAACTTTCTCAAACGCGTATGCACCGTGGCATGGTGTCTAACAGGTCTTGCCGCCGTTGCCTACTTTAGCAGTCGTGGTGTTAAACCGGAGCATCCGGACGACGTCTTCGGCCTGATAGCCGCCGACTTCCTGCCGAAAATACTACACGGATTACTGGGTCTTTTTCTCGCGGCACTTTTGGCTTCTGTAATGAGTTCCTGTGACTCTTTTATGATTGCATCATCAGGTTTGTTCACAAAGAATATTTACCAGCACCTAATACCTCATAAAACTCAGAAACACTACGTCCTTGTCGCCCGCATTACTTCCCTGGCAATAGTCGCCTGCGGCGTGGCCTTTGCCTATTCGCTGCCCGGCGTTGTCAAGGGTCTTGAGATATTCTGGAAGGTTTCGGCCATGATGGGTATTGCATTCTGGCTCGGGCTCTTCTGGAGACGCACAACGGTAGCCGGCGCCTGGGCCGGGACTTTGGCCGGTTTTGGCGTGCTGCTCTTCACCGGTAAAATCGCCTTTGGCCAATACGTCCTTTGGGACTTCAATGTACAGTTTGCTGATAAGCTGCCGGACTTCATGCTGTGGGAGGGTAAATTGTATATGCCCTGGCAGATGGTTTTTTACCTTTCAGCAGGGCTCCTGGTCAACGTTGTAGTCAGCTTGTTTACCAAACCGGTTGACAAAGAAAAGCTCGACAACTTTTACGCCCTGGTACGCACCCCTGTCAGGCTGGGTGAGCAGGTAGATGTTCCGTGCACCCTGCCGTCCGATGCCGTTGTTCCAGAAAAACGAAGTCTGTTTCCAAACACTAATCTTGAGATACTGATTCCATCTCGCAGCTCGGTGCTCGGATTCCTGGCCGGCTGGGGATGCGTCGCAGCGATTATTTACTCAGTATATCTGATAGCAAAGGTATAAGCGGATAGCAGACATCACAAATACAAAGGAGAAGGAACTATGAGCAGAACAAAATGCCGGATTTCAACGGGGCTTCTATGCCTCCTCACAGCAGCTTGTGTTTTCGGCGCTGATAATGTCTATGATGTGCGCGACTATGGCGCCAGGCCGGACGGCAAAACACTGTGCACTAAATCCATTCAGAAGGCAATCGACGAATGCGCCGAGCGTGGCGGCGGAACCGTCTATTTGCCGCCGGGACGGTGGCTGACGGGCACCGTTTATCTGGCCGATAACGTCACGATCGAGCTTGAAAACGGCTGTACGATCCTTGGGACCACCGACAAGAGTCAGTATGGTCCACCCCGTCAGTTGCTGGGTGCTGAGGGAGAGCAGTACAGTACCTGGGCCATCTTCGCCGGCAAGGGTCTCCGATCCATTGCCATACGTGGCCGCGGTACGATTGACGGACAGGGCAGCCACTTCAAATACAAGAACGGTGCTCGTCCCAAGAACCTCTACTTCGAGGACTGTCAGGATGTCCTGATTGAGGGCGTGCGCCTGCGTAGTGCCGGCAGTTGGATGCAACATTACCGCGACTGCGACCGGCTAACTATTCGCGACATCGCGGTCTTTAACCACGTCAGCTATAACAACGACGGGCTTAATATCGACAGTTGTCGGGATGTCACCATCGTAGGCTGCATGATCGATTCTGATGATGATGCCATCGTACTCAAGAGCCTCTCCACCAAGCCGACGGAGAACGTCACTATCTCGGACTGCGTGATCAGCAGCCACTGCAACGCGATCAAGATGGGTACCGAGTCGGGCGGCGGCTTTCGCAATATCACGGTGTCCAACTGCACGATCTGCTCGCCGCGTTACTCGCGGAAGATCTACGGTCGGCAACGCGGTCTTGCCGGCGTCGCCCTGGAGATCGTCGATGGCGGAACGCTGGACCGGGTAGCGATCTCGAACCTCACGATCAAAGGTGTCACGGTTCCGATCTTCATGCGATTAGGCAACCGGGCCCGTACCTACGGGCCTGACCAGCCCAGACCCGATGTAGGGATTTTCCGCAATGTGGTGGTTAGCAATATCATCGCCACAGATTGCTTCCCGGTTGGATGCTCGATCACAGGACTTCCGGGACATAGCATTGAGAACGTCACCCTCAGTAACATCAGCCTGGATTTCGAGGGCGGGGGCAGCCGAGAAGATGCCAAACGCGAGATTCCCGAGAAGCCGGACAGCTACCCCGAGAGCACGATGTTCGGCACGCTTCCTGCCTATGGCTTCTTCTGCCGTCACGCCAGGGACTTGAGACTGCACAATGTCCGGGTGCACACGTCCACGCCCGATCTTCGACACGCGATTGTCTTGGACGATGTGGAAGATGCGCTGATTGACAGTCTCGACGCTACATTCTCCGCAGGTGCCAGTTCAATGGTTCGTTTGACCAACATCAAAGGGGCCTTTATTCGCGGATGCAGACCGCGGACAGGGACGGATACGTTCCTGAAGCTGGAAGGTGAAGCGAGCGAAGGCGTAGTGCTTGTAGCCAATGACCTGAGCCGCGTCCGCAGAGTGGTTGAGATGACGTCGGATGTTCCGAAAGCGGCTCTGGCTAAAATAGCAAATCACGTTGAACAAAAATCACGAAAAGATTAGAATAAATTAAATTCTTTGCGAAGAGTTCGACCAAATGGCAAGAGCTAAAAAATCGTTTCTGAGCCTACCTGATGGCGTGCCTGTAGTCTTTGCCGTTGCCTTATCTCTCTGGCCGCTGATTTTGGTTGCGTTCCTGGAGATAGTCTTAGTTCTGCAACGTGAGTTTTACGTAATATCTTCAGTTGTGCCGGGTATCCCTCTGGTTAGCCTGACAATGTTGAGACTGCGAAAATCACAGCCGGTCTTATTCGCTGTTCTCGTGATAGCTCTTGGCGGTCTGGCTCTCATCGCATTGTTGGAGATATACGTCGCCCGCCCTTTACTGCTGATGATTTACGTCATGCTTGCAGTTGTGCTCAGTATCCCTGT
>DATLBB010000208.1:0-11519 GCA_035527155.1 Sedimentisphaerales bacterium
TCAGGGCGGCGGTATCTATATAGCTACGGGCAGCCCCGTTCTGGTCAATTGCACTTTTATCCGCAATAAGGCGGTGCGAGGAGGTGGTGCGTCCAATGTTAGTTCTTTGTCCGATGATCCGTCTTTTATCAGTTGCAAATTCATCGGTAACTTAGCGGATGGTGCTGGCGGAGCAATGGAAAGCCAAGGTGGCGAGCCTACGCTGACCAGTTGCGTCCTCAGCGGCAACGTCTCGACAGGCAGTGGGGGTGGGCTGTTTAATATGGGGACAAGCAATGCCACTATGACAAATTGTACGCTCAGCGATAACTCCGCAGATGGGTCGGGTGGTGGCGTTTATTGTTCCTACGCGACCGCGGGCGTTACGGTGCTCAACTGCATTCTCTGGGGCAATAGTGATTCCAGCGGCAACGGTGAATCCTCTCAGATTCGTATAAGCACTGGTCCTCCAGTTGTAGTTGTCGACTATTCCTGCATCGAGGGGTTGAGCGGCGGTCTTGGCGGCACGGGCAACATCGGTGACGATCCGTGGTTCGTAGATGCCGACGGTGCCGACGACGTTGTCGGCACAGAAGATGATGACGTGCACCTTTTGGAAGACTCGCCCTGCATCGATACCGGCCATCCTGCATTAGAATACCAGGATATTGACGGCTCCCGCAACGACATGGGTGCTTACGGCGGGCCGTTCGGAGAAGTAACTGAACCGCCTCCACATACCGGCGCCGGCTTTATCATTACCAACATCGGAGACCTTCCCACCACGGAGATAGGCCGGGACGCGAACGAGCCGAATGTGGGATTGGCAAACGTCGACCCGGATGCAGCGGCGTTGTTTGGAGTTCCACAATACAAAGACTCCCCATTCGGCAGCACACTCCGGGTCCGCGGACAGTTTGGACTTTATGATGATGTCCATTTTTATCAGATGATGCTGGCCAAATGGGATGATGGCAATGAGCCCGCACCGGAAGATTACGTCGTTCTCGGAGAAGAGCTGGGCGGACAACCGCTGGGTAAGGTAAGATGGTATGTTGACGCCAATGGTTTCTGGAAGCATGAGTATGTAAGGATGGGGCCGGACCCTATCGACGGAAAGGATTATCTCTATAAATTGAATAGTCCGCTCGACGGGAGCATTTGGTCGAATCCCGATTTAAGGATAAGGTGGAACACGAGAGTATGTGAAAACGGCAAATACACCCTCACCTATAAGGCATATCGCTGGGCCGACCCTTTTACGCTGGTGGAGGTGAGCCTGCCGCCGACCGACGGTTGGGACCATATTATCCTGCTCATTGATAACAACCCGGTTGAAGCCATAATCCACGACGTCAGGTACGACCCCAACGAAGGCAATCCCAACTACGACCCGTGCACTGACGGGCTGATAGAGGAATGTGCTATCATCGGTCTCACCAACAATCAGGAAAACTTGCGCTTTACCATTACCGCCTCGCATCCCACCGGCTATTTGAGGCGTTTCTTACTGGACACCGTCGCCGGCAAGAACGAGAACCGCGGTACGATCGCCGACGAGTCATATTCCCCGACGACGCCTCCTTACTGGGACGGCGTACATAGCGAGGAATTCAACACCAAGGATGCACCGCCGAGCCTAATGGAGTGGAAGCGTTGCGCGTATCAATTCCGGCTCCGAACATGGGGACGTGCGAACGATGGTGACCAATACATTTATTATGATATATTTAGTGACCACTACTACCTGGACTTTGGTGTAACCACCTGCATGCGCGCCGACATTGACGGCAGCGGTACGGTTGATTTTAAGGATGTGGCCGAGCTGGCTGATAACTGGCTGCAAACCTGTGAACCATAACGCTGTTCGTGGATAATGTCGCGAGTCTGCAACACAAAGAGTTGACAAGGGCCGCGGGTGTTACGCTCGCGGCCCTCTTTTTGTCCTTTGAGCTGCAAATGTAACGGCACTCAGCCATAGGCAGTTCTGGAAAACGCTTGTTTTTGCTTGACATGCGGCGAAATAGTGTTATAATTCTTTTGTATTTATTCAGGGATGGCTGGCAGGAGACCGATGGGTAGTATCCGGTTATATCTGTGCAGTTTTCTCAAAATACACCAAAAGGTCTGTGGTGTGCGCATCGCAAAATAACCTCATTTCTCTTGAAAGGGTGAGAAAGTGAACAGGAGAAGAAATCTGAAAGTATATCTGGCTGTGTTAATAATGTTGACGGGCATGGGTTCTACGATTGCAACGGGGAAAACCATTTACGTTGATACAATCAGGAACGGTGATGGTTCAAGCTGGGCCAACGCTTATAAGTACCTTCAAGATGCTTTATCTGCCGCCATAAGCGGTGACGAAATCCGGGTGGCTGAGGGTATATACACTCCTGACAGGAACTTGGCCAATCCCGGCGGCAGCGGGCTACGGACGGCTACATTTGGACTGAAGATTGGCGTCGGGATTTACGGTGGTTTTCCAACCGGCGGTTGTGCGTGGGGGGACCGCGACCCGAATGTCCACAAAACAATCCTCAGCGGTGACATCGGAATGCCTTATGTGAATACCGACAACAGCTATCACGTCGTTACTGGAAGCTACACCAACTTAACCGCTGTCCTCGATGGCTTCACTATCACGGCGGGAAATGCCAATGGCATATCTTATTCAGACTACCATGGCGGCGGGATGTATAATTACTATGGCAGCCCGACGGTCAAAAATTGCACTTTCAGCCTTAACACGGTCATCTCGCCAAATGCCTGGACGAGCGGTGCCGGGATGTACAACTATAATTCCAGCAGCCCGACAGTGAGTAACTGCACATTCAGCCAAAACACAGTCGTCTCGGACGGTGCCTGGTCGGGTGGTGGGGGGATGTCCAACGGCTGGTTCAGCAGCCCGACAGTGAGTAAATGCACATTCAATGCAAATACAGTCATCTCGGAGAAAGAAGAGTGGACCGGTGGTGCTGGAATGTGCAACTACTATTACAGCAATTCCATAGTGACCGACTGTAATTTCAATGAAAACACAGTCATCTCGATGAGTCATCTGTCCGGTGGTGGTGGGATAGAAAACTACAGTAGTAATACGACTATAATTAACTGCCGGTTCAGCGGTAATTCGGCCAACAATGGTGGTGGGATAGTTAACGTTTTAGGCTTCCCGACGATTACTGACTGCATGATTATCGGAAACGCTGCCAATCTCTCCGGGGGGGGTGTAACCAACCTCAACTGTAGTTCAACTCTAAGCAATTGTGAGTTCGTTGGAAACTCGGCGAGTTTCGGCGGCGGGATGGCTAACACCGGGCAGGGAATCAATTGCAGCCCTAAGCTGATCAATTGTACTTTTAGCGGAAATATTGCTCACTTTAAAGGTGGCGGGATGTACAACGGCGGATTATTCCACAGTATCCCGACCAGCCTGATGCTGACCGACGGTGCCTTCAGCAAAAACGAGGTATGGGAGTCGAGCGTTGCAATGCAAGTCGAGTATTACACCATCCCCACGCTGACCAACTGCACCTTTAGCGGAAACGAGGCATTGGACTTCGGCGGTGCGATAGACAGTGAGTATGGGAGCAATCCGACCCTTACCAACTGTATTCTGTGGGGTAATAAGTCTGCAAAGGGGGCACAAATTGCGATAAAACAAAATCCCGATGCCGGTCCTTCGAATCTTGCGATCTCATATAGCGACGTTCAGGGTGGCCAGGCGGATGTTTACATCGAAGGTGAATGCACGTTAGAGTGGGATAATGAGAGCATGATTAGTAACGACCCACTGTTCCTGGATGCCGATGGGCTTGATAACAAGATTGGCACAGAGGATGACAACCTCCGGCTTTTGTTCAGCTCACCATGCATAGACGCCGGGGACAACGAGGCTGATACGGATGCTAACACTCCCGGAGTCCAGGTCCTGCCTGTTGTCGACCTCGATGGAGGCCCCCGGTTTATTGAGGATCCGAACGTGCCGAACACCGGCAATGGCACGCCGCCAATCGTTGATATGGGTGCATACGAAGGTGCCAGAGGAACCATACTAATTGTGCTCAGCGCCGAATCGGTGACGGTGCCGGAGGGGCAAACTGCCACGTTCGACGTGAACCTTGGGATGGATCCACAAGGGACGGTTGATGTCGTTGTTGCTCACGAGTCGGGCGATTCTGATATCAATGTCGTTTCCGGGTCTTCGTTGACCTTTAACTCGTCCAACTACTGGAATCCTCAGACCGTCACACTCGCCGCGTCCGAAGACGGCGATTACCTCTTTGGAACGGCCCTTATTTCGGTGGTTGTTCCGGGAGTTGTGGGCAGGAGCCTGAAGGTTGTTGAACTGGACAATGAGCCTGCCCCTTCTGTTCTTTTTGTGGATGGCCAGGCACCTGGGACGAACAATGGGAGTAGCTGGACCAATGCGTTTCGTGACCTTCAGGCAGCTCTCGAGATAGCGGGGTACGCGGTAGAGGTCGAAGAAATCCGAGTAGCAGCGGGAACATACAAACCTGCTGGTCCTCTTGGGGAGCGCATTGCTACGTTCGAGCTTCTCAGTGGCGTCGCCATCTACGGAGGTTTTCCATCCGGCGGTGGAGCGTGGCAGGACCGTGATCCAAATATCCACGAAACCATCCTCAGCGGTGACCTGAATGGTAATGATGTTGCGGATGCCAATAACGGCGACAACAGCTACCATGTCGTAACTGCAAGTGGGACAGAGCCCAATACAATCCTCGATGGTTTCACCATCACCGCCGGCAATGCCAGTGGATGGACTCCACACAATCTCGGTGCCGGGATGTTCAACCATAACGGCAGCCCGGTGGTGGTAAACTGCGTGTTTAGCGGAAACTCGGCTGTATTCTGTGGTGGGATGTATAACTATGGCGGAAGCCCAACGATAACCAACTGCACCTTCATTGATAACTCAGTAGAGGCCTGGGGGGGTGGGATGTATAACTACGAAACCAGCGCTACGCTGACTAACTGCACGTTCAGCCTGAATTCATCAAAGGGCTTTCTTGGCCGCTATGGCGGCGGGATGTGCTCTGAAAGTAGCAACATTATCCTGAACGGTGTCACACTCATCAGCGGCAATAATCCAGATGGTGTTTGGATGGGGTACGGTAGTGTTCAAATTAATGGAACCGTTCAGATCGTGGATAACAACTGGCTGGGAGATAACCTCATGTTTAATGGTGATGGAACTTTGCAGATAGACCCTTGTTCTACTCTCGACCTGGCTGACGCTTCGATCCGCTGTGACCTCTCTGGTACAGGCACTGTACACGTCGCTCTTGGTTCTGAACTGATTATAGAAAGTGATGCAATTATCGACCTGGGCCATGAAAGTGACCCCAACATAACAGGAACTATAAAGTGTGAGGGTTTGTTGCATGTCAGGGACTCTGTTCATTTGAGGAACGCGGAAATCGACGTAGAGCGCGCCAGCTTCGAAGGGGGTGCGATTATATCAAACAATGTCATTACCGCCGAGGCGGGAGCACCTTACGGTCAGTTCTTCATTGAGGATACCGTTAAAATCACAGGTAACGACATACACGCCAACGGCGACCGTTATATGGACCTGGACCCATCCGTGTTTGCGGGTGTAATTGCGAACAACCGGATATTTGTCACGATTACAGAAGGTGTGGGCAATACTCATGGCGGTCTCCTGGAGCTTAGGGGCAGTGCCGGCCTGGCAACCATCAGTTCGTGCGACCCTAACAACGAATTTTTCTGCGAGGTTAACGACGTGCCGGTTTTTGATACAAATAGCTGGAGGGTGGAACGACTCGAACTTGTTGCCGGTGCAAAGGTGAATCTGACAAACCGCTTTGATTTCGGAAATGGTGACCCTTGCGGGTTGTATGAAGTGATGTATGTTAAGGAGCTTATTCTGGGCCCAAACTCTATGCTCAATACCGCATTCAATCAGTTTTATTTTGAGGATATTAACAAAGCCCAAACCGCTGTCATAAGAAATGAACCCATTTTGGGTTTTTCCCTCAGTAACATAGCTTTTGATAATGAGATTGAATTTATGACCCGTGTGATGCACAATAATTTTGAGGACCCTGACCCTGAAGCGCCGGACTATAGCAGGATTCACGTCGAACGAGTTGAGGGCAGCGCCCCCGATCCTAACGGCATGATGCGAATGTCTAATCTTCAGGAGCTTGATCCCTGCTCACCCAATTACGGGCAGGTAATCAATGCACGGGCCAAGGGCCTGTTTGCCAAGGCCAGCGAAGACGAGGTTTTGATTTTGTTTGAGTATTTATTCGGCACTTCTGACTCCAACGTTCAACTGGTGATTTATTTGACAGATGTACCCGAGCTTCTTGACCATAATGACCCGTGCCGTCTGGACCATTACATCGAAGTGGCCCGCTTGTATCCCCCTCCGCCGGGCCAGTACGGCTCAGTAGGTTCCGGTCACTTCGGTGTCTTTGAAGAGAATGTCTACGCGGGAGACCTGGATTTCATCCGGGGCGTCCGGATGGAATTCGAGCTGGTCGGGCCCAAGGGAACGTGGATACTCATCAACAATTGGGACCCCTTGGTTTCGTGCGTATACTGTGGCGATGTGACCGGAGATCTTCTCGTATCACCAAGGGATTACCTGTCAATACTTAGTGCAAGTGGAGAATTAAGTTCTGGTCCGAGTACGTTGGGTCTCCCGCTATACTGCTTCGATTTTGGATTCAGCGAAGATGGTTTTCTGGATACGACTGACTTATTGGGATGGGACTGGGAGGATTGGGTGGACGAAGAATTTCCTTGGATAGGAAATTTATGTTTCGACATTTGCCTTACGCCTTGTGATGGCAGCACACCTCCGCTTCAACCTCCAGTCGGTGGTGCATTCATGTTTGAGACAACATCAACTGCCGCACTTCAGGCCGGTGGAGATACTGGTTTTGCAGGCTCACTTCTTATTTCTGGTAAAAGGTTCGACTTTGTCAATCAGGATTTCCTGAGCGACCGTCTTTACGACCTTGATGAAAACTATAATCTCGTCGGCGGACCTTACGCAATGGACACTGACCAAATGAACGGCAAGCTTGTTCGAGATCATAATGATCTGCTTTATCAGGTAAACATGGAAAAAGGTTTGGTCCGAGTATCTGCTGGTTTTACTGTAATCATACCGCGAGGATATGGTTACCCCGTAGGACCGGGTTACCCCGTAATTAGTGAACCGAGATACGGTAAGACTGCTGGTGTTTATATAGGTTTCCAGGAACATGGTGAGAACACCTGGGGACGACCTTTCTTTGACGCTGCCTTTGACTCTAATGGGGATGTATACGTTACACCCGTAGTAGTTGATCCCTGTCTTAGAGAACCGTATGTGGCTTCAGCCAAGCTTGTTTTGGTACCCGGTCAGACGCCACCTTACAATGTTGTCGAAATCTATGATGATCCTCCTCTGCCAAATAGCAACCAGGATTGTAATAACCTGCGTGAAATCGAAGTCGATAGCAGCGGCAATGTCTACGTCATCAATAGCGGCTATAATAATAACAGCGACATCTTATGGGTCTATAACAACAACGGAGACTTGATTAACAAGTGTGAACTGCAAAATCTTGGTATCTACGCACCGATTGGACTTTACTGTTCGAGTTATGATAATTCCCGCCTCTATGTAGCATCCTCAAAGGGTGAGCCGGATGCCGCGTCTGCTTCATTGCACATTTTATCTACGGCCGACCTTAGCCTTCTGCAAGCCATCACCATCAATAATATGGGCCACATAACTGATATTACCGAGGACCCGTTCACCGGTACTCTCTGGGTCATCGGTTTTCAAATGCCAGAGTATATAGACGTCTTACCGCTCACAATCGAACAGTTCTACTTTCCATATCTTGCTGCCGTGCCTTACGGCAGCAGTGGATCGGTTGATGCTGAAAAGTTATTAAATGTCTCTGATTTGGCCCTGCCGTTGTCTATTGCATGGGTCGGTGACATGCCGGCAAAGTGTGGCGGTGCAGACCTGGACGGGATGGGCGATGTAAGCTTCGGCGATTTGAACATCCTGGTCTCACAATGGCTGCAAGCTGGGGGCACTCCATCTGCTGATATTGCTCCAAAACCTGCTGGAGATGGTATAGTTAACTTCCTGGATTTGGCTGTTCTCGCCGGCTACTGGCTGCAATCCTGTGGACTGTAACGCCATTCCCCGATAGTGCGGCGAGTCTGCAAACGAAGAGTTAATAAGGGCCGCGGGTGTTACGCTCGCGGCCCTCTTTCATATCCGCATTTACACTGAGGATTCTTATTGCAAAGGAGCCAATAGTTACGATAATGTTAGCATGGTTGGCAGCCTGTGCTCTCAGCACCGTTAGAAATTCTACAATGTGCAAAAAACTGTCCAGAGAAAGGACTGAAGATGAAGAAATTCATTCCTGTTACACTTTTCGCCGTGCTCTTATGTTTATCTTGTCTCCAGTGGCACGGGCTTCCAGCCCGTGAAAACACGGCCAAGATGGCCGTGCCACAGGCTTACGAAAAGACAGTCAATGAATCTGCGCGGGATATTCCCGTAGCTTACGATGTGGATGTCGTAGTTGTCGGCGGTTCATCAGGCGGTGTGGCTGCCGCCGTCGAAGCGGCGCAAAAAGGTGCGAAGGTTTTTCTTGCGGCTTCACGACCGTACCTCGGCGAAGATATTTGCGCCACGTATCGGCTGTGGCTCAAGCCGGGCGAAGAGCCGACATCATCGCTTGCTAAGAAGATTTTTGCAGAACCGCCTTTCGTGCCGCCGTTAGGAAAAGGAATCCCTTTTACCTACGAAGCCGACAAACCATCCGCAGGTGTTCACAAAGATACTAAGCCTCTATCATTGCTTGCCGACGGCAAGTGGAACAGTGCTCCTTCCCAAAGCGTTCAGTATAACGGCGACGTAATGATTACTGCCAAGCTGGGTAGAGAGCATCGTCTAAGAAGTGTCCACGTTCTTGCCTATCAGCGAGACAACGATTTCGAAGTGGAAAGCGTGACCGTCTCAATTAGCAACGGCCAACAATACAGGCAGGTTGCCGTCATCAAAAATGAAATGCTCGGCAAAGGTTCATTTGAAGAGTCGGCTATTGACCTTTCGATGCCGGTAACAGAAAAAGCACGCTACGTGAAGTTTGTAGTTAAGAAGAGCACTGATGTCGATAGAATACTTTTAGGTGAGATTTTAATAGAGGAGGAACAGCCGTACGTTGAACCAATCCCAAGGCCGCGCACACCTCCGACGCTGATGCAGGTCAAGCGCACACTCGATGAGGCGCTGCTTGAAGCTGGTGTGCAGTTTCTGTTCGGATGCTATGCAGCGGACGTGCTTCGTGATGGGGCGGGAAATCCTGCCGGCATCGTCATGGCCAATCGTTCCGGACGGCAGGCTGTAAAAGCCAGGGTCATCATCGATGCTACGCCGCGGGCGAGTGTAGCGAGGATGGCCGGCGCGTCTTTTCGTCCCTATCCCACAGGGCAGCAGACCTTTAAGCACATCGCCCTCGGCGGCGAAGTCCGAACAGGTGAAGGCATCCGGGTACGAAAGATGCCTGCGCCGGTCAATGGACGTCAGGCCGTCGAGTACACACTTAAGATTCAAATGAAGAATGCTGCTTTCGCATCCTTCGCCGAGGCCGGGCAGATTGCACTCGACAGAACCTGGCATACGGGACAAGTAGATGTGACAGAAACGCTGTTCCAGGTACCGCCCGACCCTATGAAAGGTAAGAAAAGTCTGTCCGGTACCTGGCCAGGCGCGAAAAAAGTCAATCTCGATCCGTTCCGGCCAATGGGTATTAAGCGTCTATACGTGCTTGGTGGCTGCGCGGATGTACCCCGCAATGCGGCGGAAAAGCTGCTTCGGCCTCTGGAGTTGATGAGAATCGGCAGCCGCATTGGCGCTGCGGCCGCTTCGCAGG
This sequence comes from Sedimentisphaerales bacterium, assembly GCA_035527155.1. Taxonomy (GTDB): domain Bacteria; phylum Planctomycetota; class Phycisphaerae; order Sedimentisphaerales; family Anaerobacaceae; genus CS2-K091. The sequence goes on from DATLBB010000208.1 coordinate 9,924, forward strand.
CAAAGCGTGCCGGCAAACTAAAGAACGTGGGATTATACGGCAAAGCAGCGGTGCCCGTGACGTCAGGAGATGTGCGAGAGAATTTGAGCGGGATAAGTCGAGGGCAAACGAAACTTGTGACAATTCCCGCAAACAATCGGGTCGTGCCGGTGCTCGGCGAATATGATGTTGTGGTCATCGGTGGCGGCACAGGCGGAGCGCCTGCCGGCATCGCCGCAGCACGGCAGGGAGCAAGGATCCTCGTCGTCGAATACCTTCACGGCCTCGGCGGAGTCGGTACGCTCGGCCTCATCAGCAGTTACTATCACGGTTACCGCGTCGGTTTTACAACGGAAATCGATGAAGGTATCGCAAGTTTAACAGATGGTGGAAAAGGCAAGGCCGCATCGTGGAATCCCGAATGGAAGAGCCAGTGGTATCGGCGGGAGCTCCGCAAGGCCGGCGCCGATATATGGTTCGGCGCGCTCGGCTGCGGCGCGTTCGTGGAAAACGGGCGGGTCAGGGGTGTCGTGGTCGCTACGCCACAGGGACGGGGCGTTGTACTGGCCAAGGCGGTCATTGATTCGACCGGCAATGCAGACATCGCTGCGGCTGCCGGCGCTGCGTGCGCCTACACAAACGGCTCCGGCGTCGCCGTCCAGGGTGCAGGACTCCCGCCGCACAATATGGGTACAGGATACACTAATACGGATTGGACATTCATCGACGATGCAGATGTTATCGATACCTGGCGGGCTTTTGTCGTTGCAAAGAAAAAGTACAGCCGAGCCTATGACCTGGGGCAGTTGATAGATACACGAGAACGGCGGCGGATTGTAGGTGACTTTATTATGTCACCAATGGACATCTTAAACGACAGGACCTACCCCGATACCGTTGTGATATCAAAAAGCGATTTCGACTCGCACGGCTTTACGATACATCCGGCGTTTCTGCTAAAGCCCCCCGGTAGAAAGGACATTATTGTTAATGTCCCCTATCGCTGCCTGCTGCCAAACGGTCTCGATGGCATTCTGGTAACCGGCCTTGGCGTCAGCGCCCACCGCGATGCGATGCCTGTTATACGAATGCAGCCCGACATTCAGAACCAGGGCTACGCGGCAGGCGTAGCGGCGGCAATGGTTACAAAAAGCGGCAAGGAACTGCGTGACATTGATATCAGGGCGCTTCAGAAGCACCTCATCGACAAAGGCAATCTGCCGGAGAGGGTCCTGACAGATAAGGACTCTTTTCCATTACCTAAAGAACAGATTGCCAGCGCTGTTGAGCGTGTTGTCAATGACTACGATGGACTGGAGATAGTCCTTGCACAGCCGCAGGATGCAGTACCGCTTCTGCGAGATGCTTACAAAAGTACCGAAAGCGAAAAAGCCAAACTAACTTATGCCCATATCCTTGGAATGCTGAGCGACGCCACAGGGGCCAATATACTATTGGACGTCATTGGTTCGAGAGAATGGGACAAAGGCTGGAATTTCACCGGAATGGGTCAATACGGGGCGAGCATTAGCGAACTTGATAGTCTAATAATCGCTTTGGGTCGAACCCGCGATAGGCGGGCAGTGAAATCCATTCTTGAAAAGGTCGGACAGCTCG
>DATLBB010000209.1:0-11061 GCA_035527155.1 Sedimentisphaerales bacterium
CGTTTCGACATTGATTTTCACAGTCTGCCCGTCGAGCGTGTTTTTAAGCTTGATGTCCGCTTTGACGTTGAAAGCGAGGAACCCGCCGCCGGATTATTGCAGGATGTCGCGCACCTCCCGAAGGACCCCGACTTACACACCAGTAAACTCGTCCCTGCCCAAGCGGCGACCGTCGAGTTGAACGAAAATCAAAAGCGAATCCTGTCGGTATTGCAGGAAGAGCTGCACTTGACCTCGGAGCCTTTCGCCTTTTTATGCAGTGAAGGCTTTGGACAGGAAGATTTACTAAGAACCATAAAGGAGCTGATTGATTCCGGTGTCGTTCGGCGGATAGCGGCTGTTGTCGACCATCGCAAGCTCGGATTTACGGCAAACGTCTTGTTTGCAAGCGAAGTTCCACAGGACAGAATCATCGAGGCCGGCGAAAGGTTAGCTCGTTTTAGGATTGTGAGCCATTGTTACGAGCGGAAGACCTTTGAAGGTTGGCCTTATAATCTGTTCGCGATGATGCACGCCCGGAGTATGGGCGAAATCCAGCACGTGATAAACAGATTCGTCGAAGCTGAAAAAATAGATTCGTTTGAATTACTGCCGACCGCCAGGGAGCTAAAAAAGCAGCCCGTCAAACATCGCTTCAAATAAACCAGCCGGTTATCTCCGGATAGGAAAATGAAAATGGGACGTTCCGGACAAAGAAAATGAATTGGGTGTGGCTCTAATCAAGGAAAATGGGCCGGGCGTGGCACCGGGCAAGAAAAAAAGGGCTGCGAGCTTTCTCACCCACAGCCCCTGGTTATCTTTTTGGGACAACTATGAAGTTGCCTGCACTATCGGTCCGGTGGTTCTGCCGGTCGTGATGTTCTGCCATTCGATGCCGACCTTCTTCAGCGCGTATCCGACCTCACGGAGCCAGTCACCGTAGCAGGTCATCCAGTGAAATCCCTGCATGTCTTCAAGTAACTTCTTCCAGTCTCCTTCGATATCTGTGTCAATCTGCGCGCGGCAAATGTCGTAGAACGGATGGTCGATAATTTTTCCCCTGTAACCTATCCACTTCTTCGAGCTGAAACTCGGTATAAGGTTTGTTATGACCTGGCCTTTGCTCATATTGACTTTAGGAGCGGCCCCGTAATCCGACTCGAAGTGCGTATAGACCTTTGTCGGCTCAAAATCTTTGCCGTTCATCCTGCTCGGCGCAGTGCAGTGGGCAAGAGTTATCATGCCGTCGTGAGGGTGAGTTGGGTCGTTCAGGAATACTGGTTTGCCCGAAATGTAGCGCAGCAGAATACCGGACGGAATAACAACGAAATCCGACTCGCAAAATGCCATCAGGCCTTCATCGTTGAGAAAGTTCAACGGCATGCATGCTGTGGTCTGTGACATGGGCATGATTGTCCCCATGCAGTGATGGACTGTAATAGCCGGTGCATCTGCTTTTTCCATCAGGTCCTTGAACACTTTCGTCAAGAGGTAAGCGTTGACGAGGAACTTCTTGTCGGTGTGCAGGGAAACACCCTTGCGGGCGAGAAATGCTTCGGCTTGGCGCTGGGCCTGCTTGACGGCCTTTTTGTCCGCCCTGACTTTCTGAATCATCGGCTCCAGTTCCTTGTACTCCACCGGCTGTATATCGAGTTTCCAGATTTCGCGTGCGTTCTTGGGGCCAAATTGGTAGCCGGCTCCCCATCCCCCGGCGCCACCAATAGCGACAATTTTGGTGCCGAGAGTGTTCTTGAGTCCGTAAAGGCTCCTCATTCGCCAGAGAATCTCGTCATAGTCGTCCACGACAACATCCCATACGTCCATGTCCGGCTGCTGGTAATCGTCGGTTGCCCGTCTCAAAAAATGGGGATGTGCAATTTCGTACCAAAGATATACAGGACCTGAATCGTGTCTTAAAAACATTACCGTTGGTTTCTTCGAAGCCGCGATTGTATCGAGTTCACCTCGTCCGCCTTTTGCTGCGTAGACCAGGTTGACGTCGCAATCGGTGTCCTTAACTTCGTTGGCCTGTGCAACGTTTCTTACCAGCGATACGGGCAGAACTTCCATAGGAAAGTCCGCCGACGAAGAGAGCTTCTTCAACTCTTGCCCGATCCTTTTGGCTTCCTGGTCCACATCGCTTTGGGTATGCAGTCCACCCCATGATCGCCAGCTCGTCGCTTCCCTTCTCTGGGAGAGGTGATAAACCAGGGCCGGTTTGACTCGCAGCGTCGAGCCAATCCGAAGGCCCATCCCGGCAATGGGCTTTATCGGAGCTGCTGACACCTCTTGTGAAGAAAGTGCCATTGCTCCTACACCCGCTGCGCCAAGCCCCATGATAAAATCACGACGGGACATGCCGAAGAAGCCCTTTTCATCGATATTGGGCACGCCGTGAGAGCAGCAGCGATGAGAACCGTCTTTCGCGTGGTCCGAATGATTTCCGTTTCTACCCGCCTGTTGTTCCATGATTAAATCCTCCAGTAAAAAAGTTAAAGAATACCTGCACATTATAATCAATCCTGCGCAGGTGCTGCAAGCACATACAACAAGTTAAGAGTCTACCATGTGATCAAAATGAAGTCGAGGAAATTCTCCGGCGACAAATATATGGGTTAACTAACCCCACCTGGTCATCTATAGGCAAAGAAATACGCATCAGGCAGTACAAAAACAACCGGGGCCTATACCGAACTAATCAGCATAGGCCCAGGATTGGTGCAAATTCAGCCAGCTAACCGCCGCTATGGAGTCGGATCACAGGCATCTCCTATGCCATCGCCATCGGAATCTAATTGGTCTGGATTCGGAACGCTTGGACAATTGTCACAAATATCTCCTACTCCATCTCTTTCTTGAACGGCGCAGCGCCACAGGCCGGCCTGGGCGATGGTGTTGACGCGGACCTCGCCGCTACCGGGCTCGGTGACCCACCAGTTAAGGCTCTGGCCGCCTGTGAACTCCTGGGCCATATAGATGAAGTTGTATCCTCGGTCGGCATACAGGTACTTGGTGCTGGAGCCACTCCAGTCGTAGTTCCCCACCCGGTCGGTGCTGTCGAAGACCCCGTCATCATCCATGTCGATGAACATCAGGCCCTTGTCGTCATTGTTCCACCGGAAGTTGTGGTTGCCTTCGGTGCGTGGAAACATCCTGCCGCTGAAGGCCGTGACGAAGTCATCTGCCTTGCCGTCGAAGGCGGGGAAGTTGTCCCAGTTCTGGATCTGCCCGGTGGCAATCACGTTGTAGGCCGGGTCCTCCTGCATTGCGAGGATAGTGTTGGCCTTGTCGCCGGTGAAGACCCGGAAAGGGGAGACCTGGTAGCTCGCGCCGTCGAGGTTGACAGGGTTTTCGTTGCTCGGAGTACCGAAGAAAATCGACCCGCGGAGACCGGGAGTAACGATAACATCGCTATCATTCTGATCAGGATTAAACACATCACGACAGTTATCACAGACATCTCCTGCTCCATCACCATCCGAATCCGCTTGGTCAGGATTAACAAAAGTTGGGCAGTTGTCACACATATCTCCTACGCCGTCGGCATCTAAATCTTCTTGTGCGGGGTTGGGAACAGTTGGGCAGTTGTCTATCGAATCGGGCACACCGTCACCATCGGTATCGGGGCATCCTTCATCTATTTGCCCGTCACAGTTGTTGTCCACCCCGTCGCAGACTTCAGGTGCTCCTGGATATACACTCGGATTCGTGTCGTCACAATCTAAATCCGGATACAGACATAGAGGACTTGCAGGATTTCCATAACCATCTCCATCCATGTCCATACAGATACCTTCGAAGTCGATGCCGGTATAGGCAAGCCAGTTTGCCGCCACCAGGGCCACGTCCCGGAAGTCTACATCGAGGTCCTCATCCACATCCCCTAACGGCGAGGCCGGCGTAAAGTAGGTGTCCTCATACAGGCCAAGGAACGTTATCTGGCCGACTTCTATCTCGCCAAAAAGTGGATGCGTTATATAGCCGGTCTTTCCTTCCAGCAGTTCTGAGCCAAGAAGGGCGCCGAGTGGCGGCTCCTCCGCACAGGGGCCGTAGGGTACAAGCACCTCAACATTCTCGTAATAGATGACCGCGCCCCCTTCAGCGTAAAGCTCCAGCTTAGGCAGGTGCGTAATGTAGAAGATGCCATAGTCTTCTTTCGGGATGAAACCGGCTTTGTATAAGTAATTCAAGGTGACCGGCTCGTCATTTAAGTCGATGGTATCATCCAGTGTTAAGCCCGAGGCCAAAGCCGTATTGAGTGCCAGTATAGTGTAAGGACTGCCGAGACCTACAAAAAACTCGCCCTCCGGGCCGATAGGCCGGTCACCAAAACGGCCCGGCCAGGACCTACGAGGTTGGCCGTCGGAAATGGGAGGCTTATTTGCCGGAGGCATGTTCGGTGACGCCGGTACGTTTGTTTCCGTATTGTCGAACGTGGTTATTCTCTTCGGCAGGTACTTTATGGTTATTCGAACAGCTCTCATCCAGTCCTCGCCCAGCAGATTAGAGCCGGTATCGTTTCCATCCAGAGCGACCGTTACGGGCATGTTGACATCAACGGTATTGTTGGCATCGTCAGTGACAGATACGGTAACGGGCTTTGTTACGCCATATTCCTTGGTACTGCAATCCGCCATGTGGTATTTCTCGGTCTTAATCTTATTGGGGTCGTTGGGGTCTTTCTCGAACTTATTTGGGTCGGGAACGCCATTGGCGTCAAGCAGGCCCAGCTTCTTGGCAGCTTCCCGGTCCACCTCAGAAGGGTGGGCGGGATTGTTAGGGTCTTTCTCCCAGCCGTCCGTAGCCCCCGAGTCCTCCGTTGCCTTTACCTTGACTTTCTTGCCTCCGGATTGTACTGTCGCGGTCCTCCTGCCGGCAAAAACCAACGAAGTCAAAAACGTCAGTATCAGGGCCAGAACCCACAGATAAAAGGGATTGTAATTAACCTTAGCCATTCTTTTCGTTAATCTGGTTTTCATCTTTTAATCTCCAGTAAAGCGGGTTTTATTTATTAAATAAGACTTGCTTATGCAGACACCCTCTGTGGCATAACGCATTACTTCTAATAAGGATGAATATTGTGGACTGAGATGTCATTCCTACTCCTCATCAAGACCTCAGTCAGATATGATATAATTTTACAGGATTATTAAATAAAAATCAAGAAAATTATCGAACCTTTGAGCGTTCTTTATGGCTCAACCGGATTTCAGACTTCTCTGTCATTTATATCACAGAGCTATGTTGATATCGGTGGGGGAGTTTGTTTGCCATTATGGTTTGTAAACTCTCTTTGGGTCGTATACCTTTTCTGAGATAAGCTCTAAGTCTTTGTCAGTGCCCTTCTTCAACGCCCGGTAAAAACAGGATTGATAGCCGACGTGACATTGGCCGGCTTCGACCGTTACTTTCAGGACCAGACAATCCTGGTCGCAGTCTACGAGTATTTGTTGGACTTTTTGAAAATGCCCGCTTTCTTCGCCTTTCTTCCATAATTTCTGACGTGACCTGCTGAAGTATGTAGCAAAGCCGGTTTGAATTGTTAAATCAAGTGCCGCCCGATTCATATAGCCCACCATCAGGACCTGCCCTGTCTTTGCGTCCTGGGCAATGGCTGTTATCAGGCCGTTCTCGTCGAATTTCGGAGTAAATTCCAGACCTTCTTCGATACTTTGCTTTGCTGTCATCTGTTAGGCCTCCTGAATTAATCGCTCGGCGATTGTAACTCATCGTTCGTGAATCTGCGACGAGGAACATACTACGAACTATTCCCGAAATTATCGTCTTGTCAAAAGCTCTTTTACTGGTTATTATCTGCAAAAACAAGTGTTTTTTTAGGGGTTAGAGGTTGCCTAACGACCAGGGACCAAAGAAATCCAGACGTATATTCCTGTTCCTCCGTATTGCCGTCGTATCAGGCGGCATTTTTGGGGGGATTTTTTGGCTCTCAGGCGAGGATAAATACTCAGGTCAGCAGCGGTGGAGCAGCTTAGTAACGATTTTCCGCCAAATGAATATCGGTATTTTTGCCGCTGTTCTTGGTATCTTTATCTTCAGCCAGATAATAATAGGGCTGCGCTGGTGGTTGTTGCTCAGGAGTCAACACATCTTCATAAATTTTTGGGCTGTTGTCAGACTGTATCTTTTGGGCTGGTTTTACAACAATTTTATGCCCGGCTCAGTGGGTGGCGATTTGCTGCGTGCCTGGTATGTTACAAAGCACACCGATAAAAAGTTCGAGGCGGTTCTCAGTGTATTTGTGGACAGGGTAATTGGATTAGTAAGCACATTGGTAATCGCTGTTTTCTTCTACTTGCTCTTTCTACGAGGCCGCGGGCCTGTAGTAACTTCCTCCGACCGCCGCGGTTTCCTCGAATCTGCCGTGGATTACAAGGGGGTTCTTCTCTGTGTATTTGCGGCCATAGTGCTGATTTTTTGCATACTCTTGATACTCAAAAAAAGCCGCTCGATGCTGGCAAAGCTTTCGTTATCTATCCGTGCAAGCGCCGTGAGCATGATTGTCAAGCTTAAGGACGCAATCGTTATTTACTTCCGCAATATTGGAACAATCCTTGTCGTTTTTGGTCTGACGGTGTTTTTACAGCTTCTGACAATCACCGGTTTCTGGCTTCTTGGGCGAAATCTCGGCATTGAGGCTGGTATCGTGTATTATTATGTCTTTTTCACCCTGACGTGGGTATTAGGCGCGGTTCCTATCAGTATTGGCGGTGCGGTAGTCGTGGAACTTTTACTTGTTTCACTGTTTGTTAGGTATGCTGGTGTTACGGAGGAATCTGCCTCCGCGCTGGCGCTCTGCCAGCGGGCCGTATGGATGCTCGCCTCTTTACCAGGGGCGGCGATACATTTGATAGGCGCACATTTGCCGGAGAGCGGCAAACGGAGTCTGAAATCAACAAAAGACTTTTTTATTGACTCTAAGAAGTCCATAGATTAAACTACGGTGTTCTGGATAAGATACGCTTTTTTAGGGGCTTCAATAGAACAAAACTTGGGAAACGGATAACAGCATCTGACTTGGTGTTAATGATATGAGTGTTACCAGACGCCTTAGAAACTATTTTTTCCGTGGTCTGGCGGTACTATTGCCGACCATTCTGACGATCTGGTTTTTCGTCTGGGGATACACTTTTATCCAGGACAATATCAGTAGCCACATAAGGGATGGTCTGAACTGGTTGATGAGAAAAGTTGCGGGCGGTGAATTTGTTGACAGCCTGGCCGAGCGGTGGTTGAACATGGCCTTATCTGCAGCAGGTTTTCTTATTGCCCTGCTCATAGTGTGCATAGTTGGTGCATTACTGGCCAGCGTGGTAGGCAGAAGTCTATGGCGAATGATAGAAAACTTCATAATGAACACCCCATTGTTAAGGAGGGTCTATCCTTATGTGAAACAAGTTACCGATTTCCTGCTTACCCAGGAAGAGCAGAAAAGGATGTTCTCAAGGGTAGTTGCCGTTGAGTATCCACGAAAGGGTATATGGTCGATTGGTTTTGTTACGGGCTCTGGAATCCAGAGAGTTGTAGACAACGTCAAAAAGGAGTTTCTTACTATTCTGGTACCCACCTCACCAACGCCGTTTACCGGCTTTGTTATAATGGTGCCGAAAAAGCAGACAATAGAGCTTGGTATGACGGTAGAAGAGGCGCTTAGATTTACAGTCAGCGCCGGCGTTATTGCCCCGGGCGGTGAGCACGCAGTCGTTTTGCCGAAGCCTGAGGCGGAAAATAAAGTAGAATAAAAACGGACTTTGTTGGAAAATTAGTTAAGGAGAACGATTTTGCTTTTTACTATTACCGGCAAACATATCGACATAACGGAAGCTATTAGAAAACACGCTGAGGAAAAGACTTCGAAGCTTCCAAAATACTACAATAGCATCAATCAGGTTGAGGTAATTATCGACGGCAGCCAGAGCGGCAATACCAGCGTGGAGATAATTGCAAGGGGTGAGCACAGCAAGGTCTTTGTCGTTACCGAGACAGGTGAAGATGCTTACCGGTGTATTGATTTAGCTGTCCATAAGCTTGAACGGCAGCTCAGAAGAAAAAAGGGCAAAGAACGGGACAACAAACACACAGGAGGTGTGGAACAGAACATGGGAACATAAGAGCACGGGAATGCAGGATACTTGTATTACGAATTCTATTTATTAATTGCCGATTGCCTGAACCTGTCATTCCTGCGAAACTTGTCCTGAGCGAAGTCGAAGGAGCAGGAATCCAGGACGCGAGCCGGTTTTAGGGGCAATTCTTTCGGCATTTTGTAACTGTGATTCGTATAACCTGTGCACTTATGATTGTAGTTTTGTATTGTTGATTTGGTCGGGCAGGACGACCAAGGGGATGATTTGGGATAGATAAGATGGAATTTGCAGATTTTGTTTGTTTTGAAGCGGTAATACCCGAGCTAAAGGCCGAAGACCGTGACGGCGCGATAGCGGAGCTTGTTTCGGCGCTTGATAAAGCCGGACGGCTCGGAAAGGGTAACTGTGAAGAGATTATCAAGGCCGTGATTAAAAGAGAAAATGAAGCAAGTACAGGAATGGGAAAAGGCATTGCTGTACCTCATGTCAAACACCACGCCGTTAAAGATGTCGTTGCTGCGATAGGCAGAAGCGGTGTAGGCATTGATTTTCCTGCTCTCGACAAACAGCCGGTTTATTCCGTAATACTTTTAATTAGCCCGACGGATAATCCCGACAAACATTTACAAACGATGGAATATGTTTTCAGGCATTTACAGCAGGAGAAGTTCCGAAGGTTTTTCAGGCAGTCGCAAACGGCACAGCAGCTCGAAGCTCTTCTCAGAGAGGCCGATGAAAATCCGCAGTTGTAGTAATAATACGTTTATGGATATAAAGTCTTGGGTCGGGCCCGAAGATGCAGACAGAACAAAATTCGCCCCGGAAACTGGTTTGTGAAGCGTCAGTTGAGATAAGAAACGCAGATGGACTCCATATGCGCCCGGCCATGCAGTTTGTTGATGTAGCAAACCTGTTTGACTCTGATATTACCGTTAGCAATGACCAAAATGCTGTCGACGGTAAGAGTATTATGCAGATGACTATGCTTGCCGCAACTTGCGGCACCAAACTGAAAATTAAAGCTGAAGGCGCAGACGCTCAACAGGCAATCGAAGCTTTGCGAGACCTTGTGGAACAGAAGCATTTCGATGAGCCGACACCAAAAAATGCGTGAAGCCTGAAGCGTGAAGCGAAATACGAGATACGCTTCACGAGATACGAGAATTATGCAATGGAAATAAAAAAGGGAATAGCTGTCTCGCCGGGCATTTCTATTGCCAAGCTGCTCATCATTGATTCCGAAGATTACCGAATTCCTCGGCGGTCGATTATGCCTTCGCAGCGAATGGCAGAGATTCAGCGCGTAAGGGATGCCTTCAAAGCTGCAATTGACGAGTTGTCCAAACTTGAAGCGGCAGAGGATGACGAGGGGGGAGGAAAGATAAAAGATATTTTTGCCGTCCATCTGCGGTTTCTGCACGACAGGAGCCTGCGAAAGCGAATAACGGATTTGCTCCAGTCGAAGTTGGTAACAGCAGAGTACGCGGTTTCAGTAACGCTGCGGGAGATTGCATCACATTTTACAAAGGTAAAAGATGCTTACATCAGCGAGCGAGCGGCGGATATTTACGATATCGAAAGACGTTTGCTCCGGCAGCTTCTTGGCAGCAAGCGTGAGGATGTTGAGCATCTGACCCAGGAGGTTGCGATTGTCGCTCGCGAATTGAGTCCTACCCAAACCGCCGGCTTTAACAGAATATTTGTCAAAGGCATTGCTACCGATGCGGGCGGACGAACCAGTCATACCGCTATTGTTGCACGCTCTTTGGGTATCCCGGCAGTCGTGGCGCTCGAAGACCTTACAGAATGCGTCAGCGGCGGGGATACCGTCATTATAGACGGCAATCGTGGTATCGTTGTTGTAAATCCGGATGAGCAGACAATCCGGCAGTATGAAGAATATTCCCATGAATTTGCAGAGCTTGGGCACAGACTTGACGCGATAAGGGCAAAGCCCGCCATTACCCGTGACCGCGTCAGTATAACATTATTAGGCAATATCGAATTTCCGGACGAGGCTGAGATCGTTTTGCAAAAAGGTGGGGACGGAATAGGCTTATACCGTACGGAGTTCTTGTATCTTAACCGTGAGAGCGAACCTACAGAACAGGAGCATTATCAGGCCTACGCTGAAACCGTCGGCGTTTTCAAGCATCGGCCGGTAACAATAAGGACTATGGACCTCGGTGCGGATAAATATACTCAAAGCAAGCGTTTTGCACCTGAGCCGAATCCGTTTTTGGGGCTGAGGTCAATCAGATTTTGCCTGCAGAACCTTACGATGTTCAAAACCCAGTTGCACGCAATTTTGCGTGCGTCGGTCCTCGGCCAGGTAAAGATAATGTTTCCGTTGATTACCAATCTGCAGGAAATGAAACAGGCCAAGATGCTTTTGCGCGATGTGATGGAGGACCTTGATGAGGAATCTGTAAAGTACAATAAGAACATTGAAGTGGGCATTATGGTTGAGACGCCGTCGGCGGCTTTGACGGCTTCTACTCTTGCAAGAGACGCCGATTTTCTAAGTATTGGAACAAATGACCTTATTCAATATACTCTCGCTGTTGACAGGGGAAACGAGTTGGTTTCTACATTATATTCGGCTGTAGACCCTGCTGTATTGCGCCTTATCAGGATCGTTATCCAGGATGCGTACAAAGCACAGATAGACGTTAGCGTTTGCGGGGAGATGGCTTCCGAGCCGGAGTACATTATGCTGCTGCTGGGACTCGGCATCAGAACAATGTCACTGGCTCCACCGATGATACCGGAGATAAAGCAGATTATTCGCTCTGTTACGATGGAAGATTGCAACAAACTGGCCAGAACAGTACTTGGCATGAACTCTGAAAGGCAGATTTCGAACTATCTCCGTGACGCCGCAAGAAAGATTCTGCCCGAAGCCTTTTGACGGCCCCGAATTGCCTCAAGTGCACACCAATACAAAGGGCTGCGAGCGATATGCTCACAGCCCTTT
>DATLBB010000210.1:0-36989 GCA_035527155.1 Sedimentisphaerales bacterium
GGCCCACGCCGAGAATAAGGACCGGCAGGCCTCTAAGCAAAAGTATATCAAGGTAAGGGTTAAGAGAAAGCCCACGGACAGTGATTGGACACTGCGCGACACCCGCACACTCGAGTTGCTCGAGGGTTTTCAGCCGGGCTCGAAGAAAATGCGGTGCAGCAAATATGGTGGCCGGCTCGACAAAAAGGCCGAAGCGAAGGGCTTTTTTTATCCAAAAAAGGTTGTGGGCAGATGGTGGCTCGTGGATCCAGAGGGCAATCTGTTCATTAACATCGGCGTATGCGGCGTCCGAAAGGGCCGTTCCCAGATAAGTCAGAAGCCTGCCATCGAAAAGTTTGGCACTTGGCAAAAATGGGCTGAGTTCTCTACCGACCTTCTTACTAAGTATGGCTTCAATGGCACAGGCGGCTGGTCGGACCCCCACGTCTTGCGCGCAACTTCGCATCCTTTGGCCTATACCCTTTCGTGGAGCTTCATGGGCTCGTTCGGCAAGTCAAAGAGGCTCACCCGGCAGGAGCCGGGACATCTCGGCTATCCCGACAAATGTATTCCGGTATTTCATCCGGATTTTGAGAAGTTCTGTGATGACTACGCAGAAATGCTCACGACAACCAAAAACGACCCATACCTGATAGGCCATTTTTCAGATAATGAGCTGCCCGTTGTCTCTGATATGCTCGACAGGTCTTTGCGGCTTGATGTAAGCAATCCAAACCTTCGTTTTGGCTATGAAGCTGCCAAAAAATGGCTCAGTAAAAGAAAGGGCAAAGATGCAGGATTGCCGGACATAACTGACGCAGACCGTCAGGCCTTCCTTGGCTATGCCTTTGACACTTATTTCCGCATAACAACCGATGCCATTCGCAAGTACGACTCGAACCATCTGTGTCTCGGCCCAAGGCTCCACGGAAGAGCGCTCCGTATGCCAGGCATATTCAGGGCGGCGGGAAAGTATCTGGATGTGATAGCGGTAAATTATTATGGCGCGTGGGGACCGGACCAAAAGAGGATGGCAATGTGGGCTGCCGAGTCGGGTAGGCCCTTTATGATTACCGAGTTCTACGCCAAGGGTCACGACTCCGGCCTGCCGAACGTCTCAGGTGCCGGCTGGCTCGTTCACACCCAAACCGACAGGGCATGGTTTTATCAGAATTTCACACTCGGACTGCTTGAATCCAAATCTTGTGTCGGCTGGCACTGGTTTAAGTACAGAGATAATAACCCGCTGGATTTGAGTACCGACCCATCTAATCGCAATTCGAACAAGGGAATAGTCAGCTATCAGTACGAGCCGTATCTTGCAATGCTTCAGCAAATGACGAAACTCAACGATGAGGTGTACCCCCTTATCGATTACTTCGATTCGCGCTGAGCATCCCTGGATCAAATCCTCATCGCCTATTTGAATATCATTTTGGGCAGCAATCCGGCTTCGGCTTTCTCTTATACTCCAAATGCTTCACCTTGCCGTTCGGCAATATTTCTCAAAAACAGGAAAATAAATTGCATCTCAAATTTTACACGTTATAATGCGAATACAACTTGTAGATAGTGTTATGTGTTTTTACAGAAAGGCTAAGTTCAATATACCGCTACATTTAAGGAGGACTCACAATGCAAACCCACAAAAACTGTGCCAAATCCTGCTGTTCCTGTACAATGAGCCGTCGCGGCTTCCTCGCGACCGCCGGCGCCCTGGCTGCGGCAACACAAACCGGCCTGCTCGACTTCACCTCATCGCTGTTCGCCGCCGAACCAAAATCCGCTGCCAAACCTCGCGTCCGCGCCGTATTTATACGCCCGAATATCGACAAATACTGGATGGGCTGGCCCGGCGCTTCCTACGACATCAAAGCCCGCCAGCGACAATACACTAAGATACTCACAGACGCCGCTAAAAAATTAGGCATTAACCTGAAGATAACCCAAGAGCCCCTCCACACCGATAACCTCGTCAGCGCGTTCCTCAAAGACGTCAAAGAAACCCCGCCGGATGGCCTTATCGTTATCAGCATGTGCCTCCACCACTCCGGCTTTAACTCCTGGGCCAAGACCAACAACATCGCCAAGAATCGCGGCGATATCCCGACGATTGTTTTCAGCCCAATGGGAACTTCTTTCACCGGCGACCTCCAGGCGACCCGCAATATCCCCGGTGTCTTTGTCGCTGCAACCCAGGACCTGGACTGGCTTGCCTTCGGCCTGAAAATGTTTAACACCATCCACGAGATGAAGAACACGCGCCTCTGCATTATCGCAGGCGACAAAACCTATGACCGAAAGCTCGATGTCATCGGCACTACCCTGCACTACATACCTCGCAGCCGATTCCCGGAAGACTTCAAAAAGGCCGAGACCACCGAAGAAATGAGGGAAATCGCTAACTTCTACACCAAGGAATCCGAAAAGATTGTTGAGCCGAACAAACAGGACATCCTGAACTCAGCGAAAAACTATATTGTTGCCAAGCGGATTATGGCTGCCGAAAACTGCCAGGGCATCTCGATGGATTGTCTGGGCTTGATTGGGAGCCGTTTGATTCCCTGCCCGCCCTGCATGGCCTGGCTGAAGCTCAACGACGAAGGCTCCGTCGGCTGTTGTGAGGCCGACTGGAACGCTGCTATCTCTCTGCGGCTCACCAGTCTTCTTTTCGACCGGCCCGGCTTTATGCAGGACCCTGCGCCAAACACTGTCAACAACACCCTGATGGGCGCCCACTGCTCCTGTCCCACGAAGCTTGACGGCTTCGACAAGCCACCCGAGCCTTTCATCCTCCGCAACCACTCCGAGTCTGAGCTTGGTGTCTCCCCGCAGGTGCTGTGGCGTATCGGCCAGAAAGTCACCGTTATGGAGTTTAATGGACCGGGCCAAATAATCCTTGGTACGGGATGTGTCCTTCGCAACATTGAAACACCGCCCGCCGGCGGCTGCCGAACCTCCGTCGAGATTGAAATGGACGATATGGATGACACACTCGACACCAAGGGTTTCCACCAACTGTTCATATACGGAGACCTCGAGCTGCCGTTCAAGGCATACTGCCATCTCGCCGGAATTAAGGTCGTACACATCTGAGCAGTGGATGACGGTGCTGTATTGTCTGCCTTGCTTGCAATGCAAGTCAAGAGCTTTCAGATTGCCATTGCGGCAGGGACGCTCGTAGAATATACTTGCAACGTCACAACTCCTTTCAGGGGTCGATGTGAGCAGAGATATTGAAGGTTGACGTGGAGAAATAAAAAGATGCCAAGACCACAAATTAGATTTTATTATGGAAATGTTATGGCAGATGCCATAGGGCCAATGCATGGCATCACGGCTCGGCAGCTCGATGCCCTTGGTAGAAAAACCTCGTTGTTAATTGCACAGTTGAACGAAGAAAGAAAAGCCGGCAAAACTCCCTATAGAGACCTCCCTTATAACGAGGAAATTCCCAAAAAGGTCAAAAAATTGAAGACCAAATTCAACGGTCGATGTGAAAATCTCGTCGTGCTTGGCATCGGTGGCTCTGCCCTTGGCATTATCGCATTACAAACCGCGCTCAAGCCCTATATGCACAATATCTATGAGAAAAAAAGAACGGGTCCCCGCTTTTTTGTTTTGGATAATATTGACCCTTCACAATTCGCCTCTTTCTTACACTGGATTGATAACAAGCTCGGTAACACTGTTTTTAATGTCATCAGCAGGGGGGGGCAAACCGCGGAAACAATTAGCCAGTTTATGATTATTCGCAAGCTGCTCTTGCGAAAGTTCGGGCGAAAAGGATATCAAAAGAGGGTGGTTATAACCACCGCCTTCGGAAAGAATAATACCCTTCTTAATATTGCCAACAAAGAGGGCCTGGACCATCTCCGGATTCCCGATGCTGTTGGCGGCAGATTCAGCGTACTAAGTGCCGTTGGCTTGTTCAGCGCTGCTATGTGTGGGATTGATATCGACTCCCTTTTGGCAGGCGCTCGCGCTATGGATAAGAAAGTTAGTCGCAGGAATTTTTACAAAAATCCCGCCGCGATCAACGCAGCGATAAACTACCACTTTTATAATCATGGCAAGAAAATCACCGCAATGATGCCCTACAGCTATGCCCTCAAGGACCTGACCGGTTGGTTCAAGCAACTCTGGGCGGAAAGTCTCGGCAAGGCCAGGGATTTGGATGGAAGGATAGTTCACATTGGACCCACGCCCATCAAGGCCCTCGGCGCCACTGACCAGCACAGCCAGGTCCAGTTATATCGCGAGGGACCCAACGATAAATTGTTCACTTTCCTTCAGGTAAATAGTTTTGACAAAGATCCCAGGATAGGAGCGGCTCCTCGTTGTGCCCCGGAGCTAAGTTTTCTTGCTGATAATAATTTGAGCAGTCTGCTAAACAACGAAAAAAAAGCCACCGAATATGCCCTTTTGCATGACAGGCGCCCTTGTCTTACGGTTTTGTTCGATAAGGTAAATGAATATACTGTCGGTGAGTTTATCTATTTATATGAAGTAACGACTTCCTTTGCCGGTGCCTTATTCAAAATTGACCCTTACAGCCAACCTGCTGTTGAACTGGGCAAGCAGGCAACCTTTGCCCTTAAGGGCAGGAAGGGCAATTACAAGCCCGGCTATACATATCAAGAATGGGCAAAGGAAATTCGTTCTCGCACCAAAGTTGACAAAAACTTCCTGGTTTGATAAACTTCCCTATCTCTGGTTGTTTGGCAGATTAAGGGCTTTGGCAATGGACTATGCTGTAATAATGGCGGGAGGAACCGGAAAAAGATTATGGCCCCTCAGCCGGAAAAAACGCCCCAAACAGGTCCTGAAACTTCTCGATGGGCAAACACTGCTTCGACGTTGTTTCGAGCGCCTCTCACCGATATTTGATACGAGAAACATAATTATTCTAACAAACGCCGGATACGCAGACCTCGTCCGCGAAAACCTGCCGGAATTGCCCTTTAACAATGTCATCGCCGAGCCTGCTGTACGCGATACCGCCGGCACCATCGGTTTGGCTGCGGCTGTCTTGACAAAATATGACCCCGATGCAACGATAGCTGTTGTTACCGCCGACCAGGTAATAGAGCCGGCCGAAGCGGTTCAACAGGCCTTCAAAGATGCTCTTGTCTTTGTGAGCAGCAATCCCAACCGTATGGTCACTTTCGGCATCCAGCCGACCTTTCCAAGTACCCAGCTTGGTTATATAAAGTGTACCGCCGCTCAAAAGTGTCCCGATTGTAAAAACGAAATATATTCCGTCGAAGCATTCAAGGAAAAGCCGGACGAAAAAACCGCAAAACAATATCTTGACACCGGCAAATATTTATGGAACTCCGGCATGTTCGTCTGGAAAGCCAAAACAATCCTGGCCAAGTTGGCAGAATTACTGCCCGAAGCTGACGAACCGCTCCGCAGAATTCAAGCCGACTGGGACAGCCCCAATCAGCAGAAAACGCTGCAGGAATGGTTCGTAAAATTACCTAAGATCAGCATTGACTTTGCCGTTATGGAGAAGGCCGAGCAGGTTTACGCCATAAAGTTGGATTGTCGTTGGCTTGATATCGGCTCCTTCGCCGCGCTCGCTGATATTATCAGTTCCGACAGGAACAATAACATCGTCATCGCCGGCTCCAGTGAGCTGCTCGACTGCAAAAGCTCTATCTTCATCACCGAAGACCAACGCCATCTAATCGCCGCGATAGGCCTGGAAAATATGGTCGTCGCCCACAGCCACGATGCAACACTCATCTGCCATATCGACCAGACCCACAGACTAAAGGAGCTGTGCGAGCTGATTAAGCAAAATACCGGCGAAAGATTTCTATAACAGAATAGAACAAAAAATGAGATATTTAGCAATAGATTATGGCACTAAACACACAGGCCTGGCAATCTGTGACGCCGCGGAGACAATCGCTTCACCACTCACTGTAATCCACGGACAACAGGACTTGCTAAAAAAGATTACGGATACGGTCGAGGCCGAAAAGGTAGAAGCAATTGTCATCGGACTGCCCTTGAATATGGATGACTCGCAGGGCCCACAGGCAAAGCTTGTCTTCAAATTCGCAGACCAATTAAAAGCTCATATTGACATCCCGCTGCACTTCCAGGATGAGCGGTTAAGCACTTTCAGCGCTGAAGAAAAACTTGCTGCGGCCGATTTTACCAGAGGCAAGAAAAAAAAGCGGCTCGATGCCGTCGCCGCCGCCCAAATCCTTGAGGCCTTCCTGGAACAAAAACACCCGCAATAACACTGCTGACCTTTTCCTTGTATCTGCCTTTCGAAAATGTGGTTAACCTTTTTGTGAGTTATTATTTCTTGTGGCTTGGTTATTGCTCCTGTGTTTCTTTGTTACCAGGCAGCTTTGCCCGCCATTCCTCGGCCTGGTGTGCCTTATGGACTTTCACGGTAGGGCTTGCTGGATTGGTATAGTTTCAGCCGCGATTCATAATCGCGCCGTGCCTCAGCGGAGGCATGTTCCGGCAGCAAATTGATCGCTTCTTTCTGCCACTTGACGGCGGAGTCAAAATCGCCGGCCTCGGCATAGGCGGCCGCAAGGGCGTCGACGTAGTCGGAATCCTTCCAGTTCGTCAGTTCACAGGCTTTAGTGGCGAGCTCAACCGCCTTTGTGCCGTCCCTCAACTCGGCAACCGGGCATGTGGCCCGCAAGAGAGCAAGCCCGACCATGAGCTCCAGAGTGAATGAGTCCTCTTCACCCAGGACGCGGCGGCTGGTCTCCAAGAGGCTGACAACCAGCGTCTCCACCTTGCCGTACCGCCTCTGTTGACAGTACAAGCGGGCCAAGTCATTCACAGAACTCAGTACATCCGGATGTTCTTTTCCCAGCACCCGCTCCTGAATCTCCAGTCTTTCAAGGTACAGCGGCTCCGCTTCGTCGTATCGGCCTTGCTCATAGTACCACTCGGCCAGCTTAGCCATGTGGTCCACTACGGGAGGAGGCTTCTGCATCTCTTCCTCACGCTTCGGCGTGGTGTCCCAGGCCTGTGCAAGCTGTATCCATTTATCCCAGTCGCCAGCATGAAGGATCAGAGTACTCGATAGCTGTTGCAACTTTTCCCGGTATTTCTTGGCCTGCTGTGGCTTGCCCCAGGTCTCGTAAAGCTTGATTAGCTCCTTCACGACGATCGATGTAACCACCTCTTTCTCACATTCCTCACCAAAGATACGGCGTCTGCTCTCCAACATCTCAACGTACAATGGCTCCGCCTGCTCATTACGACCCTGTTCCCTGTACACTCTGGCCAGCCAGCCCATAGAGATTTGGTTCTGCAGATCGTCCTCACCCAATACACGGCGGCCAATTTCCATCGCCTTGACCAGTAGCGGGTTCGCTTTGTCATACTGCCCCTGGTAGTAGTACACCGAGGCAAGGTCGCTCATGGACGCCAACGTGTCCGGATGTTCCTCCCCTAAGACGGACTGCCTGCCCTCCAGCGTCCTGATCAGTAGCGACTGCGCCTCGTCGTAACGCTCCTGTGCCAGGTACAGCCGGGACAGGTGGCGCATGGACTGCAGTGTCTCCGGAGTCACCTCACCAATCTCCTCCCGACGAATCTGGTACGCACGCTCCAACTGCGGTCCAGCCGCCTCGTACTCCCCGAGCCGCCGGTACGTGTTCCCCAGCGCCTCGCGGATCGATGCCTCAGTGAGCGGCTCGCTCTCAAACCTGTCCCCTATTTTGGCCGCTCCGGCAGAAAGAGCCGAACGCATCGTCACATCCCCGCTGCCGTCGTGGCCCCTCATGACTGATGCGAGGATGTCGTTGGTGATAAAGGCGGTCACAGCCTGCGATCTCTTCCCCTGCCGCTCAGCCTCGGCACGTGCGCGAGTTTGCTCGATGGCGAAGATAGTGGAAACCACGATGCCGGCTATGAGCACAAGTAGCACTGCCAAAATGCTGGTAACCGGCGCACGGTTGCGGCGCACGAACTTACGCAGACGGTATGCTGTGCTGGGTGGACCGGCTACAACAGGCTCATCGCCGAGATGCCGGCCGATGTCCGCTGCAAACTCGTTGGCTGTTTCGTACCGGCGGGTCCGGTCCTTCTCCAGCGCTTTCATGACCACCCAGTCCAAGTCGCCGCAGACAATTTTGCAAAGCTGGTTCGGCTGGACGTGGCGATGTTTGGCAACATCGGTCAGCGCATCGCCGAGCGTATTCAAGCGCGTAGACGGCTTCGGCGGCTCGTCTTCACGGATTATTCTGCGGATTTCATCGTAAGCGGCACTGCGAAGCTTGTCACCTTCAAAAGGCGTGGTGCCGGTGAGAAGCTCATAGAGCAAAACACCAAGCGAGTAGATATCGCTGCGCGTGTCAACGTCCAGACCGGTCATCTCCGCCTGTTCAGGACTCATATACTCCGGCGTACCTATGAACTGCCGGTATTCGGTGAAGAATGTTTTTTCAGTGAGCCGGTGCTGCGTTGCTTTCGCTATGCCAAAGTCGATTATCTTAGGTACCGGTTTGCCGTCATGCAGCGTAATCATTACATTCGAGGGCTTGATATCCCGATGGATGATTCCCTTCTGATGCGCGTGTTGAACGGCTTTGCAGACGTCAATAAACAGGTCCAGGCGCTGGCGTGTGTCGAGATTGTTTTTATCGCAATACTCGGTAATAGGTATGCCCTTGACCAGCTCCATCACAAAGTATGGTCGACCCGTATCGGTTGCACCGGCGTCGAACACTCTGGCAATATTGGGATGGTCCATCATCGCCAGCGCTTGTCGTTCGGCCTCGAAGCGGGCGATGACCTGTTTGGTATCCATACCGAGCTTGATAATCTTAAGCGCAACACGACGGCGAATAGGTTTTTCCTGTTCAGCCATATAGACCGCACCAAAGCCACCTTCACCTATCAATTGAAGCAGCTTGTACCGCCCAATCCTTGTACCGGGCTTTTCGGTCAGAGGAGATTCGTCTAAAGTAGCCTTCCCCTCGAAGGCTGGCACTTCGAGAAAATCACCAGCTTCCTTATGGGCTTTTAGCAATCCCTCGACCTTTGAACGCAGATCGCCGTCTCCCTCACACGCTTTGTCCAGAAAAGCCGCCCGTTCTTTAGCGGTTTTCTTTTCAAGCGCTTCTGCAAAAATTGATTTGATGTCTTTTGGCTCTTCGTTCATTTCATAGCTCCTTTACAAATCCTTCCCTCTATATTGCAATGCGATATTTAGGCCAAAAATGCGACACAAAAAATCAAAAAATTTAAGGAGAATTTACCTCTCGCACTCCAATACGGGCAGATTAAGCGAAGATAATTAGTAACACCTTGTAGATAATGGAGTTATGGCTGATGTCAGACCTGACGATTACCAGGTGAACGCAGAGCCTTACTGTGACGGTGTTTGTTCTACCTTTGTTATTTCCTGATAAAGCCAGGCACGTGCGTAGGCCCAGTACCTGTCAGCGGTGCGGCGGGATACCCCTATTATTTCGGCTGCCTGGCTAAGGGTAAGACCCGCAAAGTAACGCATTTTGACCAGTTCAGCGACCACCCGATCCTCCTCGGCGAGTTTAGCGAGTGCTTCATCAAGCGCAAGAAGATCCGTTGAGGGCTCTTCGGTAGCTATATCTGCATCGTCAAGCCCGACTCTCTGACGGTCACCACCATGCTTTGGCCGTTGTTTGCGTCGGGCGTTCTCGATGAGAATACGCCGCATAGCTTCAGCCGCCGCTGCGAAGAAATGCCCGCGACTGTTCCAATTCTGGTCTTCTGAACCGACCAAACGAATATATGCTTCGTGAACCAGCGCCGTTGCCTGGAGCGTCTGGCCGGGCCGTTCCTGTGATAGCTTCTGAGCTGCCAGAAGACGTAGTTCCTCATAAACCACCGGAAGCAGCTTGTCCACAGCCCGTGCGTCGCCTTGCTCGATTGCAAATAAAATGCGCGTAACATCACTCATGCTTATTCTCGAAACCGATTTTCTCAAATCCTCAATCCGATGTTCCGCTATAGCGCCGCTACCCATCCCCCGTCAACATACAAAATCTGCCCGGTAACAAAGTCGCTGGCGCTTGAGGCGAGGAAAACCGCCGCACCAACGATGTCCTCCGGCTGACCCCACCTCTCAACAGGTGTTCTTGAAAGCACCCACCTGTTAAAATCTTCGTCAGCTTGCAGTTTTGCGGTAAGGTCCGTAGTGATAAATCCCGGCCCGATGGCATTTACGTTGATATGGTATTTCGCCCACTCCACCGCCAGCGACCTTGTCACCATCAGCAAACCACCCTTACTGGCCGCGTATGCCGTTGTTGTCGGCCGGGCTCCATGACACATCAGCGAGCCGATATTGATAATCTTGCCTGCCTTACCGACCTGTTTTCGGTGCCGACAAAAAGCCTGCGAAATCGCGAACACAGCGGTCATGTTCACCCCGATAACCCGGTTCCACGTCTCCAGCTCCACCTCTTCAGCCGGCTCGCGCGCGGTTGTCCCCGCACAATTGACCAGGATATCCACCCCACCCGTTTTTGAAACTACCTCATTAAAAAGCGATTCTATTCCCTTTGTGTTTTCAAAGTCAAACGGGAATGTCCATACTTTCTTATTGCTGCTTTTTTCGATTTGCTCCTTAGCTGCTTTAAGTCGGCCTTTATCGCGGGCTATTATCGCAATATCGGCCCCGTGCCTTGCCAGACCTTTTGCCACCGCAAGACCGATACCCCTGCTGCCTCCGGTAACCAGTGCCGTTTTACCTGATAAACTGAAAAGTTCGTTGTCCATATCTTAATAGTAAATCAGAAATTCTGTTATTGCGAGAGGATTTACTTGCTGCCACACGCGGGGCGTTTACACAATACAATATACACACGACACAGTACGAGTATTTTACTGCGAGCAGCGCAGCGCTAAAAATGTGTCTCCATCCAAATGTCGCAGTCTCTTACGACCGAACTTTGGTCCTTTCTGCCAGCTCCTTCATCGCACAGCACTGGATATCTTTATTGTAAAGGTTACCATCATTAATCGCGTAAACGTTAAGTGCTTTGCTGTCTACCGCAGCCAGTTGTTCTCTGCGAAGCAGTTCATTAAAACTAAGATTCCGTATCATCACATTGTTCTTATCATCACTTTTGGTATTCTCAACAACGCCCAACAAAAAAGCCGGCTCTAATATTTCCATACCGCTGTCCACATCTCTGTCTCTTGCTTTGCCAATCTCATTTTTCTGCTTCCCTTCGCTGGCTGCGTCAGCAGGCTCGAAATTGAACGTCGGCCCTTCAGTAATTGTCTTTGGTTGTGCTGTTGTTAAGAAAATACCGCGGTACTTATCTTTTAGTTCTTTGACAGCTTCGATTGGCCGGCCCCGCTGACTATGTGACCTGCCGGCGCCTTCAGGCTGGTATTGCTCCTGCGTTTTGAATCTGTTTGCCCTTGTTTTGATAAGGCTGCCGAAACCCACCACACCCCCCAGAACCACCAGTACCAGTATTTGTATCCAGAATGTATCCTCACCGTCCGTAATGCCGGCAAACTGGATTATTTGTGCTAAACAGTAGTTCATACTTCCTTGTAAACCGGTTTTTTCGCTCGGAATATAACCGGGGCCGCATCGGTCAGACAAACGCCTTCAGCGTTGAAGGAATACTTCAGAACTCTGTTACAATCAAGCCGCTGCTGACCTTCCCTGCTCAGCCGCTATCTTTACTCTTGTGAAGCGTTCGTTCTGTCATTTTCTTCATTGCTTCGCACTGGATGTCCTTACCGTAAAGATTACTCTCGTCAATCGTGTACACCTTCATTGCATTGCTGTCTATTGTATCCAGTTGTTCTCTGCGAAGCAGCTCATTAAAAACGAGCTTGCGCATCGTCACATCGTTCTTATCATCGCCCTTGGTATACTCGACAACGCTCAGCAGAAAATCCAGCTCTAACATTTCCATACCGCCGGCTAAGTCTCTATCTTTGCCCGGCTCTGCGCCGGCGCTTTTACCCGGACCTCGAACCTCCACAACTTTACCCGGCCCCGTCCTTTTCGTCTCGACTTTCTTTTCGTCATTCCAAGCCATTGTTTGAACCTCCAATATTCAACAAAAATCCAATTAACTTAAGTCTCGTTATTTTCTTAGAATCCCTTAACATCATAAGCCAGGTTGTCTAAAACAGACACCATTATATACTTATTCTATCGGTCAGCCAAGTAAAACCAGCCCAAAATTTTTGTTTTCATCCCCACGCAGACGAGCATTAGGTTTGTCAAATATTTATTTGAGTTGTGTTTAACCTCCACGCTTATCCTGGGGCTTTACCTCCTTCGTCCATCCTCCGCCGTCTGTCATCTGTCGTCCGTCATCAGTTGTCAGTCTTAATTCTTTGGTCTCGAGTTATTGTCTGCCGGTTTATTTTACTACGAAGCCCCTAAATAAGAGCCAAAGTTGGGGATTCCCGCTCGACAAAAATTTTTGTAAAAAAAATCAGAAAAATACTTGACATATCCGAACATATGTTTTAAACTTGCGTATGAAACGATTGTTTAGGAGTGCTTTTATGGCGATTTCAGCTCAAAAAGAAGGAAATTCAGGTTCCGCCGATAAGCCTGTTCAGGACAGGCTGCTTGACGCCGCAGAACAGCTTTTCTCCGAGCACGGTTTTGAGGGCACGAGTGTTCGCGATATCGCCGCTATCGCTGGCTGCAATATCGCTGCCGTGAACTACTATTTTGGCGGCAAAGACAAGTTGTACACCGAAGTCTGGCGACGTCATTTGCTGCAAATGCGAGATGCCCGTCTGCAAGCAATTGAGCAGGTAATGTCTGAAAGCGGCGGCAAACCACCCTTGGAGGATTTGCTCCGGTCGTTCGCAAACGCGTTTGTTGGGCCGTTCAGGGATGAAAGCAGGTCCCGTCGGTTTATGAATCTTATGGCCCGGGAAATGATTGACCAGCGAGTATCCGTCAATTTGTTCGTTGATGAAGTCGTCAAGCCTACTATGGGTGCCGTACGGGGGGCTTTGTTGAGAGCCTGTCCAGGTTTGGAAGAGTCGAGGATTCCATTGCTTATAGTTTTTCTTGCCGGACAATTAATGCATGTCGTCCACATAAAAGCCATGTTTGACAAAGCCGAAGTGGTGGAAATGCCGGCTTTCGACCTTAATGAGGCAGTGGACCACATTGTCAAATTCTCGGCTGCCGGGATTCGGGCTTATGCCGATGGAAAAACACAGTAACA
Organism: Sedimentisphaerales bacterium; assembly: GCA_035527155.1. GTDB lineage: Bacteria > Planctomycetota > Phycisphaerae > Sedimentisphaerales > Anaerobacaceae > CS2-K091. Next base: position 13,179 of record DATLBB010000210.1, read on the forward strand.
GGTCGATCGGAACTGATTATTTGGTGTGCCCTTTTTACCCGTGAATTTTGATAGGTTGAAGATATGAATATAATGAGACAAAAAGTCATTTGGTTTAGCTTTGGAGTGATGGCAGCGTTGCTGCTGGCCGGCTGTGTCAGCAGTGAACAATTTTATGAAGATGTTAGTCTATCCAGAGAGGCTGCGTACCGGCAATGGAAGAATCGCAAACAGAACGAGGAGCGGACTCAGACGTATATAAGCGGCAACTTAAATATCGAGGATTGTTTAAAGCTGGCTTTAAGCAACAATAAGGTTTTGCAGCGCGTCTTACAGGAAAAGGAAATTGCCCGTGGAGAACAGTTGAAATCCTATTCGGCAATTCTGCCCGCTGTAGGTTTTTCAGGTCAGTACACTCGACTCGACAAAGTTGGTTCTTTAGGGCCAATAACATTTGGTGACGTGGACAACTATAGCGTAGGTCTTAGGGTTACTCAGCCGGTCTTTGCCGGTGGGGCGATAAGGGCGAAGCTGAACGCCGGAAAATTGTTTTCCCTCCTCGCCGACCAGACCGTTCGAGCGGCGGTCCAGGACTTGATTTATACAGCGACTCATGCCTATTACGATGTGCTGCTTAATCAGCACCTCAGTCAAATCAGTGCCGATGCCGTTCGCTCTGCTCAGGCCCATCTTGATAGTGTTAAACAAAAAAGGCAGGGCGGTGTTGCTTCTGAATTCGATGTTTTACGGGCTGAAGTGGAATTATCAAACTTCCAGGCTGAATTGATACAAAACAAAAATGCCATCAATGTCGCAAAAGCCAGGCTGCTTAAGGCGATGGGTGTTTCACAGGATAGTGACTTTATGCTTTCGACCGAGCTGACTTATATTCCTTTGGAAATAGAAATGGACAAGGCCGTTGAAGCTGCTTATCGCAATCGTCCGGATTTATTTGGCCGCCAGTTTGACATAAAGTTGCAGAAGGAATTGCTTAACATTGCCCGGAGTCGATATTGGCCGACTGTCAGTGGCTATTATGCCAATACCTGGTCGGAGCCTGACCCGCATAACAGGACAATGGTCGAATGGGGCAGGGCCTGGGAGGCTGGCCTTACCGGGACACTGCCCATATTTGACGGTTTGTCTCGTGAAGGTGAGATTATCACACAGAAAGCGCGACTGAAACAGGCCCAGATAGATTTAATCGATACCGAAGAGACCGCTTTGTTTGAATTGACCAAGGCGCAATTGAGTATCGAGAATGCGAAGGAGTTTGTCGAATCACAGCGATTAAATCGAACGCGCGCGGAGGAAGGATTGAGGCTGGCAGAAGTCGGTTATAAAGAGGGCGCTAATACGCAGGTTGAGATGATTGACGCTCAGGCCGCTTTGACGACGGCAAGGGTATACTATTACCAGGCTATATACTTGCACATAATTGCCAAATTGGATTTGCAGAAAGCGATGGGGACCCTGGCCGCGTTTGAAGCTGCTGAACCCGAAGTCCAGGCGAAGAATGACGAATCAAGCATTGCCGAAGAAAAGGCTTCGGCGGCATTTGTTAAGATAGAACTGGAGCGGACAAAATGAAAAATGTTAGAAGGATTATATATTGGATAGCAGCGGTGGTATTGGTTCTTATTACCTTTTGGTTTGGGTATATGCGCAAGTCCGCGGGAATTACAGAGAAGAAGAAAATTGTTCCGGTCGAGATTGAAACGGTAAGCACCGGCCCGATAGAGGAAACGATGGAGATGACTGGCTGGATAAAGGCCAACCATGTTGTCGATGTAGCTTCCAAAGTGGCAGGAAGAGTCGAGTCTTTGCACGTTCTCTCGGAGGCTGGTGATTTAATTCCTGTTGAAGAGGGTGTCTCGGTTAAAAAGGGACAACAGGTTGCCGTTATAGACCATGACGTTTATCTGGCGCAGGTGGCTGCTGCCGGGGCCAGTATGAAAGCCAGCGAGGTGGAGCTTAATGATGCGGAGCGTGAAAAGAAGCGTATTGTTGCCTTATTTGAAGGCGGCTCAGCTACCGAGCAGAGCAGAGACAAAGCAATAACTGCAGCGGAACTGGCGACGGCAAGGTTGGCGCTGGCTAAGTCTAATTTGGAACTTGCGCAAATAAATTTGCGTGAGTCAACGATTACCTCTCCCATTGATGGGATAATCACCACAAAACATATTGACCAGGGGAATATGATTAGGACAGGCGACCGGATTGTTACTGTTGCCGATATGGAAACGGTGAAGGTAATTGTAGCTGTTGCGGAAAAATATGGGGCCGCAGTTACCGTCGGGACGCCTGTGAAAATCCGAGTCGACGCATTTCCGGAAAGAGTGTTTGATAATAAGGTATATTCAATCTATCCGGCTCTTGATGCACTTACCCACACGATGCAGGTTGAGATACGTCTCAAGAATGATGAATTGCTGATGAAACCCGGCATGTTTGCAAGGGTGACTTTAATTACAAAACGCAAAGATGATGTGGTTGTTATCCCCCGAGATGTTGTTCTTGGCGGCAAGATTGACAAGCCTTACGTATATGTAGTGGATTCCAGCGAAACGGAGGCAGACAACCCCGTGAAAGTGGAACAGGTTGCCCGAAAGCGGTTCGTTGAGATTGGTATAAAGCAAGCCGACAGATATGAAATCATTAATGGGTTGAGAAAAGGACAGACGCTTGTCGTTAATGGGATGAATTATTTAGCCGACGGGATGAGTGTCGAGATTGTACGAATAGAGGATATCAAATGAAGCTTGCACAATTATCCGTAAACAGGCCGGTAACCACCTTGATGATATTTGTCGCCATCGTAGTTTTAGGTCTCGTGTCGATGTCGATGCTGGGATTGGACTTGATGCCGGAGCTGGAAATACCGTCTGTTTCGGTTATGACTGCGTACCCGGGGGCAGGCCCGGAAGAAGTGGAGACACTGATAACTGAGCCGATGGAGGATACGCTCAGTACCATCTCCGGAGTTGATGAAGTAATTTCAGTCTCCAAAGAGGGATTGTCGGCGGTAACGTTGAGATTTGAGTGGGGCGAGAAAATTGATGAAAGTATCAACGATGTCCGTGAAAAGATTGATATGATTAGGGAGCGACTGCCCGAAGAAGCTGAAAATCCCGTTATTTTCAAGTTCGACCTTGCAATGATGCCAATTTTGATTATTGCGATTACGGCAGAGGACAGTTATCCGAACCTGCAGGATATAGTTGATGACGAGATAGTTGACCCGCTGAAACGTGTTAAAGGAGTTGCTTCGGCTACAGCAGGTGGTGGTTTGGTCCGTCAGGTTCGCGTTGATATCGACCGCGACAGGCTGGCGGCTATGAATTTATCGATTGCGCAGGTAAATTCAGCCCTTGCCGCTCAAAACATCAGCACTCCCGGCGGAAACATAAAGACCGGTTACAAGGACTATCTGTTACGAACACCTGAGGAATTTTCCAGTCCGGAAGAGGTTGCGGAAGTTGTTGTTGCTCGGCGAAACGGTATACCTGTAAAGTTAAAAGACATTGCCGAAGTAAGAGATTTCTTCAAAGAACGCACGTATGAGGTGCGCATGAACAGTCAAAAGGCAATGGCTGTGTTTGTTCAAAAGCAAAGTGGGGAAAATACCGTCGATGTAGCGCGGGCGGTCATAGAGAAACTTCAGCAGATAAAGGAGAATTTGCCGCCGGATGTTAAACCGAATATCGTTTTCGATAATTCCGATTTTATTTTAGCCTCCGTAGCCAATTTACGAAATACGGTTTTTTGGGCCGTGTTTTTTGTCTTTATGGTGCTTCTTTTTTTCCTCAGAGACCTTAGGGCTGCCATTATAGTTGCTGTCGCAATTCCCACGTCGCTGATTATTACCTTTCTGTTGATGTGGTTGGCAGATTATACGATTAATACCGATTCGCTGGCCAGTGTCGCCGTTGCGGTTGGGCTGGTCGTTGATAATGCTATTGTTGTCGTTGACAACATAAATCGACATCGTGGTAAAGGGCAGAGGCCGAAGGAAGGTGCCATTTTTGGGGCGAATGAAGTAGGGGTGGCTGTTATTGCCTCAACACTGACGACAATTTCCATTTTTGCTCCCATTATCTTTGTCGGCGGTATTACTGCTATCATATTCGGACAATTCGCTGCCATTGTTACAATGGCTTTGGTTGCTTCACTGTTTACGGCTCTTATGCTTGTTCCGATGCTCTGTTCAAAATTTCTGATTGTGCGCAATCCAGGCTCATCAAAGTCAATATTGGACTTGTTTTTCAATCTGGGTGAGAAAGTTTTAACGAAAACCGAAAACTTGTACATAAAGTTCCTGGACTGGTCACTGGTGAATCGAAAAACGGTTTTTATTTCATGTGCCCTTTTCTTTGTCTGGAGTATCGGGATTGTCGGTTTTATCGGCACTGAATTTTTCCCCGAACAGGACCAGAATCGGTTGTCGGCAAATTATGAATTGCCCATCGGAACGCGTTATGAGCGTACCGGAGTCGTAGCGCAGCAGTTGGAGACAATATTGGAAAATAGTGTTCCGGAGAGGCAGCACAGTTTCATACGTTGGGGTGTCTTTGGTGGTGGCGGTTCGCACTATGCTACGGAAGAGGAGAGTTATAAAGGTATCCTGTATGTCAGATTGAAACCTAAAAAGCAGCGCGACGCCTCGCCAAATGATTTGATAAAGCGACTTCGCAGTATCACAGACAGGATACCGGGAGTTACTATTCGCTATAGTGCCGAGGACCCGCTTGAAGCAATGATGTTTGGTGCCGGCGGAAAACTGGCTGTCGAACTTTACGGCCATGATATGGATGAAGCGAGGGTGTACGCCGAGGCCGTTAAGTCGGCAATGGAAAAGGTTGAAGGAGTCGAGGACGTGCAGATCAGCCGAAAGGAAGAAAAGCCGGAGGTTAAAGTAATTATTGACAGGGAAAAGGCATCTAAGTTCGGGCTTGATGTCAGGACTATTGGTAAGCAGATTGAGACTTTTTTTGCAGGCACTACCGCAACCAGATACCGCGAAGGCGGAGATGAATATGATGTAGAAGTTCGACTCCAGGCTCAGGACAGAGACAGGCTCGAAGACTTGCGGGACGTGTCTATTGGTTTACCTAATGGTGAGCAGATTAGCCTGGCTAATATCGCCGATGTCGAACACGGTCTGGGACCGACCAAGATTGAACGAAAAGACCAGGAACGTTATATTACGGTTTCCGCTGAAATCAGCGGAAGAGACCTTGGCTCAGTGGCCAAGGACGTTAGAAAAGCGATTGATAAGATTCCCGCACCGCTGGGTTTTAGTTATAAGGTTGCCGGTGCTGAGAAAGAAAAGACAGAAGCATTCCGGCTGTTGATTATAGCTGTAGGCTTGGGAATGGTTCTTGTATATATGGTGATGGCTTCGCAGTTTGAGTCTTTGCGTGACCCATTTATCATATTTTTTTCGATACCCTTTGGTATTGTCGGCGTAATCATTGCGTTGGCATTGACCGGACAGGCAATGAGTGTTATTAGTTTTCTGGCATTGATTATGATGGTTGGTATTGTAGTAAATGACGGGATTGTTCTCATAAGTTTTATAGGCATACTTCGCCGCCGTGGTCTTAGTGTCTATTCGGCAATCATTGAAGGGGGACGCAGCAGAATGCGACCTGTGATATGTACGAGCGTTACTACAATGCTGGCGATGACGCCTCTTGCTTTCTCAAGAGGGGAGGGGTCTGAAATTTGGGTGCCGTTTGCCATAACGGTAATTGGTGGTTTATTTGTTGGGACCATCATTACCCTGGTTTTGATGCCGACTCTTTACAGTGTGTTTGAAGGTTTTAGGGCTTCGCAGGTAAAAGGATAAGTATGAAAGCTGTTTTGATTGTGCACAATGTGGCGATAGATGAGGAAGTGAACGAAATTCTGAAGTCTGTCGGAATTAGTTGCTATACAAAATTCACGAATGTCTTGGGTAAGGGCCGGTTAAGCGAGCCGCATTTGAGCACGGATGTGTGGCCCGGGATAAATTACGGCACCTTTGTTGTTACCGAACCTGTCAAGGCCGAAGAGGTTATGGAAAATGTCCGCCGGGTGCGGGAGAAGCTGGGTTCGGAAGGACTAAAGGCGTTTATGTGGAAGATTGATGATATTACTGAGTAAGGCTTGCTCTGTAACTTCTTTAAGGGCAGAAGGTTAGCAAATAATATAAAATTCCTTCCTTTCCCAAAAATTTTTCTGGCCAAACCGCCCTTAAAAGCATATAATAGTGGGTGTGTTTTTTTGCGCAGTGTTAGCCTGTTTTGCTGTTTATGGCAAAGTGCCGCCTAATGAAAGGGGGTAAAAGTATGGAAACTGCCACACATTATGAACCGAATCTTGAAATCGCTTCCGACCCTGAGCATCTTGCCCAAAGAAGCGTTGAGCTTGTTGTTGCTGAAGCGCAAAACGCGATAAAGAACAAAGGTACTTTTTACGTGGCGATATCCGGGGGCCATACGCCAAGGCGCTTTTTTGAACTCTTGGGCGAGGTGCCGAAAGCAAAATCTCTGCCCTGGGACAAAATACAGTTGTTCTGGGTTGACGAGCGATGCGTCCCCCCGGATTCGCAATGGAGCAATTACAAGCTCGCTGCCGACACCTTTTTAGCTAAAGTCCCTATTCCGCAGGAAAACGTACACAGGATACCCACCGAGTTTGATGATTTTAACGCTGCAGCTCAATGTTATGAAGAAACCATTCGAGAGGTTTTCGGCTTGGACGAAGCTCATGGCCCCGAATTTGATTTGATTGTGCTTGGCATGGGTGTTGAGGGGCATACCGGCTCGCTCTTTCCTGATTCTTATGCGTCCCTGGATACCGAAGATTTGGTCTGTGTCGTCTATCTCCTGGATGATAAGCTAAACCGAATAACTTTGACGCATCCGGTCTTATGTGCCGCATCTCATTTAGCTGTATTGGTCTCCGGTGAAGAAAAGGCCGCTATCTTGAAAGAGGTTTTTACCAGCAAGCCCGACGATGTCCGCTATCCTATTCACATCCTTTGGCCAATCCTAAACAAGGTCACCTGGCTCATCGACAGCCAGGCCGCGAAATTGCTATAATTCGGGCGGTTTAACTTGGAGGGTGAAAGCTGCTGAATCAGCTTTTAATACTTTTTTGTTTTGAACTGGAGCAAAAAAAACCAATATTTTCTTTTTTCGCTTGATTTCTCGTTGTCTTCGCGCTAAAATGTTAGAAATAAACTTTACTGGAGGATAATGAGATGAAAAAGTTAATTTTCTTTTTCGCGTGCCTTTTTTTAGCCATTCCCTGCCAGGCAAGAATAATCACCGTAGACGACAATGAGTCGGCGGATTTCAATAACATTCAGGCGGCAATTAACGATGCCAATGACGGCGACACCATAAGTGTGGTGGACGGCACGTATACAGGACAGGGTAATCGAGACATTAACTTTCTCGGCAAGGCGATCACTGTCCGCTCGCAAAATGGTCCAGAAACTTGTATTATCGACTGCAACGGCAGCGAGGCTCAACCACATCAAGGCTTTTATTTCCATAACGGCGAAGGCGCAAATTCAGTCCTGGATGGCTTTACTATTACCAACGGCAATATGTCCGGAATTCGTTGCTATGCGGTAAGTCCTACAATACGTAATTGTATCATCACTAAGAACACGGGTGGCGGGATCTGGTGCGTGCACTGCTACGGCGTAACTATCACTAACTGCATTATCACGGAAAACCTTGCTATAACTGGCGGTGGAATTGATTGTTCCTTCGGCATGATGGGTATCGGCTTCAATGATATAATAGTTACAAACTGCACTTTTTCTACCAATACCGCCGAATACGGTGGGGCTATTTATATCGGCGAAGGTAGTAATCCATCTATGGTCAATTGCATCCTTTGGGGTGATTCTGCTTCGTATGGCCCCGAGATTGCAATGACTTGTTTAGACTGGGGTTCACAGTTATCTATTACCTTTAGCAACGTACAAGGAGGAAAAGCTGCTGTTTACGATAAAAGTTATTTGCATTGGGGACCCGGCAATATTGAAGCCGACCCGTGCTTTGCGGACCCGTGTAATGGTGACTATCATTTGAAGTCTCAGGCGGACCGGTGGGATCCGAATATAATCGATTGGGTAACAGATACCAGCACAAGTCCATGTATTGACGCGGGCAACCCCGGCTGTCCTTTAGGTGATGAGCCGAATGAGCCAAATAATATCCGTATCAATATGGGTGCTTATAGCGGCACAGCCCAAGCGAGCAAATCGCCAGCTAATTGGCGAAATATTGCCGATATAACAAATGACTGGATAGTAGATTTTAATGACTTTAAAGTGTTTGTTGATTATTGGCTTAATACCGGCCAGTGTATTCCAAGTGACCTCAGCCGTAACCGATTCGTCGATTTCAACGACTTCGCTATATTTAGCGGACAGTGGTCGCAGCCGTCCGCTTCTGAGCCGGGCATGACTTTCCAGATAGATGACTGCAATATGGAAGCGGGGCAGAGCTGGCCGGTAGCTGCAGAGTCAAACGAGCCGCGATTCTCGGTTTGGGTCGAAGGCCACTACATTCATTTTGAGGACTTGATGTACGCCAATTGCTGCCCGGATGAGCTTGGTCTGGATAAGGAGATAAACGGCAACCAAATCACCCTCTATGAGATTGGCTATGGAGGCCTGTGCGACTGCATGTGCTATTTTCCCATAACGGCGACACTGGGACCATTTGAAGATGGAACTTACACCGTGGAGGTCTTTGATAATTATGGACAGTCACTTGGCGTTGTCGAAGTCACAATCGGCGAGACGATTCAGCCGGGCATAACTTATCAAATAGAAGACTGTAACCAGGAGACGCCCGCCTTATTCTCAGCCGAACAGCCCGGTCAAACACGATTCACAGCTACCGTAGATGGTCAATATATTCATTTCGAAGATATGATGGTTGCCAACTGCTGCACGGATAAGCTTGGGCTGGAAATGACGGTAGAGGAGAACCTGATTACGATTTATGAAATTGAATATATTCCGGGGGCATGCTTCTGCATATGCGATTATCCCGTAACCGCAACGCTTGGCCCGTTTCAGCCCGGCATCTATACTCTCGAAGTGTATGAGGACTGGGGCGGCTTCATCGGAAGTACAATTGTCGTTATAGGCCGGCCTGAGTAACCGTATGTCGGCTTCAATCGGGGATGAACAATCTCGTTCCCAGCTTGAGTTTTTTCACATCTTTTATGATATCTCGGTTGGCATCAAGAATCTTTTGCCATTTGTTCTCGGAGCCGTAGTATTGATAGGAAATGCCCGATAGCGTTTCATCCTCACGCACGGTATGGTATCTGGGGATTTCTTTCGCTTGTTTTTTCTCACTCTCGATGTCTATTTCAGTCGAGCGGCTGTCCGCCCAGTTCGGCTCAAAGCCTGGCTGCTCGATTCGTTCCCCTTCAGCTCCAGCGCTCTCAGGGCCCAACATTCTTGCTCTTGTACTTAGGCTCGGGTGGGTAGAGAGCCACAGCGCAGCACCGATTGCCAGTACCAGGCCCACAAACATTCCGATTTTGAAGTCCTTTGGCATTTTCGCCACTTATGGCTGCTTAGCTGTCCATCATAAATGCACAAAATACCTGCGTCCTTATGCTCTTGTGCACTTATGCCTTTTTGTTCTTACGCCCTTTTTCACTTCCTGGTTTCGTCCCGAGCAGCAATATCGGTGCGGCTACCGCAATGGAAGAATAAGTACCTACAATAATCCCCAGACCAATTGCGAAGGTAAAACCTCTTAGCCCCTGTCCGCCAAAGATATACATTATCAGCACAACTATAAACGTTGTGAAGGATGTTAGGATGGTTCTGGAGATGGTTTGGTTGATGCTGCTGGTAATTATCTGTGGATTGAGCCGGCCCTTGCGCCGGTTTTCACGAATACGGTCGAAAACTACAATCGTATCGTTAAGAGAGTACCCGATGATGGTCAGCAGTGCCGCTATTATTCCCAGGTTGATTTTGAAATCTCCTATCAAAAGTTTCTCTCCTATTGTCGTTGATGCGATATATGTGCAGGCCGTGATGGCGCCTAACGTAATGCATACATCGTGCACCAGCGCTGCAATCGCGGCAAGGCCGTACCGGACATCGCCGAAGCGGACCCAGATATATGTAACGATTGCGAATAATGACAGGACAATAGCTATCAGTGCCCGTGTCTTTGCCTCTGCGCCGACTGAGGGGTCTATCTGTGTCACTCGGGGAAGTGATGTTTCAAGTCTCGTTGCCGCCAACACTTTTGTTCTTTCGTTTTCGACAAACCGCGTCCATTCATCCTCGGTTAGCTCGCGGAAGCCCGCTTCCGGCTCAACGCTCAGGTACATGAAGGAGCTTGCCGGTCGATTGGGGTCCATCGCTGTAGCGTCTGCACTCAGAATTTTGTGCTGATACGGATTAAGGTCTTGCATGTCCGGCTTGTATTGCAAATCCGCCAATCGAGAGTTGATTTCTTCGGCTGTAGCGGCTCTTTCGATTTCGCAGATGATTTTAATTCCGCCAAGAAACTCAGCAAGTTCGGGCTGAGAATCAACAAGCTCTTCGGTTATCTTTTCTTGCGAGATGATTTTCGGGCCGAGATTGCGCTGGATTTCCAGCTCGTCTTCGAAAGCCTTGAGTATCGCGTCATTGACAACCTCATCGACTTGTGGTTCTCCAACGTTAGCATCAGCAAAAACGTTGGCATCGGCAAAAGCGGTTGTTAGTACATTTTTTACCAGGGACTTGTTCATTTGGCTTGTTGTTACGAGAAATACGACCGCGCTGTTGTGTTTTGTTACGAGCAAATTGTTTAGTCTGCCGCCAAATTCACGCTCCGCTTCTCTTATTGCTGAAGTAACACTTTTGTCAGTATGCTGCGCCGATTCAGGGAAAGTAATAGTAGTGGAGGTCTTGTTTGTCTCTGTTGTGTTGATTTCATATTGTCTACCGGATTTTCCGACGCTATAAACGTTGGCTGTTGCAAGCGCGGCGTTGTCAAGGCTGGTTCCCATGTCGTGGATTCTATCTTCAACCTGCTGCCTCGTGAGCTCGACACCATCTTTTAGATTGAGTACCGCGGCGGTTCCGCCCGTAAATTCGATATCGTATTTATTGTTCTTTGCATCGTCTCTTGTAAAGAACACAAAAAGACCGGCTGCAATAAACACACTTGATATACCCAGGAAAATGGGACGCGATGCCATCCAGTTTACATTTGGTGTGCCTATTAGATTCAGCATAATTAAATGCTCTTTGATAATTCGCCTCGATAAAAGAAAATCGAACATCACCCGGGTCACAAACAATGCCGTGAACATACTCGAGGCGATGCCGAGCATAAGAACGAGGGCGAAGCCTTTTATTTCTTCCGAAGCTACCCAGAAAAGAATCGCAGCCGTGATGAAAGTCGTGAGGTTGGCATCGAAAATGGTTCTAAATGCTCGCTGGTAGCCGTTTCTTACAGCGATTCTAAGTGACGAGCCTCGCTGCTGTTCTTCGCGGATTCTCTCAAAAATAAGCACGTTCGCGTCAACGCTCATACCGATTGTCAGGATGATGCCGGCGATGCCCGGTAATGTGAACGTTGCTCGTATAAGCGCCATTATGGCTAACACAAATAAAAGGTTCATAAGCAGTGCCGCATCGGCGATTGAGCCGGCCAGGGTATAGTAAGCCAGCATACAGAGCACCACCAGGCATAAGCCAATCAGACCGGCTCTGATACCTTTTTTACGGTTGTCGGCGCCGATGGAAGGCCCGATTGTTTTTACCGAGATGGGCTGTTCTATCAGCCTGGCCGGCAAAGAGCCGGCATTCAGCTTATCGACCATATCAAAAATTTCTGTTTGACTGAAGCTGCCCTTTATTATGCCGGAAGCGCCTATTCTCTCATTAATGCTTGGAGCGGATATTGCGATACCGTCCAGCAGAATACACAACGGCCGGTCAACATTTCTTCCCGTAAGGTTACCGAACAGCCGTCCGCCTTTGTCATTCAGTGAAAAACCGATGGCCCTTCGCCCCATATCGTCCGTGGATGGCCTGGCCCTTTCGAGTTTCCACGGCCGTTGCTCTTCAAGGCTGTGCAGCATAGTCTCGTCTTTTGTGTTACTTGCCAGCACAAAGTACTTCTCGCCAAACTGCCCCCCAATCGAGTTAGATACATTCCATTCTTTGATATTTTCTATTTCGCACCATACATATTTGCCTTTTGAGGCGGCTGAAGCAAATTTAGGCCCCTTTGTCTTTAGCAGGTCACCTTGTCTGGTTATCTCGTCGGCATCCAGTTCCGGCTGGTCGGTGGTCGGCAGGATTCTAAACTCCAGGATGCCGGCGCCTTTTAGCATCCGCTGAAGGTCTTTCGGGTCGTCCAGTCTGCCTTGGAAAGGACGGTACTCGTCGAACGCCGACACTACTGACTCGATCTTCTCCACCCGGTCGGCAAACTCGACTTTTAGTCTTTTGATTTCCAGCTGCCTATCCTTTGACTTGGCAGGCATTTCCAGGCAGAAGTCTATCTGGTCTTCTGTCAGGTTTAATTTATCGAGGGCCGTTTTTGCTTTCTCATATTTCTCGACAAATTCGGCGTCGGTTAGCTGGTTGACAACCTCCGCCCACTCGGAATATTTCTTTATGTACTTGCCAAGCAGCTCAACATGCTCATTAGCATCGACAAACTCCTTTAGTGATTCTATGAGTTCCTTCTCATCGAGTTTGCTCCACTGGCCGATGTTTAGCTTCACCTCGTTGGGGTCGATACTATTCGAAGCCATCGTATTTTCTGCAGTTTCGAGTTCTGTATTGAGTTCATCTCTCTTATTTTGCAGCTCCTTGCGTTCGTCATCAGCTTTAGCGAGGGTCTCGAGAATTGTTAATCTATTAGGGTCTCTTTGGGTGAAATCATTGAAATCTGCCGCTCGTTCTTCTGCCGGCTTTTCGAGCGAGCGCATAATTTTAGCCTGACTTATATTTTCGGCCAGTAGGTCGCTCTTGGCTTTCTCGAAATTTTGCCGTTTCAAACGCGTTTCTGCGCTTGCAAGTGGCATTTGTATTTCGAAGCGCGTGTTGCCCTGAGGACGCCATATAAGGTTTTGGATGTTAGCAGGGTCTATGCGCCTCCGCAGAACCGTTATCATTCTTTGTGCCAGGTCTCTCGTTTCATGCTCTTCGAGCCCCTGCGTGTCAATTTGATAGATAAGTCTTGTTCCTCCTCCCAGGTCCGGTCCCGGCTTTAAGGTTTTGCTTGGCGGATATAAAGTCCACCCTGCAACGGCCAATAAAACGATGATTATAACGATTTTCGGCATCAGATTCTTGCCCATAACTTCCCTCGTATATCGTATTGTGTATCACCTACTGGGTAATTCGTAATCTACGAACTACGAACTATGAACTACGAACTATTATTCTTTCGACATATTCTTTCCGATTGCTGAAGAGGCAACTTTTATTTTTGTGTTGGTCGACTCATCGACTTTTAGCGTAACCTCGTCGCCCTTAATATCAACGACGGTTCCGATAATGCCGCCGATTGTCCTGACTTTGTCATTTTTTGCCAGTGATTGTACCATTTGCTTTTGCTGCTGTTGTTTTTTGCGAGGTCCCTTAAAAAGCAGAAAGTAAAACACTACGAACATCAAGCCGAGTAAAACCAGGTTGAAATAACCACCGCCGAGCCTTTGCTTTTCTCTTGTGGTTCCAGGAGCATTAGAGTCGGGTACAAGCGTTCCTGCTTCGCCTTCCTTTGTGACCGGCTCTGAGCTGATGCCGGAAAGTCCCTGGCCAGATTCTGCTTGAGCCAATATCCATAAATTGTTCATTTTCATTTTCCCTTCGTAATTGATTGTCAATGTTCGATTACCGACTATTGATAAGATGTTAAAGTATCCTTTATCAATAATCAATAATCATTTTAATTGTTTGGCTGACCAGCCGGCAAATTCGTTCTTTTCTATCAGCTCTCTTATTTTGGCCATCAATCTCTGGTAAAACCGTAGATTATGTAGCGACACTAAGATTGGGCCTAACATTTCTCCAATATTGAAAAAATGTCTCAGCGTGCCCCGGCTAAAATTCTTGCAGCAGTAGCAGTCGCAGCCGCCTTCGATTGGCCCGGAATCGCTTATGTGGGCGTTGTTCCTCAAACGCAAAGGGCCGTTTTCGGTAAAAGCAAAGGCGTTTCGTCCATTTCGGGTTGGCAGCACACAGTCGAACATATCAACGCCGGCTTTCACAGCCGCAATAATATCAGCAGGTCTGCCAACACCCATCAGATAACGAGGCTTATCTTTCGGCAATTGCTGCGTTGTATGTGCAGCCGTTTTTATCATATCTTCGTGCCCTTCGCCAACACTTAATCCGCCGATAGCATACCCGTCAAAATCCAGTTTGACAAGTTCGCAGGCACAGTGTGTTCTGAGTTCCGCGTTTATTCCGCCCTGGACGATAGCAAACAGCATCTGCTTGGAGTTTCTGTGCGCCTGTTTACAACGCTCGGCCCAGCGGACAGTCCTTTCTACGGTTTTCTTTAGTTGTTGTATGCCGGCCCCGGATGGTGCGCATTCGTCGAAGCACATTATTATATCCGCACCCAGCCGGTTCTGGGTTTCTGTCGCAGTTTCCGCGTTCAGATATATTTTTGTCCCGTCCACGTGACTGGAAAATTCAACACCATCATCATCGACCTTCGTCAGGCCGCTTAGGGAGAAGATTTGATATCCGCCGCTGTCGGTCAGGATTGGGCCATTCCAGGCCATAAATTTGTGCAGCCCACCAAGCGCCTCCACCGCTTCGACTCCGGGCCGAAGCAGCAAATGGTACGTGTTGGCCAAAACAATGTCGGCCCCGGTTTCTTTGAGTTGTTGTGGACTGATACCTTTTACCGCACCCGCGGTGCCGACAGGAATAAAGGCGGGTGTTTCAACTTTACCGTGTGATGTCGTTAATAATCCTTGACGCGCCCGAGAATGCGAGTCCTGACAGAGAACTTCGAAGTTACCCATTTTATTATTTGTGTTTTTCTAATAATCAATTGTCGATATCTTAGAGCCGGGATAGTAAAACTGAAGTATCTGCATTGCTTTTTTGCCCGCTCTTGCCATCCCTTCGGCACCGCATTGGCACATCCCTACGCCGTGCCCAAAACCTCTGCCCGACATAAAGGCCCATTTATCGCCCAAGTTGACGATTTGGCAAATCGTACTTTTTATCTTACGCCCGCTTCGGTCGATTGACAGACGAAGGTCCTCGGCTCGCAGGAAATCGCTTTTGCCGGTCGAACCGAGTAGCTTAACTGACGTCAATCGCGAATATCTTCCATAGTTACCTTGATAGTCACTTTGCCTGGTAGCTTTGATATTCGTGATTTCTCCAAGCCCCTTTAATTTTGGGTACCTGTCAAAAAGTCTCTTTGTGACATAGCTCTTGTCGAATTGAACCATAGGCCAGAACAATAAGTTGAGCTTGGCAACGTCCTTACAATACGGACAGGCCACACCAACCAATGGCTCGAAAGAATCGCCGAAGACGTACTTGCTGTTTTCCGTGTGCCCGCCACAGATTGAGCTGTAGTAAGCGGGGAAGATATCTTCATTGCCGTCCGGCCCCTTACAGACTAAAACCTGCCCGTATGTCCTGTTGACAGCTTCCCAAATATGATCCGATTCGGCCTTTACTCCATGGTAAACCTGACTCGCCTGTGTTTTTCTTACGTCCCAACTGCGGTTGATACCAAAACGCTTCTTCATATACAGGCAGTAGGTTCTTGCTGCGATTGTCTGCGCTTGCAGTGCCGCCGGTTCCCAGTAGTGGGGCATCTCGGCACCCACTACGCCGGCTAAATACGGTTCGAGTGGAACAAGGTTTACTGCATCGAAAGATTTATCATCAGGATTGGTTAGTAGCTTTAATTTGCCGCGATAATCCCCGCCATTTAGGTTAAGGATGTATGGCTCGTCGGGTGAAATTATTACTTCGTTGCTTGTAAAGGCTTGGCCGCCAATTGTAATTCTGCCGCCGGATATGCCAACGTTTATCGGCACATTGTCTTGACCAAAGTACCGTCTGCTTGCTGTTGGATTGTCCCCGGTACCAACTCTGAAGGACGAGCGAATCTTCAGTGTACAATCCGTAACATCATCGAGCAGCAGGACCCTTACCCAGAACTGCGGTTCGATATCCATCTGTGGAGTTGGTCTGCCTAACTGCCTTGCCTTGCAACCGCCAAGAATTATCAGCAAAAGTAAAGGAATTGCTATCTTGCAAATTCGTTCCCGCACCAAAAAAGCATTCTGCTCTGGTCCGTTTGTGGTGCGGGAAGTGTGATTTGTGGCTGGTTGGGTGTTAGTGGACAACGCCGATTTCCCCGATAATTCCCTCTGGTTTAGCCCCCAAATTCATTCGGGGGTTTACCCAAATCTTTCGGTGTTTGTTTAGCCGTCGCCGGCACGGCGACGTACCACCCTTAATCTAACGTTCGAAGTGATAACCCAAGGTTGCTGATGGCCTTTTTTATCTCGTTTAAGCTTGTTACGCCGAAGTTCTTACAGCCGAGAAGTTCCGCATCTGTTTTGTGTATCAAATCACCAAGCGTGCGAAGTTCAAGTTTTTGCAGGCACTTTCGAGCACGCACCGACAATTGAAGGTCGTCTATAAATTTGTTCAGCAGTCCTTCATCTTCCGTCGCAATCTCCTCAGGGCTTTCTCCTGAAGAAAGCTCCTTTTCCTCCAGCGCCATACCAAGAAACAGTCCTTTTGTGTCGAGCAGGGCCCTGATTTCTCTAAGGGACGTTTCACCGAAGTTTTTATAAGATAAAAGCTCGACCTCGCTGATATTCAAAAGGTCGCTTAACGTTAATATGTTCATTTTTTTCAGGCAGTTTCTGCTCCGTACCGAAAGCTCAAAATCAGAGATAGGTGTTTCGAGAATTTGGCTCTTCCGGGTTTTCTTCTCTTCTTTTTCCTCATCGTAGAACATTGTTTTTGAGCTTTCGATGTCTTTTTTGAACAGGATTGCTCTTTGATGATTCGGATGAAACTTCAAGGCAGTATCAACACATTCGGATGCTTTCATAAGCTCATCGCGGTCCTCATAAAGCACAGCTAAATTCAGCAGAGCGCTTACATAGACCTGAGACCCTGAAGCAATCTGCTTGTAGTAGTCGATGGCTGCGTCTTCATTGCCCGACAAATCGCAGCGGTAAGCTAAGTGGAAGAGTGCTCTTTGATGGTTCGGCGATAATTCCAAAGCCGTTTTGTAGTTGTCCATTGCCTCTTCGTAGAGCCCCTGCGCTTCCTGAAGGCGGGCAAGCTGGTAGTGGTATTCGGCACTTACATTTTCAAAGTTTGTGCATGTTTTGAGTTCCTTGGCAGCGGCCTCAAAGTCGGATGCATAACGATAGGTGGCGGCTTTTTCCAGCGTTGTGCTTAATGCGTCGGCCCCGTGTTCAACGCTTCTTTTCAGGTTTTTGATTGCTTCAGCAAAATTGCCCGTTCGCCGCAGTGCAAAGACCAAATATATGAATTTTTCTTTGCAGGCCTTGGCTTTTTGAAGTTTCCTGGCGGCTTCAGCGTTTCTGCCGACAATAAATAGCCCGATACCTGTCGCCAGAGAAGCCTTCTGGCCGCCCTTGCTCATGTTTTCTTCAAGCTGTTCACTAAAATTAAGCAGGTTGATCTCGCTGGAATGGACAAACGCGGAAAGCTGCTTAATTTCGTCCATTGACGGCAAATCCTTGGCAAATAAGTCGATTGCCAGCTCTGTAATTGGTTCCATAGGAGTTTTCTCCTTGTTCGTATTTCGTATATTGTACCTGGTATTTTGTTACTTCCTTACGCAGTGCGCAATACGCACAACGTTATACGAAGGCATTATAAGCCCGATATGAACGTTTGCAACAGATTTTTTGCCCACAGTTCAGGGATTTTCCAAAATTTCCTTGATATCGAAGCCCAGAAGTGTATAATTATACGCAAACAGGCCGGGCTTTTTCGCTCGGCCTGTTTAATGTCCTTATTAGGCCAAAATTGGATTTTAGGACCATCTGATAAAATATAGCGGAAAAAACCTATTTTCTTTATACTAAAGTGTGCAGCTTGGTTGTTATATAAGTGACAATCGATCGTTGAAAGTTCAGGCAGGAAAGTTACCTTTCGATGCTGGAAGACAAGCTACTTATATGGAAGTTCAATCGCGACAACAGTCGACGAATCAACATGGGATACCGGAAAGACCGGCCTGTGCTTCGGCGTTGGGGCTTTGCCGCCAGAGGCATTGAGTATCAAGACTTTTAACAAATCTACATAAGTTCCATAAGAAATCACTTGAATCTTGCTTCTTAATCAGATATACTGCTTTTAGTTCTACAAAAAGATTGAGAGCCGAGACTTTCAGCCTTCTGCAGGGCATTCAGTCGCCATAAAGAAGGAGGTTTTAGCCCCAAAACGGGCAAAAGGAGGTTCGAAAATGGCTAATAAAACTTTACAACTGCTTATAAATTTCAGAGCCTATTACTCGGACGGTTTTCCGTCCGGTTTATAATTGAAAGGAGGCGAGGACTTAAAATTGCCTTTATTTGAGTTTTTATCTACATTACAACACAATCTTTCCGCAATACGTGCGCTGTAAATACCGGTTTTTTTTGAGAGGGACCACAGATGAAAAAAGCAATTCTTCTAAGTTTCGCGGTTATTTTAGGCACAACAGTGGCCTTGCAGGCCGAGTTTCAGGTCAATACTTACGCAAATGATAACCAGGAACACCCGGCCATCGCTATGGACCCCGCAGGCAATTTTGTGGTGGTTTGGCAAAGTAAAGGCCAGGATGGTAGCGGCGACGGTGTTTACGGCCGGCGATTTGACGCAGCCGGCATGGCCCTGGACAGTGAGTTTCAAATCAATAATACCATCGGTGGGTATCAGGACGACCCCGACGTTGCTATGGATGGCGAGGGAAATTTCGTCGTCGTTTGGGAAGGACCTGATGTTGATGGTGAGGGTGTTTATGCACGTCTCTACTCTGCAAATGGCCAGCCCCGAACTGACGAGTTTCCGGTTAACAGTTTCACCGCCGACAGGCAAAAAGAACCCCGGGTCGCAATGAATGACAGTGGAGCATTTGTGATTGTCTGGGAGTGGCCTGAGCCTTTGCCCGGTAATCGGGCGCACTGGCACGTCATGGGGCGACTGTACGATGCCTCGGGAGTTCCTCAAGGAACGGATTTTGAAATCTCCCAGTTGCTTCACGGATACGTTCCCGATGTGGCAATGGACGAGTCGGGAGATTTCGTTGTCGCATGGCGGGGTACTCCGGTCAATCCGCCGGTGGATTCCTATGTTAGGTGCCGGATGTACAATGCGGATGGCACGCCCAAAGGAAATGCCGTCCAGATTACAGGCGGAAACTACACGTATTTTTCATCAATCGCGACCAATAGTAGTGGCAGTTTCGTTATAACGTGGAGTTATCATCCCGACCCGAGCCAAAGAGATGTCTATGCTCAGCGTTTTGACCCGGACGGCAATACTATAACCGGTCCCTATATGGTTAACACTTATACAACTGGCGGGCAAGATCAGTCTTCGGCTGCCATGCATGATAGTGGCGAGCTTGTGGTTGTCTGGTTCAGTGAGGGCCAGGACGGCAGTTCTCATGGTGTCTTCGGGCAGCGTTATAACAGTGTTAGCATGCCAGTAGATCAAGAATTTCAACTTAACACTTACACATTGAATGAACAATGGTATCCTGATATTGCGCTAAGTGAAAGCGGCAGGTTCGCTGTGGTATGGCAGAGCCAGGGACAGGACGGCTCCGGCTATGGCATCTTTGCTCAGTTTGGCCAATTGCCCAGACAGCTAACCTATTACGTGGATGCTGACGCCGCGGGAGCAAATAACGGTTCGAGTTGGTTCGATGCCTTCAACGACCTTCAGGATGCTCTGGCTGTTGCTCTAACTGGCGACGAAATCCGCGTCGCCCAGGGCGTCTACAAGCCGACCATATATACCAAACCGCCACAACCGCCGCCACCACCAAGCGGTAGTAACGGCCAGGAGATTGCAGCAATGTCCGACAACCGCACAGCCACGTTCCAGCTCAAAAATGGTGTCGTTATCAAGGGCGGCTACGCCGGCTTCGGCCACCCAGACCCAAATGCCAGGGATATAGATGTATATAAAACCATCCTGAGCGGTGACATCAAGGGCGACGATGGCCCAGACTTTGCTAACAACGACGAGAACAGCCTCCACATAGTAACCGGCAGCAGTTGTGACGAAACCGCCGTCCTCGACGGCTTCACCATCACCGCTGGTCACGGTGTTACTGAAAACCGCCGTGGCGGTGGAATGTGCAACTATGATGGCAGCCCGACGGTAAGCAACTGCACGTTCAGCAATAACTTAGTGAGCGATGGGTTCGGCGGTGGGATGTACAATGAAGGCGGTAGTCCGACGCTGAGTAACTGCATATTCAGCGGCAACTCAGCCGGTGAAAACGGCGGCGGCGGCGGGATGTACAATGCCAGCAGCAGCCCGAGTCTGACCGATTGCACATTTAGTGGCAATTCCAGCTATGGCGGTGGTGGAATGTGTAACGACGACAGCAACCCTGTGCTGACCAACTGTACGTTCAACGGGAATTGGGTAATCGGCCAGGGCGGCGGAGTGTACAACCGTAACGAAAGCAGCCCAATACTAACCAACTGCACTTTCAGTGGCAACTCGGCAAACAGTGGCGGCGGGATGAACAATAGCAACAGCAGCAGCCCGACGGTAACGAACTGCACGTTTAGCGGAAACTCGGCATACGGTGGCGGTGGGATGTTCAACTTCGACAGAAGCAACCCCATGATGACCAACTGCACGTTTAGCAGCAACTCGGCAAGCAAAGACGGCGGCGGGATGCAGAACCGGTCAAGCAGCCCGACGGTGACCAACTGCACCTTTATCGGAAACTTGGCAGGTGAGGACGGCGGCGGGATGGACAACTCCGAGAGCAGCCCGACGCTGATTAACTGCACGTTCGCCAGCAACTCAGCTATATACGGTGGCGGGATGTACAACAAATTCGGCAGCAGCAGGCCGACCCTGACCAACTGCATCCTCTGGGATGACAGACCTCAGGAGGTATATTTGGCTATGGGTGCCACAGCGGTGATTACTTACAGCGATGTACAGGGCGGTTGGCCCGGCGATGGCAACATCGATACCGATCCCTGTTTTGTCCAACCCCCGTATTTTGGCCTCGTTTCTTACTGGAAGCTTGACGAAGCCGGCGGAACAACAGCATACGATTCAGTCGGCTTCAATCACGGTAATGTTTATGGAGCACAATGGACGGACGGTCGGATTGGAAGCGCATTGAGCTTTGATGGATCCGGAGATTTCGTTAGTGTCCCGCATGATGCATCCTTGAATATCACCGGGGACATCACTATTTCCGCGTGGGTATATGTTACAATAGGCGGTTCATATCAGGCTATAGTTACAAAGTGTGTGCGCGGTGGACCTCGAGATAATCCCTTTGATTTTCGGACAAATACGAGTGCCGAACCTCAATTGGCTTTCGTTAGAGCGGATGCCCTTAGACATGAACGTGTTTACAGCCGTACAAGAATTTCTCTCGGTGAGTGGCATCATGTTGTAGTAAGAGTCGAAAATAAAGTTCCTGACTTTTACATTGATGGCGTTGATGCCGGCAAATGGGCCGACACCACGTTTACTAAAACGCCGACGGGTAATATTAGGCCTTTACTGATTGGCGCCAGAGATGATGGTTTATATTTCAACGGCAAAATCGACGAAGTCGCAATCTACGACAGAGCTTTATCTGCTGAAGAAATCCGGCAGGTTTATGAGTCGCCCGACTATCGCTTGCAGCCGGATTCGCCTTGCATAAACGCCGGCGATCCGGATTACGTAGCCGAACCTAACGAGACCGACCTCGACGGCAAGCCCCGCGTAATCGCAGGTCGAATCGATATGGGTGCTTACGAGTTCAATCACATTCCCATCGCCGATGCCGGCCCCGACCAGATAATTGAGGCACAAGCTCCCTGGGGAGCGGCTGCCACGCTCGATGCCTCCGGCTCAAGCGACGCCGATTCTACGCCCGGCACCAATGACGATATAGTCTATTTTGATTGGCATAAAGTCGATCCATGTGCTCCAAACGCCGATGTCTTCATTGGAAGCGGCCGGATTATAGACTGCAACCTCTCATTCGGTGAACACATTATCATCCTCGAAGTAATCGATAGGGCAGGGGCGTCTGATGTCGACGAGGTAACCATCGTTATTCAGGACACGACCCAGCCTGTATTCACGACCATCCCGCAGGATTTAACTGTTGAGTGCGATGGGAACTACAATGTAGCTGAGCTGAATGCCTGGCTGGCCGGTGTAGCCGCTGTCGATAAGTGCGGAAGCGTTACGATTACGAACGACTTTGTGGGCATCCCGAACGAATGCGGTGCGACCGGCTCAGCAACGGTGACATGGACCGCCGAGGATGAATACGGCAATACCGCCACGACGACGGCCACATTCACCATCGTCGACACAACGCCGCCTGAATTCGAGTTCTCCATTACACCCACTGTCCTGTGGCCCCCAACCCATAAGATGGTCAAGATTACTCCATCCTGGACGGTAAGCGACGAATGTGATGCATCGCCGGATGTTTTACTTGTCAGCATCGTGATGAACGAAGGCGATAACACCATCGGTGATGGGCACACTGCCGATGATATTCAGATAGGTGATGACGGCACTATCTATCTAAGGTCTGAACGCAGTGGGACCGGCAATGACCGACTTTACACTATAACCTATCAGGCCGTGGACGACTGTGGAAATGCTGCTGTTCGAAGCGCAACCGTTACCGTTCCACACGACCGGCGTTAGCTCTCTAAACGATACCCGAATTCACAACAAAAGGGCTGTAAGTTCGTCGCTTGCAGCCCTTCATATTTTCTATCTATTGCCAGGTCTTATCTTTTTACCTTTATCAAGGCGACCCAGTCTTTATTGGTATCTTGCGGCGAATGTCCAATGGCGACCGAGCCGGGACCGGAAACTGCCGCGACCGTACCTGTTCGCAGTGGACTACCGCTGCGAGGATTGTACCAGTGGACAGTGAAGGTAGTGGAACTGTTGCCAAGGTTGAGGTGTGTCGTGCCGCCCTTTGGCAGGTATATAGCGTAAATCTTGCCGGTTTTGGCAAAGCAGTAATCGTCCTTGGCCGAGGTCAGTTTGTCATTGTGGCTCATTTCGGTAAACGGCAGATGTCCGTGGAAAAACTCCAATGCGTAGCGGGTAAGCTCCCACATGTGCTCCCGGCTGCGCCAATCTTCGCAATTAAGGTCGTTGTGGGCGAATTTATATCCGAAGTACCATTCGACGCCTGCTCCGCCGGCCATCAGATGTCCCCACAAATGTTTATTCCGGACTTCATTGTGCCAAAAGTCATCTTTATCCGGCTTGACACCGGTGTGGGCGGGGCCGATTTCGTCCAGACTAACGAACCATTGTCGGCCTGCAGAGGTCGAGCGGTCGAGCCATTTCACCGTCTGGGCGTGCGTATCGTTTGTCTGAAGCGAAGGGCCGTCAAAGTACTCGTAGCCTAACAATGGACTGTAAAACTCCTCATATTTGCCGGGGTAGGTATGCATAACGACTGGGTGGCCGTAAGGGTCAACCTCTTTAATATAGCGGCAGAACGCCTTTCGCTGCGAGGTGGTATTTGTATTTTCTTCGCCGAGGTTCCACACCAGCGCAAGGTGGTGAGCGAAGCGGGCGATGAGTTC